>SVIY01000068.1 GCA_015069265.1 Clostridiales bacterium
TGCATCAATCAATTATTGGGTTAGAAACGAAAGCAGTGCTTGAAAAATATGATATCGAACCTGATTTAATCATCAGTTGTATGGGTGGTGGATCTAACTTTGGTGGCTTTATCGCTCCGTTCGTTAAGGATAAAATCGAGGGTAAGAAAAATTATAGAATCATTGGTGTTGAGCCTGCTTCTTGTCCGACGCTTACTCGCGGTAAGTACGTATATGACTTTGGTGATACGGGTAAAACCACACCGCTTCTTAAAATGTATACTCTAGGCAGTGGTTTTATGCCTGCGCCCAACCACTCTGGTGGACTTCGTTTCCACGGCATGAACCCGATCGTATCAAAGCTTTACCACGAGGGTTATATTGAGGCAACAACTGTTAAACAAACGGAAGTTTTTGATGCGGCAGTAACGTTTGCAAAATCTGAAGGTATTCTTCCTGCACCCGAATCTTCGCACAGCATAAGAGTTGCTATTGATGAGGCTTTGAAGTGTAAGGAAACGGGCGAAAAGAAGAAAATTGTATTCTGTCTAACGGGTACGGGTTATTTTGACCTCAAGGCATATACAGCATTTAACGAGGGCAAAATGACCGATTACGTTCCCACTGACGAAGATTTGGAAAAGGGCTTTGCAACCATTCCCGACATCCCGCAGAACAAGTAAAAAATTTAGAATATTGCTTGCAAAATTAAGTCAAATGTATTATAATTAGACTATACTTAAATTTTAAGGAGGCGCAAAATGGAATTAGCAGATAAGATTAAAAAACTTATTGCAGACCAACTTAACAAGTCCGTTGAGGAAATTACCGATGAAAAGGAAGTTGTTAAGGATTTGGGCGCGGACTCGCTTGACGTTGTTGAAATGCTCATGAATTTGGAAGAAGAATTCGGCATTACCGTTCCCGAAGAAGACGCAGTCAACATTAAAACCGTTGGCGACATCGTTAAATTGATTGAATCTAAAAACTAATTTAATTAAAACAAAAAACCGACAGTAAAAACTGGCGGTTTTTTGTTTTGTGTAAAATTTTATTTTTTGTTTTTCTTCTTTCTATAGAAAACCTTTTCGATTAATTTATCTATATTCGCATTAAAAAATGCTTTTTGCAAAAGTAACGATAAGGGGATATTTACAACGCTTACGCCGAAGAAAATTAAAAGTAAGTACCAATAATCGTCTAGCGGAATTATCGCGTTATACATAAAGAAGTTATTAATAAGCGGAACGAGGTCGAACAAGGCTAGTATTATTACGCCCAAAACGAAAGTTGCCGTCACGACGAATACCTTTTTGCTAATTTCTGTGAACGGTCTACAAACGTAAAAGAGGTTTATAAGTCCAGCAACTAAAACGGCATAAATTTGTATATTAGTATACGTACTGTCGTAAAATCTTCCGAATAAAATCTTTATAACTTCAATTGTTAAAACGCTTGCAATCATTAGTATTGCACTCGGTAGTGAACGTCTAATTACGTAAGAGATAAACTTCCCTTCTACGCGCGAATCGTTCTTTTGGAAAGATAAGAAGAACGCTGGGATACCGATTATTGCAAATTCAAGCAAGTTCATTTGAGAAGCAACGAAGGGATAACTGTACATGTACGGCAGTATCAGTGAAATTACCGCCATAAACATGGTGAAGAGCGTTTTCATCAAAAAGAGTGAAGCCGAGCGTTCCACGTTGTTGATAACTCGTCTACCTTCGTAAACTATTTGTGGCATTGACGAAAAATTGTTGTCTAAAAGTACAAGGTGAGAAACGTTTCTCGCCGCGTCACTACCAGATGCAACAGATATTGCGCAGTCTGATTCTTTTAACGCTAAAATATCATTTACTCCGTCGCCCGTCATTGCGGTAACGTGTCCTGCTGATTTTAGCGCTTTGATTAAAACGGCTTTTTGTTCGGGGGTAACTCTGCCGAAAACTACGTAATCATTAGCAACGTTAAAGACTTCCTCGTCAGTCATGCCTTCTAAACTAATGTATTTATCTGCATTTATAATTCCTGCGCGCTTTGCTACTTCTGAAACTGTAATAGGATTGTCGCCAGAAATTACTTTTATATTAACGTTATTTTCAATAAACCATGCAACAGTTGAAACGGCTTCTTCTCTAACGTTATCCGCAACTAAAAGGAGTGCGATAGGAGAGAAGTCGTTCGGCGCTTTGTCGTTTTCAATTTCTATGCTTGATTTTGCAAGAATTAAAACTCTTAAACCGCTCTTTGCATATTCGTTTACTGTTTGTTTTATTTCTTGATATTTACTCTTGCTTAAGACGTATTCGGGCGCGCCGTAAGCGTACGTTCCAATGTTTTCAAATGTAACAGCTGATAATTTTCTAGTCGAGTTGAAGGGCAAAATTGTCTTTGCCGTGTATAGTTGTTGGTCGCCAAAGTAATTAAATAGAGCGTCGGAAGTTTGGTTTGTGTTTCCCAATGCAAAAATCATTGATGAGACGGTGTCTTTAATGTAATTATCCGAACAATCTATTAGTTTTACAACCTCTTTTACCGTCATGTTACCGTCGGTAATCGTGCCTGTTTTGTCAAAGCAAATTGTGTCGACACGGGCGAGCATTTCTAACGAATAAAGGTCTTGAACAAGGGTTTTATGTTTTGCAAGTTTAATAATTCCAACGGCTAAAGCAACGCTAGTTAGCAAGAACATGCCTGCCGGTATCATGCCCAAAACTACCGTTACTGCACCGAGAACGGCACTTGCAACTTCTTTTGGGTTAATCAGTAATGACTTTATTATTAGAGCAGAGGCGATAGGTAAGATTATGAAACCGACAGCTTTGATAATTATTGCTAGCGAGTTCATAATTTCAGATTTCGGTTTTTTGTATGCTTTTGCCTTTGCGGATAACGTTTGCGCGTAATTATCTTTGCCAACCTTTACCGCTTGAGCAAAGCACGTTCCACTTGTAATAAAACTTCCACCTAAAAGGCTGTCGCCAACTCTCTTTTTGACTGCAATTGACTCGCCGGTTAAAAGCGATTCATTTACCTCAATTTCTCCATCTAAAACTATACAGTCTGCGGGAATTTGATTGCCGATGCCTAGATAAATAACCTCATCTAAAACGATATCGTCTGAAGCAATTTCTATCTTTTCACCGTCTCTTATTGCGATAACGTTCTTGTTTGCGATTAGTGACAGTCTATCAACGCATTTTTTTGCGCGAATTTCTTGGAATATACCAATCGCTATGTTTGCGACGTAAAAGATTACGAAAACAAATTGGTTAAGCGACGCTCCGCTTAAAATTAGGGCAATAAAGCAACAAATTCCAAGTAGGTTAAACGAGGTAAAGATGTTGCCCGTAAATATACTAAAGTATGATTTAGAGTATTGTTTTTTTACAGCGTTCGTGAGTTTTTCGTTTTTCCTAGATTGAATTTGCGCGCAAGAAAGCCCCGCCTCTGGAGACGGGGAGTATCTTTCTATTATTGGTGCGTTTTCAATCTTTTTTTTCATTAACGACCGCCGTAAAAATATTAAACAATGATATTGATTATGCGTTTAGGAACAATTATGAGTTTTTTGATTTGTTTTCCTTCAAGTTCAGTTGCAAGTTTTTCGTTTGCGAAAATTATCTCTTTTGCAACGTCTTCGGTTAAATCGTTTGGAACCATAATTTTTCCACGCATTTTACTGTTGATTTGTACTGCAACTTCTATTTCGTCCTTAACGAGTGCGCTTTCGTCAACTTCAGGATATTTTGAATAGAATATTGAATTGCGATTGCCGAGTAATTCCCAAATTTCTTCGCAGAAATGAGGAGCGCAAGGGGCGAGCAAAAGAATAAGTGTCTTAAAGCAATCTTTATATACGGAAATATTCTTTTCGCCGTCGAATGCGTCGAATTTAGAAATTGCGTTAACGAGTTCCATTAAACGTGCTACTGCAGTATTGAATGAGAACGCGTCCATATCTTTATCAACTTGCTTGATTGCATAGTTGGTAGCGTAAAGAAGGTCTTTTTCAACTGCGGTCATGCCGTTATATTTGGTATTGGGAGTGGATGCGACTTTGTTTGCAAGTCTTTCTACTCTGTCGAGGAACTTGGTAATTGCTTTAATACCGCTATCGCTCCAAGGACCACCTTCGGTGTATGAGAAACCAAACATGAGGTAAAGTCTTAAAACGTCTGAACCGTATTCTTGAACGTAGGGGTCAGGGGCAATAATGTTGCCTTTTGACTTGCTCATTCTCATACCGTCAGGTCCTAAAATGATACCTTGGTGAACGAGCGACTTAAACGGCTCGTCAAAGTTAAGGTAACCCATATCGCGCAATGCTTTGGTGATAAAACGTGCGTAAAGTAAGTGCATACATGCGTGTTCTGCACCACCAACGTACTTATCAACGGGAAGCATTTTGTTGATGTGTTCGGGGTTAAACGGTTCTTTGGAGTTTTTAGCGTCGGGGTAACGGAGATAATACCAACTCGAACAAACGAACGTATCGAGAGTGTCGGGGTCTCTATGAGCGTCGCCACCGCAAACGGGACACTTAACGTTCATAAATCCTTGATGTTTTGCAAGGGGAGATTCTCCGTCGGGAGCAAACTCTACGTCATAGGGGAGTTTAACCGGTAAATCGGAGTATGGAACGGGTACTACACCGCATTTATCGCAGTGGATAACGGGGATAGGTGCGCCCCAATAACGCTGACGAGAAACTAACCAGTCGCGCAATCTATAATTTGTTTTGTGTTCAGCCTTACCTTCTTTAACAAGCTCGTTAATTATAGCTTTTCTTGCTTGTTCGCTAGTCATACCGTCAAATCCGGGACTATTCATAACGATTCCGTCATCAGTAAAGGGAAGTTCGTCTTCGCAATTAACACCTTTGATAACTCTAGTTATAGGTAGGCCGTATTTTGTTGCAAATACGAAGTCTCTATCGTCGTGAGAGGGAACGCCCATAACTGCGCCCGTGCCGTAAGAGTATAAAACGTAATCGGCAACGTAAATAGGAACGGCCTTTCCGTTAATCGGGTTGATGGCCTTGTGTCCGATATATACGCCCGTCTTTTCACGAGCGGTGGAAAGTCTGTCAATTTCGTTAGATTTTGCAGTTTCAGCAACGTATTCTTCAACCAATTTTTTCTGCTTTGCAGAAGTAAGTTTCTTAACGAGGGGGTGTTCGGGGGCAAGGACAACGTATGAAACGCCGAAAAGGGTATCTGCGCGAGTGGTGAAAACTTTGAATTTATCACCGCTTTCTGCGGTAAATTCGATTTCCCCACCGGTAGATTTGCCAATCCAGTTTTTCTGCATAAGTTTAGTTTTTTCTGGCCAATCGAGTCCGTTTAAGCCTTGAAGAAGTTCTTCTGCATATTCGGTAATTTTGAAGAACCATTGAGTGAGGTCCTTTTTAACTACCGTAGATGAACAGCGTTCGCACGCGCCGTTAACAACTTGTTCGTTAGCAAGAACGGTTTTGCAACCGGGACACCAGTTAACAGGGGCTTCTTTTCTGTATGCAAGTCCCTTTTCGTATAATTTTAAGAACAACCATTGTGTCCATTTATAGTAGTCTTCTTCGCACGTTTTGATTTCTGCGCTCCAATCAAACATTGCGCCCATTTCACGAAGCGTTTGCTCCATATTTAAGATATTCTTATCAGTAGAATCTTTGGGGTGAATGCCCGTTTTTATAGCGTAGTTTTCTGCAGGGAGACCGAACGCGTCGAATCCCATAGGTTGAAACACTTCAAACCCTTTCATTTTCTTGTATCTTACAAAACTGTCGGTAGGTCCGTAGTTATACCAGTGACCTAGGTGAAGTTTTGCAGCAGAGGGGTATGAGAACATTTCCAAGCAGTAATATTTTTTACCCACGTTTTTAGGGTTGAAATTTGCAAGTTTTTCTTTTTCCCAAATTGCTTGCCACTTTTTCTCGATTTTTTTCATGTCCATAAGA
>SVIY01000004.1 GCA_015069265.1 Clostridiales bacterium
ACAGGAAAAGATTATAGAGAGTGCAAAAAAATAAACGCGCTTTTAATATAAGCGTGATTGGAGATGATTTTTAATGATACTATCAATATGCCCGAATCCGAGCATTGACTGTACGATAGAACTTGACAGTTTGAACGTGGGTATGCTCAATAGGATAGACAGCAAGGTGGAAACTTACTCGGGCAAGGCGTTAAACGTTGCAATGGGCGTTGCAAGACTTGGGGAGGAGAGCTTCTCCACGGGCTTTATGTTTGACGACCAAGGCAAATTGTTTGAACACGTTCTCGATAAAGAGGGTGTAAAACACAAGTTCATTTACAACAAAGGCAGGGCGAGAGTAAACTATAAAATTATAGACAAACGCTCTATGCTCACCGAAATCAACGATAAGGGCGAAACGGTTACTCTTGAAAAACAAAAAGAACTAATCGACCTAGTAAAAGAAATTTCTCCGCAGTTTAAGGTTGCGGTAATGAGTGGAAGCTTGCCCAAGGGCGTTCGTCCAGAGTTTTACGGGGACGTTTTGAGTGTTATCCCTAAAGACGTAAAGGTTATAGTTGATACCGAAAAGGATAATATGTTATCCGCCATAGAAAAGAGAGAAATTTTTATGGCAAAGCCAAATCTTCGTGAACTCGAGAGCTTTACGGGCGAGAGCGTAACTTCATTAAACGATATTATAAAGGCGTCAAAAAAATATCTTGATTTAGGCGTTAAAAACGTTATGATATCTTTAGGCTCTGACGGGGCGGTGCTTACTGACGGAACGGACAGTTATTATTGTAAGAGCGCGTCCGTTGCAGTTAACTCCACCGTAGGTGCGGGCGACTGCATGGTTGCGGCAACTTGCGTTGGACTTATTAAAGGCGTTCCAATGCACGAGCTTCTCCGCATGAGCGTCGCTGCGGGTACTGCTTCTGTAACTACTAGTGGTACAAACCTCTTTTACTTCGATAAGTATAAGGAAATTTACGCAAAGATTTCCTCGCGAAGAATTTAATAAAAATCATAAACAGTCTATACTATTGTGTAGGCTGTTTTCTTTTGAAAAAATAAAGAAAAAATTAGTTCTAAATTATAAAAATACTTGACAGTGCCTGTGAAAGAGGAGTATAATCTAATTACTTTTGGAGAAAGAAATGAAAATTTATACCTCGTACTTTTACTTTTATTTTAATAGCAAAGTTTAATATCTCGATAGTAATTACTATACGGATTGTTTTTGCGTGAAATGAAAGAACGGCTTTGTAGTAATCACTACAAAGCCTTTTTTAATTAGTTAGTCTTTTACGTAAAAAGGGTTGACCGTTCGTTTTGTGAAACACTTCGCAATACTTCGTTACTGCTTTGTGTTTCGACTTCGATAACCAACAAGGTTAATCTCACCCGAAACACGTCGCGAGCCTCGTCTTGCTCGTATTTGACAAGCCTAAAGGGAAAGTCAACCATTTTACTTCAAAGTCTAACGAGGGGGATTATGATTGGGGTGATATATCAAACCTTTCGCGAGCCTCGTCTTGCTTGTGTTTGACAAACCTAAACATAAAAATAATAATCGGAGATGATTTTATGATAATCGTAGTAAAAAATTCCTGTGAAGAAAAACAATTTACAAATCTTATTGACTGGGTCAAGGAATTAGGACTTGACGTGCACGTTAGTCGCGGTGAACACTCCACTGTTTTGGGACTTGTTGGCGACACGAGTAGGGTTGATATCGACCTTATTTCCAGCCTAGATATCGTTGAACAAGTTCAACGCGTACAAGAACCGTATAAGAACGCAAACAGGAAATTCCACCCCGAAGATTCTGTTATTAACGTTGGCGGTCATAAAATCGGAAAGGATAAGTTCCACGTTATAGCAGGTCCGTGTTCTGTAGAATCGGAAAAACAAATAATAGAGGTGGCGGAGGCGGTTAAAGCTTCGGGCGCGACTATGCTTCGCGGTGGCGCGTTTAAGCCAAGAACTTCTCCCTACGCTTTCCAAGGCTTAAAGGACACGGGTATTGAACTTCTTCTTAAAGCAAAGAAAGAAACGGGACTTCCCATAGTAACCGAATTATTGAGCGTGAACAACCTCGATTTATTTAAGGACGTTGACGTTATACAAATTGGTGCAAGAAATATGCAAAACTTTGAGCTCTTAAAAGAAGTTGGTAAGACTGGTAAACCAATACTATTAAAGCGCGGACTTGCAAACACCTTGCAAGAACTTCTTATGAGTGCAGAGTACATTATGGCAGAGGGCGATTCCGAAGTAATTTTGTGCGAAAGAGGAATAAGAACCTTTGAAACGATGACGAGAAACACGTTAGACCTATCTGCAATTCCTGCATTAAAGGATAGAACGCACTTGCCGATTATAATCGACCCAAGTCACTCGACGGGTATTGCAAAATACGTTGAACCCATGTCGCTAGCATCGGTAGGCGCAGGGGCGGACGGCTTGATAATTGAAGTTCACAACGACCCCAAGCGTGCTTTGTGTGACGGGGCGCAGTCCTTAAATCCCGAACAATTCGATAAACTCATGGGTAAAATCAAAGCAATGCTTCCCTTGGTTGGAAAAACTTACGGAGAATAAAGGTAAAAATGAACATAGGAATAGTAGGCCTTGGCTTAATCGGTGGTTCTCTAGGCAGAGTTATAGTATCTAGAACGAACGACAAAGTTTACGCAACGGATATTTCCACAAAGGCGATGCTAGACGGTAAACTTTTAAGCGCATACCATTTTGAACTAAACGAGAGCAACGTTAAAGAGATTGACGTATTGTTCTTATCCCTCTATCCCGACGCGTTGGAGGAGGTTTTGGAAAAATACTGCCCACTACTAAAAGAGGGGGCGCTAGTGTGCGACTGCTGTGGTAATAAGCGAAGAATAGTTTCGCAAATGAGGGAATTATCCAAAAAATATCCGCACCTAGACTTTATAAGCACTCACCCAATGGCAGGTCGTGAGTTTTCGGGCGTGAGTCACTCTACTGTTGGTCTTTTTGATAAGGCTTCTATGATTTTAGTCCCCGTAAAAGCGGATATTAGGCGGGTTGCTGACCTTAAAGCATACTGTTTAAGCCTAGGATTTGGAAGCGTGGTTATCACTACTGCAGAAAAGCACGACGAGATTATCGCCTTTACTTCCCAACTTGCTCACCTCGTTTCGAGTTCATATATTAAGAGCAAAACGGCAGAGCAGTTTATGGGTTTTTCCGCAGGCAGTTTTAGGGATATGACAAGGGTTGCTAGACTTTCTCCTGAAATGTGGGCGCAACTCACGGTGGATAACGCGGACTTTTTAGTAGATGAATTAGATTCTATCATAAACAGTCTAAACGAGTACAAGAGCGCGCTTAAAAATAAGGATACGGACGAAATGAGAAAACTTCTCGCGGATGGCAACGAGAAAAAATTGCTATCCGAAAAGATGAGAAGGAGTTGGAATAATGATAAACAATGATAACGTTAAATTAATAACGGTAAACGCTTCGAGAAAATATCAGGTAAAAATCGGGGGCGGGTTGCTTAAAAGCGCAGGTGAGCACGTAAAAGAGGTTGTAAATGCCTCTAAAATTGCACTCGTTACCGACGATACGGTGGATGCGCTTTACGCAAAGGGCGTTCAAAAATCGCTTGAAGAGAACGGCTTTTCCGTTTGCAAGTTTGTTTTTCCTCACGGAGAGCAGAGCAAGAACCTCGATACTTACGGAGAAATATTAAATTTCCTCGCTCAAAACCAAATAACGCGCACGGACGCTCTAGTAGCGCTTGGCGGTGGGGTTGTCGGCGATATGGCAGGCTTTGCCGCGGCAACGTTTTTACGAGGTATAAGTTATATCCAAATGCCGACTACACTCTTGGCGCAAATAGATTCGTCAGTCGGTGGCAAAACGGCGATTGACTTAAAAGCAGGCAAGAATTTAGTAGGAGCGTTTTGTCAGCCAAGCCTCGTACTGTGCGATACGGACACCCTTTCTAGTCTTACAAAAGAGATTTTTGAGGACGGTATGGGGGAAACTGCAAAGTATGCGGTGCTAGATAAACGAATTTTTGACCTCTTGCAGAATGAAGATTACGATATTAAAGAGTTAGTTTACTTATGCGTTGACTATAAAAGAGCGATTGTCGAGGCGGATGAGTTTGAGGGTGGAAAAAGAAAACTCTTAAATTTAGGACACACTCCTGCACACGCAATCGAAAAGTTGTCGGGATATCAAATATCGCACGGCAAAGCAGTTAGAATGGGTCTTGATATAATATTAAACAGTTCTATATCTCACGGACTTGTTGAAAAAAAGTGTGCCGAGCAGATAAAGTGCGCTATGGATAAATGCGCTAAAGCCCAAGCGGTCTCGTATAGCGTAGAGCAGATGGCAAAGGCTTGCCTTGCCGATAAAAAACGTAGTGGAGATACCGTTACGTTTATGATGATTGGTGGGGTGGGCAACGTAATAGAGAAAAAAGTTCCTATAACTGAAATAGAAGGATATTTAAGATGAACGTAAAAATTTCGGGCGCAAACGTCTTGGGAGAGGTTAAAGCAATCCCCTCAAAATCGTACGCGCACAGAATTTCAATATGTAATTTCCTTGCTGGCAAAACGCCGACGGCAAACTGCGGACAGTTTACCTCTAAAGACATAACGGCAACCGAACAGTGCTTAAAAGACATTGCCGAGGGGAAGTTTGAACTCGACTGCGGAGAGTCTGGTTCGACGCTACGATTTTTAATACCTCTATGCGCCTCTATTGGCGGTAAGTTTTCGTTAATCGGACACGGCAAACTTATGGAGCGTCCCAATGAAGAACTGTTTAACGCCCTAAAAGGACATGGGGTTACTGCCGAAAAAACGGATAGGATAATCTTAAACGGTAAACTTACGGGCGGAGAGTTTAAGATTCGTGGGGATATAAGCTCCCAATACGTTTCAGGACTATTAATGGCGCTACCCTCACTAAAAGAGGATAGTAAAATTGTGCTGATAGCTCCGCTTGCATCTTCTCCGTACGTGGATATTACCATAGAGGTGCTATCAAATTTTGGAATAAAGATTGAAAAGACCGATTACGGCTTCTTTATAAAAGGTAACCAAGTCTATTCTGGCGAGGTGTATCCCGAGGGCGACTGGTCGAATTCGGCATTCTTTTTGGTGCTGGGCGCGATATCGGGCGACGTTACCGTTTCAGGACTCAACCTAAACAGTGTTCAAGGCGATAGGGCGATATTAGATATTTTAAAGCAGTCTGGTGCGCTAGTCCAATGCGAAAAAAACAGCGTAAGGGTGCAAAAGAGTGCGCTATCCCACTTTACTATGGATGCGGAGAACTGTCCCGACCTAGTTCCGATAGCCTCGGTTTTGGGCGCGAACGCGGATGGCGTTACCGTGATAAATAACGTCGAAAGGTTAAAGATAAAAGAAAGCGATAGAATACAAACGACAATAGATATGCTCTCGCGTTTCGGAGTGAGGGCGGAAAGTGACGGACACTCCTTAAAAATTTATGGCGGAAAAGCCAAGGGGTGCGAGGTTGATTCGCATAACGACCACAGAATTGCTATGTCGGTGGCGGTTATGGCGACAAGGGTAGAAGAGCATACCGTTTTGACGGACGCAAAGGCTGTAGAAAAGTCCTATCCCACTTTCTTTGAAGATTTTATTAGCGTAGGAGGACGTGTTACAAATGGTTAATGACGTACAGCGTTCGGTTTACAATGGAAGAAAGATAAAGCTTGAAATATTCGGCGCTTCGCACGCCCCAGAAATCGGGGTTAAGGCGAGCGGTCTTGACGGACAAACTTATGATAAGGCTAAACTTCAAGAATTTATGGACAGAAGAAAACCTAAAAACACCGCATTTTCCACCAAGCGTTTGGAGGGCGATAAGGTTATCGTTTTAGGTCAAGCGGAAGAGGGTAAAATTTGCGGGGAATTCAGCGCGGTAATAAGAAATTTAGAGCAGAGAAGCAAGGACTATAAAAACGTGGTAAAGACACCCCGCCCCGCACATGCTGACTACGTTGCGTGGACAAAATACGGCGATACCTTTGATTATAGAGGTGGCGGAAAGTTTTCGGGAAGAATGACTGCGCCAATGTGTATTGCAGGCGGTATTTGTAAGCAGATATTAGAGAAAAAGGGGATAGAGATTAACGCGTACCTTTATTCTATAGGAAATACGCAAGGCAAGGGATATAAGGACGTTGACTGTCAAAGCTTTGACTTTAACTCTATCGATAAAGAATTCCCCGTGCTATGTTCGACAGATAAAGATAAAATGATGGCGGAGATTGAGGACGCGAGGTCGAACTGCGACTCGGTAGGCGGAGTTATCGAGTGTGTTATAAAGGGCGTTCCCGTGGGAAGCGGAGAATATATGTTCGACAGTATAGAGAGCGTTATTTCAAATCTAGCTTTTGCCGTTCCTGCCGTTAAGGGAATAGAGTTCGGTAGCGGTTTTGATATAAGCAGAATGCGAGGAAGCGAGGCGAACGACAGTTTTTATTATGACGATAAAGGCTCGGTAAAGACCAAGACCAATCATAACGGCGGTATAAACGGCGGTATGGCGAACGGTATGCCGATAACGTTTAGAGTGGCGATAAAGCCCACCCCATCAATCGGCAAAGAACAAGACACTATAAATCTTGAGAGTAAGACAAACGTAAAACTCAAAATTGAGGGCAGACACGACAGTTGCATAGTGCCGAGGGCAGTGCCTGTCATAGAAGCGATTAGCGCAATAGCAATCTTTGATTGCATTTAAGGAGAGCAAAATGGAATTAAGCAAAATTAGAGAACAGATTGACAGCATCGACGACAAGATTGCCTCTCTTTACGACGAGAGGATGAAACTCGTTGGAGAGGTTAGCGAGGTAAAAAAACAAAGCGGAAAGGCAGTTTCTGACCCCGAAAGAGAAAAGAAAATACTCCTTCGCGTTGCGGAAAAAGTAGACGAGAAAAACCAAGTTTACTTAAAGAGGGTGTTTGAGACCATTTTTGAAACGAGCAAAGCGTACCAAACAATGAATGCGGAGTACCACTCTGAAATAGGCGACAAAATTGACGAGGCGTTAAAAAAAGGCGAACTCGTGCTTCCTGCAAAGGCAAAGGTTGCTTGTCAAGGCGTTTCGGGTGCATACTCTGGTATCGCTGCGGATAGACTTTTCGAGCTTGCGGACATTACCTATTTTAAGAACTTTGACGGAGTGTTCCAAGCGGTTGAAAAGGGGTTCTGTAAATACGGCGTACTCCCCATAGAAAACAGTTCTGCAGGTTCGGTAAACCAAGTTTACGACCTCATGAAAGAGCATAAATTCTATATCGTTAGAAGTATCCGCTTATCCGTTTCGCATAACCTTATCGTAAATAAGGACACAAAATTATCAGATATAAAAGAGATTATTTCGCACGAACAAGCGCTCTCTCAATGCAAGCATTATTTAGAACAGTTCAAAGACGTTAAAATCACTGCCGTTGCAAACACTGCAGTGGCCGCAAGAACGCTTGCAGAGAGCGGTAGACACGACGTAGCGGCAATTTCGTCAAGAGAATGTGCAGAACTTTACGGACTTAAAATTTTGCAAAACAACGTTCAAGACAGCGATAATAATTATACTAGGTTTATCCTCATTGCAAAGGATATGGAGTTTTATCAAGGCGCGCAAAAGATAAGTATTATGACCACCCTTCCTCAAAACTCACCGGGTAGCCTTAACAAGTTGTTATCCAAGTTTTCTAACCTTGGCATAAACCTTACCAAACTAGAATCAAGACCTATCGTCGGTTCGTCGTTTGAGTTTATGTTCTACTTTGACTTTGAGTGCAATATTAAGGACAAGGGCGTTAAAAATCTTTTGATAGAACTAGACAATTCTACCGAGCAGTTTACCTTCCTCGGTGCATATAGGGAAATGATATAAAATGCAAATAAAAGAAAAGTACGGGCTTGTAGGAAAATCGTTAAGGCACAGTTTTTCTAAACCTATACACGAAAAACTAGGCAATTACGATTACAATCTTTATTCATTAGACGAGAAGGCTCTTGAAGAGTTTACTTCAAATAAAAAGATAAAGGGCTTCAACGTTACTATTCCGTATAAAACAGATATAATTAAGTACTTAAAAACCATTGATGATAGAGCCAAAGAGATTGGCGCGGTCAACACGGTGGTAAGAAAAAAGAACGGTCTTAAAGGGTATAATACCGACTTTGACGGCATGGAGTATATGCTTAAAAGCGCCGGTATAACCTTAAAGGACAAAGTTGTTATGATTCTCGGTAGCGGAGGAACAAGCAAGACGGCGGAAGCGGTTGCAAAGCACTGCGGTGCAAGTCGAGTGTTCAAGGTTTCCCGTTCGGGTGAAATAAATTATAATAACTACAAAAAACAAGCGGACGTTCAAGTTATAATCAATACCACCCCCGTGGGAATGTTCCCGAACAACTATTCCGCCCCAATAGAATTAGATGGCTTTAAGCATTTAGAGGGCGTTGCGGACGTCGTTTATAATCCGCGCCTAACAATGCTTTGCTATAACGCGGAAAAACTCGGTGTCAAGCACGTAAACGGACTTAATATGCTCGTTGCACAAGCAAAGTACGCGAGTGAAAAGTTTAAGGGCAGAAAGATTGACGACCAAAAGATTGATAAAATCGTCAAGGCAATGGCAAAAGACACTACAAACGTCGTGCTTGTAGGTATGCCGGGTTCGGGAAAGAGCACTGTCGGTAAAGAACTTGCTAAAAAACTCAATAGAGAGTTTATCGATACCGATAAAGTGATAGAAAGACGTGCTGGCAAAAAGATACCGCGGATATTTAAAGAGGACGGAGAAGTATATTTTAGAGAACTTGAAAAAGAGGTTGTAAAAGACGTTTGCATGCAGACGGGCAAGGTAATCGCGACGGGCGGTGGCGTTGTAAAGAACGTTGAAAACCTTTATCCGTTAAAGTCTAACGGCAAAGTGTTCTGGATAAAAAGGGATATAGATTTGCTTGTTACCGACGGTAGACCGCTGTCTAAAGATTTGCTGACCGTTAGAAAATTATACAAAGAGAGAAAGGACAGTTATCAGTTGTTTAGCGATTTTATCGTTGACAACAATAACAGCGTTGCTAAAACTGTCAAAGGAGTTATTGACAAATTATGAAAATACTCGTTATAAACGGACCCAATCTAAATATGCTAGGTATTAGAGAAAAGCACATTTACGGCGACAAAACGTACGCGTCGCTCGTTAAACTAATCAAGGGCAAGGCAAAGGAAAAGGGCGTAAAGGTAAAGTGTTATCAGTCAAACTACGAGGGCGCTATTGTAACCGAAATTCAAAAAGCATACCAAAAGTTTGACGGAATTGTCATAAACCCCGGCGCGTATACGCATACGAGCGTGGCAATTTTAGACGCGCTTAAAGCTGTAAATATCCCAACGGTAGAAGTGCATATTTCCGCCGTTAACGAAAGGGAAGATTTTAGACAGATTTCTTTTGTTAAAAACTTTGCATTTTTAACGGTCACGGGAAAAGGCTTCGACGGATATATAGAGGCAATGGACGCTATTATTAATAAAAACTAATAAAACTCCGCTTTAAGCGGAGTTTTTCTTTTGCGATTTATTTACTTTTTAGTTAAATAGTGGTAAAATAGGTTTACTTGGAAAAAGATTATTTTTATATAAGGAAAAAACAAATGAAACCAGAACTTTTTTCTTCGCTTAAAGGCTACAAAAAACAAGACCTAGTAAAAGACTTGTTTGCAGGACTTATGGTTGCAATCATTGCGCTCCCTCTGTCTATTGCACTTGGCATTCAGTCTGTACCGGGTTCTAACCACGCAGTTCAGTTTGGTATTATAACGGCTATCGTTGCGGGATTTTTTATATCCTTCCTCGGTGGCTCTAAATACCAGATAGGCGGTCCTACCGCGGCGTTCGTCGTAATACTTGCGTCTTACGTGTTAAACCCAAACATTGGACTTTTAGGGCTTGCGATTGCAGGTATTATGGCAGGTATAATACTAATAGTTATGGGGCTGTTGCGTGCAGGAAGCGTTATGAAATTCTTCCCGTACCCGATTACCATAGGCTTTACCACGGGTATAGGGATTACGCTTATCATTGGTCAAATAAACGACCTCGGCGCGTTTAACGTCACGGGCGTTAGTGAGGCAGTACATAAGTTTATCGCATACTTTGAAAACATCAAAAACTTTGACCTCGCAACGTTCGGTGTGGGCGCAATCGGTCTTTTGTGCGTAATTTTATTGCCGAAGATAAACAAAAAAATCCCGTCAGCGTTCGTTGCTCTTATCGTTTGTACGGGCGTAACCTTATTGTTGAACGGAGTATTTGGCACTAACGTTGCAACTATCGGTTCTAAATTCGGAAAGATAGAAGCAGGGTTTTTCCCGATAGACTTTTCATCAATAGAAAACGTTAAGTTTACCGCCCTCATCGTTCCGTCAATCGTTATCGCATTTCTCTGTGCGATTGAAAGTCTTTTGTCTGCAACGGTTGCTTCGGGTATGACGAACACCAAGTTTAACCCCAACCAAGAACTTATGGGACAAGGTATTGCAAACATTGCATCGTCACTTCTTGGCGGTCTACCTGCAACGGGTGCGATTGCAAGAACGGCAGCAGGTATTGAGAACGGTGCAAGAAGTCCTTTAACGGGCGTGTTCCACGCGCTTTTCTTGTTGGTGTTCTACTTTGCGCTAATGAGCGTTATGCAGTTTATTCCGCTTGCAGTGTTCTCTGCAATCTTGATTTCCGTTGCTATCAATATGAGTAGGTTTAAGTTGTTCGGTAAGCTTCTCCGCTTTGGTGTAAGAGATTGTATAATACTCGTTGTAACGTGCGTGTTAACAGTTGTTTTCGACCTTACCTACGGTGTGTTGGGTGGCGTTGCAGTAACCTTTATTCTTAATATCCAAAACTTTAAGAAAGGCTTGAAGACGGAAATCGTTGAGAGCAAGAGAAGAAACGTCGTTAAAGCAAAAGGTACTATTTTCTTTGTCAATGCAAATAAACTCGTCGCCGTTTTGGAAAAGGCTAGCGAGGGTAAGGATATGGTAACTCTCGATTTGAATAAAATTGAAAGCATAGACCAAACCGCACTAGAAAAGATTTCAACCTTAAAGAAAAAAATGACCTTGCAAGGCAAAACGCTCGACTTTGTAGGCGCTAATAAAAAACTTGCAAATAGGCTTGATAAGTTCTTGAAAGTAATTTAATTATCTATCAGAAAGGAATTGTTATGAACGATTTTATTTACAATACTCCCACAAAGGTATACTTTGGCAAAGGCAAAGAAAAGGAAATTGGCGAAATCATTCGTGAGTACGGCTATAAAAAAATAATGCTCCAATACGGAAAAGCAAGCGTTATAAAAAGCGGTCTCTTGGATACTATCAAAGCTTCGCTTAATAATAGCGCGATAGAGTTCGTGGAAATGGGCGGAGTAGAGCCAAACCCCAAAATCACCTTTGTTAGAGAAGCTATCGCGGTAGCAAAACGCGAAAAAGTCGATATGATACTTGCCGTTGGTGGCGGTAGCGTGATTGACTCGTGTAAGTACACCGCACTCGGTGCAAAAGCAGATTGCGACGTGTGGGATTTTGCTATGGGAAAGAGAAAGCCTATAGACGCTATCCCCGTAGCGTGCGTTTTAACGCACTCTGCTGCCGGTAGCGAGATGAGTAACTCTGCCGTTATAACCAACCTCGAATTAAATATGAAAAAGGGCTGTTCAACCGAACTCAATCGCTTAAAGTTTGCCGTCATGAACCCCGAACTCACCTACACTCTTCCTGCATATCAAACGGCTTGCGGTGTAGTGGATATTATGGCACATACTATGGAACGTTACTTTACCGTTTGCGATGATACCGACTTAACTGATAGAATTGCGGAGAGCATCTTAAAAGCGGTTATAAGTGCGGGTAGAGTAGCGGTAGAGACCCCCAACGACTATGAAGCAAGAGCGACTATAATGTGGGCTTCAAGCTTATCTCATAACGGACTTACGGGGTGCGGAAGAGAAAACTATCTCGCCGTACACCAACTAGAACATGCTTTGAGTGGGGAATACGACCACGTTGCACACGGAGCAGGACTTGCGGTGTTGTTTCCCGCATGGGCAAAATACGTTTATAAAACTAACGTAAAACGCTTTGCACAGTTCGCTAGACGCGTTTGGGATATAGTTGAGAGCGACGATGAAAAGGCTGCAATTATGGGTATAGAGGCAATGTCTAACTACTTTAAGAGTATCGGCATGCCGACCACCTTAAAAGAGTTTAATATTCCTAACGTAGCAGAAAGGCTTGCAGACCTCTGTACTTACCAAAAGACAAGAACGGTAAAAAGTTATATCACGCTAGACTATAAAGTTATAAAAGAAATTTTTGAAAGTTGCTATTAAGGTGAACTATGATTATAAGAAGTGCTACCGAAAAAGACGTTGAAAGACTTTACTTAATGTTACAGCAAGTCCAAGCACTCCACGCAGACGGCAGACCTGATATCTTTAAGGCAGGAACGAATAAGTACGATAGAGACGCGATAAGACAAATTCTTCAAAACCCCAAAACGCCAGTGTTTGTGGCGGATAACGGTCAAATGGCGGTGGGGTACGCCTTTTGCGCTATAAAAGAGCAAAAGGAAAGCGAAAATTTGCGCCCGCTTAAAACTTATTACCTAGAAGACTTGTGTGTGGATAAAGATTTTAGGGGCGCGGGACTTGGCACGAAACTATATAACCACGTCCTAGCAGAGTGCAAAAAAGAGGGGTGCTACCACTTAACCCTAAACGTTTGGCACTTAAACGAATCGGCAGTAAAGTTTTACGAAAAACTAGGCATGAAACCTCTAAAAACCACAATGGAAACGATAGTAAAATAAACAAAAAAGCACTTTGCGAACATGTAAAGTGCTTTTAATATTCAACTCTTCCTAAAAGGAAATCAACCGAAACGTCAAAAAGATTGGCAAGCAAAACAAGACTTTCAAGCGACGGCTGGGCAACTCCTTTTTCGTAGCGGATATATGAGGGTTGTTTTATCCCCAAAGCATCTGCAACTTGCCGTTGAGTCATTTTATTCATTTTCCGCTGTTCAATCAGCCGTTCACAAAAAATTTTCATTTCCACACCCTTTATTATTGACAATTATAGCAAATTGCTATATAATAAATGCAAAATATAGCAATATGCTATCAAAAAGGGGAAAAGTAAATGATTGTTACAAAAGAACGTAAACAGGCTTGGCTAATTAGTGGAATAAGTATTTCTATAATTTTTACTATGATAAGAATGATTATTTCGTTTTCATCATATCAAAATCATGGATTTGTTTTAATGAATCTATCATTTGGTGGCATTTTAGGTGGAGGTATCTTAATTTTGTGTGCATGTTTGTTGAAACCGAGAAAAAACACAAACAAACAATTATTAAGAGCATATTCTATTAAACAACAAATTATTATTGTAATTGTAGTGGTTGCGCTTATTATTACCGAATTGATTATATTAGCAGTTATTCAGCAAAAAGCAGATAAAGGATATCGTATAGATATTGAACGTATGACAAAAGTATTTATTGTCGCATTGGATACTCTGCCTATTCTGTTTGCTATGCTTTTGCAAGCGGTTATAGAAATAGTAATTTATTATCCGGCGTACAATAGAGTGTTAGAAGAAATTGTAAAAGAGAGAATGGCAAAAAAAGAAGACAAAAATGAGCCATATAACTTGTTAAAGGAAATGCAAAAGATAAACTCAAATCAAGAAAAATAACAAAAAAACCCTTGCTGGTAAGCAAGGGTTTTTAGTTTTAAATTAGCTTATTTGCATTCGTCAGCTTTGCCTGCGCAACCAAGAACGTTAACGAGTTTGTGTTTAACGAGTTCTTTGATGTTAGCACGAGCGGGTTTAAGATATTCTCTGGGGTCGAACTTGTCGGGTTTTTCGTTGAAGAACTTACGGATAGTACCAGTCATTGCTAAACGAAGGTCAGAGTCGATGTTGATTTTGCAAACTGAAAGGCCAGCAGCTTTACGGAGTTGTTCTTCGGGAACACCGATAGCGTCGGGCATTTTACCGCCGTTTTCGTTTACCATTTTAACGTATTCTTGGGGAACTGAAGAAGAACCGTGGAGTACGATGGGGAATCCGGGGAGTTTTTCAGAAACTGCTTCCAAAATGTCGAAGCGGAGTGCAGGGGGAACGAGGATACCTTCTTCGTTTCTGGTGCATTGTTCGGGTTTGAACTTGTATGCGCCGTGAGAAGTACCGATAGCGATAGCAAGGCTATCAACACCCGTTCTGGTTACGAATTCGATAACTTCTTCGGGTTTGGTATAGCTTTCAGCACCGTGTTCAACTTTAACGTCGTCTTCGATACCAGCCAAAGTTCCGAGTTCGCCTTCAACTGTAACGCCTCTAGCGTGTGCGTATTCAACTACCTTTTTGGTGAGTTCGATGTTTTCTTCAAAGGGAAGGTGAGATCCGTCAATCATAACGGAAGTAAAGCCACCGTCGATGCAAGACTTACAAGTTTCGAAGTCGGGACCGTGGTCAAGGTGCAAAACGATCGGAATTTCCGGACATTCTGCAACTGCAGCTTCAACGAGTTTAACGAGATAGGTGTGGTTTGCGTATGCTCTTGCGCCCTTACTTACTTGCAAGATAACGGGAGCGTTTGCTTCTTTACATGCTTCGGTAATACCTTGAACGATTTCCATGTTGTTTACGTTGAAAGCGCCGATAGCATAGCCGTTCTTATACGCTTGCTCAAACATTTTCTTTGAGTTTACGAGTGCCATATTAGTACATCCTCCAATATATAATTATACAAATTTTTTTCATTTTTTCGAGTCTTTATTGCTTTTGCCCGAATTTTTACAATTACTATTATATATCCTTTTTGTCAAATTAGCAAATAAATTTTAAATTTAATCGAAAATACTTTGTAAAAAAGTGCATTAGTTGTATAATAATTACAAAAATACGAAAAAATCAAAGGTGAATTATGATTGATGAAAGAGTAACCGCGCTCGCAAAAGGTCTTATCAATTATTCTTGCTCGCTTAAAAAGGGCGAAAAAGTTTTAATCGAAGCAAAGGGCATTGATTATATGCTAGTAAACGCGCTCGTAAAGGAAGCGTATGCAGTAGGTGCTTATCCGTTTGTGGAGATTTACGATAACAGAATAACTCGCGCACTTCTTTTAGGACAGACAGAAGAGGGGGCAAAGCTTAAAGCCAAGTACCACGCAGTTCGTATGCAAGAAATGGACGCGTATATCGGTATTCGCGGAGGGGAGAACTGCAACGAACTCTCCGACGTGCCCGAACAAAATATGAAAATCGAGAGTGAGTTTTATTCTCACCCCGTTCATCACGAAATAAGGGTTAAAAAGACCAAGTGGGTTGTGCTTCGCTATCCCAATCAAGGCATGGCGCAACAAGCAGGCATGAGTACTGACGCGTTTGAGGACTTTTACTTTAAGGTTTGCAATCTTGACTATTCCAAAATGGATAGGGCAATGGACGCGCTAAAAGCACGCCTAGATAAAGCAGACAAAGTCCGCATAGTTGGCAAAGGCACCGATTTAAGCTTTTCCATTAAGGGCATAGGCAGTAAAAAGTGTTCGGGCGAGAGAAATATTCCTGACGGGGAAATCTATACCGCCCCCCTGAAAAACAGTGTTAACGGCGTTATAACCTATAACGCACCGTCAGTTGAGCAAGGCTTTAAGTTTGAAAACGTGTGCCTAACCTTTAAGGACGGCAAGATTATAAACGCAACCGCAAACGATACCCAAAAGGTAAATGCAATATTCGATACGGACGAGGGCGCAAGATACGTTGGGGAGTTCGCGTTCGGGGTTAACCCCTTTATAACGCGTCCTATGGGGGATATACTCTTTGACGAAAAGATATCAGGCTCTATCCATTTTACCCCCGGTTGTTGCTATGACGACTGCTATAACGGCAACGTATCCGCAGTGCATTGGGATTTGGTGCTTATCCAAACCAAAGAGTACGGCGGTGGGGAAATTTATATCGACGGCGAACTAATTAGGAAAGACGGACTGTTCGTTCCCGCCGATTTAGCTTGTTTAAATCCCGAAAATTTAAAATAACGATAAAAATTGATTGACTATTTGACTTTTTATAGATATAATGTAAAAGACGAAATTTGGAAAAATTTTAAATAAATTTGTAAAATTTTAGAAAAAATCATATTTGGAGGACATTGAAATGTCAAAAGTAACTAAAGTTGCAATTAACGGTTTCGGACGTATTGGTCGTCTTGCTTTCAGACAAATGTTCGGTGCAGAAGGCTACGAAGTTGTTGCTATCAACGACCTCACCAGCCCTGAAATGCTCGCTCATCTTTTGAAATACGACACCATGCAAGGTAACTACGTAGCAGCAGGTCACACCGTAGAATCTACCGAAGATTCTATCATCGTTGACGGAAAGGAAATCAAAATTTCCGCTGAAAAGAACGCTGCTGACTGCCCCTGGGCTAAATACGACGTTGACGTTGTTTTGGAATGCACTGGTTTCTACACCAGCAAAGAAAAGGCTTCTGCACATATCGCTGCAGGCGCTAAAAAAGTTGTTATCTCTGCTCCCGCAGGTAACGACCTCCCCACTATCGTTTACAACGTAAACCACAAGACCCTTACCGCTGAAGACAAGATTATTTCTGCTGCATCTTGCACCACCAACTGTCTTGCTCCTATGGCAAAGGCTCTTAACGATTACGCTCCCATCCAATCTGGTATTATGACTACCGTTCACGCTTACACCGGCGACCAAATGATTCTTGACGGACCCCAAAGAAAGGGCGACAAGAGACGTTCAAGAGCAGGCGCTATGAACATCGTTCCTAACTCTACTGGTGCTGCAAAAGCTATCGGTCTTGTTATCCCCGAACTCAACGGTAAGCTCATCGGTGCTGCACAACGTGTTCCCACCGCTACCGGTTCAACCACTATTCTTATCGCTGTTGTTAAGGGTAAGGACGTAACCAAGGAAGGCATCAACGCTGCTATGAAAGCACAAGCTACCGAATCTTTCGGCTACAACACCGACGAAATCGTATCTTCTGACGTTATCGGTATGAGATTTGGTTCTTTGTTTGATGCTACTCAAACCATGGTATCAAAGATTGACGAAGAAACTTACCAAGTTCAAGTTGTTTCTTGGTACGACAACGAAAACTCTTACACCAGCCAAATGGTAAGAACTATCAAATACTTCTCCGAAATCTAATTTTAAGACAAATATACTTCGTTGCAGGTCGTTTCTGCTTAGTGTTTTGACTTCGATGACCAACAAGGTCAATCTCATCCAAAACACTTCGCGAGCCTACTGCAACTCGCATCTTTGGCTTAAAACACTAAAAAAGAGAACAAAGCCACCGCAAATGCGGTGGCTTTTTGTTGTAAAATATTAAAGGCAAGCCCCTTGACTTGCCTTTTTTATCTTTAATCGTTTTTAAGCGAAGTTGGTGTTTTGGTTGCAGTTGCAGTTATTGTTTCCGAATAAGGTGTTTCCGCACCCCGAAGATGTTAAGAGGGCAAGAAGCAATAGTAACTGCGTGCAGTTTATCGTGTTGTTATTGAGGAGTAAAAACAAAAGCGCAATAAGTACCAAGTTATTATTCATAACTAACCTCCTTTTCCTTAAAAAACGCTATTTTTATATAATATGCGTAAAATAATTCAAAGATTACTTATAAAATTTTTGTTACAATATATGTACAGTTGTTTATAACGTAATAATTTTTAGGAGGGGGATATGCAACAGATAATTTTAGATAAGCGTTTACAAACAATGGTAGAAGACTACGTTCCGAGTGGGGAAATTTTAGATGAGCTCGTTTGTTTTTTCTCTATATTTTCCGACTACACAAGGCTTCGTATAATTTCCGCGCTATCAATTAGTGAAATGTGCGTAAGCGACATATCAAACCTACTAAAACTAAATCAAACTACCGTATCACACCAACTGCGGTTATTAAAGAACATGAATGCAGTAACGACCAAAAGACAAGGCAAAATAGTATTTTATTCTCTTCGCAACGAAACACTTTCCGACGTACTTTTAAAGGGAGTGGAATTTTTAGGCTATTAACCGCTTGTAAATTATAAAAAAATCGGTTATAATAAATTCGTGAACGAACTACAAGAGAAATTAAAACATTTGCCCACTAACCCCGGCGTTTACGTTATGTTATCGGCGGATGGGCAAATAATATACGTCGGCAAGGCAAAAAATATAAAAAATCGTGTTAGACAGTATTTTACAAACGCCGTAAAGACCGACAAAGTTATGGCAATGGTCAAAAACGTTGCCGACTTTTATTATATAATTGTTCCGAGCGAAATTGACGCGCTATCATTAGAGAACAACCTTATTAAAAAGCATAAGCCTAGATATAACATTTTATTAAAGGACGATAAGACTTATCCGTACCTTAAAATTGATTTAAAGGAAGATTTTCCCACCTTTAAGGTGACTAGAAAAATCAAGCGCGACGGTGCAAAATATTTTGGACCTTTTATGGGGGGCGTGTCGGTTAAAAGCGTACTAGAACTCATAAATCTAGCGTTCGGTATTCGTCCTTGCGAAAAAAAACTTTTTAAGGATAAATGCCTAAAAGAGTGCTTAAACTATCATATAAGGAAGTGCTACGCACCGTGTGCGGGCAAGATTTCCCCAGAAGAATATTTACAAAAGGTGCAAGGCGCAATAGACTTTTTGAGTGGCGATACGACAGAGACCGAAAAACTCTTGAAAGAAAAGATGATGCTTGCAAGCCAAAGGGAAGAATTTGAACTTGCGCTAAAATATAAAGAAAACCTTTTGAGTTTAGAAAAAATCGGACTCAAACGCTTGACCGCGCTAAACAAGTTCTTAAACGCGGACGTTATCGCGCATAGAGCAAACGGCATATACTCGACCATAAACGTGTTGTTTGTTAGAAACGGCAGAATGCTAGGCAGTAAAAACTTTGCTTTTGAAAGCGCAGCCCTCTCCGATGGGGACGCTCTTTCAGAGTTTATTATGCGCTACTATAAAAAAGATTCGGATATCCCCGACGAAATTATAAGTGACGTGGAAATCACCGATTCAGACGTTATAGAAAAGTTTATAAAAGAAAACTACTCAAAGTCGGTTAGTATTTTGTGCGTAAAGCAAGGCGTTCGCCGTCAACTCACCGATATGGCAGGGGTAAACGCGGAAGAACATTTGTCCACTGCGGTGGACAAGATAAAACACAAAAACGACATGACCATATCTGCTTGCAAGGCACTTCAAGAAAAGCTTTCGCTTAAAAACTATCCCAAGCGTATGGAATGCTATGACATATCCAACATTAGTGGTGTGGATAAGGTGGGAAGTATGGTCGTATTTATCGACGGACAGGCGGATAGAGATTCGTATCGCAGGTTTAAGATAAAGTCATTCGAGGGGGCGGACGATTATAGGAGCCACCAAGAAATGATGCAAAGGCGGTTGGATAGACTTGTTACCGACGCGGAAAAATTCCCCAAACCCGACCTAGTTATTATAGATGGTGGAAAAGGTCAGTTGTCGGCAGTTAAAGAGATTTTCGAACAAAAGGGCATAACGGACGTAGACCTCATTTCGCTCGCAGAACGAGAGGAAGAAATCTTTACGCTCGACAGTTCAACCCCGATAGTGCTTGATAGGAGAGATTATTGCTTAAAAATGCTTCAACGTATTCGTGACGAAGCGCACCGTTTTGCAATAACTTACCACCGCACTTTGCGTGGAAAACGCGCACTTTCCTCTGTTTTGGATAGTATAAAGGGACTTGGCAAGGTTAGGAAAATGGCGTTATTGGAGCGGTTTCGTGACCTTGGCGGAATAATTTCCGCAACCGAGGAGCAACTAAAAGAAGTAGAGGGTATTGGCGAGAAGCAAGCAAGAGCAATAATTGAACACTTAACCAAGGAAGGACTCAAATAATGAAATATCAATTATTTATAAGCGATTACGACGGAACGCTAGGGTTAGCACCACGTAACAACATTGATTCCGAAACGCTAGACGCTATAAAAAAGTTTACAGATAAGGGCGGAATATTCGTAGTTTGTACAGGCAGAGAAACGTCCTCAATCATGCGAATATTAAAAGCGCACGGTTTAGAGGGGGTAGTTGCATCCTTTCAAGGCGCTAGGATAACCGAGATACAAAGCGGTAGGGTAATATTTAACGGTGGACTTGACGCAAAGACTGCGCTAGAAGCTCTTGACGCGGTAGATGGAAGCGGTTTAACCCCGATAGCGTACGGTGAGAGCGAACTTTACGTTCAAGAAACAAACCCGTACGTCGAGTTGTATGAAAGAGCAGTAAACCTATATGGTAAGGTTACCGATATTAAAGAGGAAGTTTTACGCCAAGGCGAGAACGTAAGCAAAATTTGTTGGCTTGGCGATGAAAACGTTGTGTACGACGTGGAAAAACGCTTAAACGAAGTATACAAAGGTAAAAGACTAAAGTTCAATAGCGGTGCAAAGTGTTTGCTTGAAGCAATAAACCCCGAACACGGAAAGGGAAATGCGGTTAGAATTATCGCAGACCATTACGGAGTTCCGCTTGACAAAATATTAGCGGTGGGCGATAGCACGAACGACGTAGACCTAATCGTTGGGCCGTGGCATGGTGTTGCCGTTGGCGACGGTAGGGAAGAACTTAAAAAGGTGGCAAAGGAAGTGACCGTTCCCTTTAACGAAAAACCCGTAAAGGTACTGCTTGAAAAATATTGTATTAACGATTGATTTACATAAGACAGGATTAGACATGGAAGAAAAAGACTTGATTAATTTAATTACAGAAGAAAAAGGGGCAAAGATAATGCCCTTGATAGCGTTGCGAGGTAAAGTGTTATTCCCCAAGACCTATCTTAATTTTGACGTGGGTAGACCGCAATCGGTGGCGGCAATAAACAAGGCTGTTACCGAAAAGACGGATATATTCATAGCAGCGCAAAAGAACGCGTTTATAGAATCGCCCAAAATATCGGAGATTTTGACTTGCGGTGTTATCGCGCGCATTAAACAAGTGGTAAAGGTTCAAAACTCATCTAACGTAAAAGTGTCGGTAGAGGCAATTGCTAGAGCGAAAATCGTTGAGTTTATTGACACAAAAGACCATTTTACCGTTGCCGTTCAAGAAGCACCGTATATAAACGACAGTACAGAGGCGGAGACGGAAGCTTATTTTAGAGTGGCTAAAAACGCGTTCTACGAGTATGCACTTGCCGATAAGCGTATTTCCAAAGAGATGCTCGGCACAATAACCGAAATTAAAACGCCGAACGAATTTGTGGATAATGCCATAACTATCGTCAACTTTAAGGAAGAAGACGTTCAAGTTATATTAGAAACGGACGATACGGTAAAGAGATTAGTTGCGTTTGAAAAGCTTTTTAGCAGAGAGTCGGAAATTTTAAGAATAGAGCGCAAAATCACGGGTAAGGTGCGCCAAAGCATAGATAAGAGCCAAAAGGAGTTTTATTTAAGAGAGCAATTAAAGGCAATTCATACTGAACTTGGCGACGACCCTGAAGAAGGGGAGGAACTTGCTCAAAAAATCAAAGAGAAAAACCTTCCCAAAGATATTGAAGAAAAGGCGCTAAAAGAGGTAAAAAGACTTGATAAAATCAACCCCTCATCTCCCGATTATTCGATTATTTTAAATTATCTCGATTGGATAAGAGATTTGCCGTTTAACGAAGCGACTGAAGATACGGACGACTTAAAAGTGGCAAAAGAAGTGCTCGATAAAGACCATTTCGGTTTGGAAAAGGTTAAACAAAGAATAGTAGAATACCTCGCTGTATTACACTTAACAAAAGAGATAAAAGGCCCGATACTGTGCTTTGTAGGGCCTCCTGGGGTCGGTAAAACCTCTGTTGCGACCTCCATTGCAAGAGCGCTTAATAGAAAGTTTGTTCGCATGAGCCTTGGCGGTGTTAAGGACGAGGCGGAAATTAGAGGACATAGAAGAACTTACGTTGGCGCGCGTCCTGGAAGAATTATATTTGAACTTAAAAACGCAGGCACTAAAAACCCCGTCTTTTTGCTTGACGAGATAGACAAACTATCCTCCGATATACACGGAGACCCCGCTTCTGCGCTGTTAGAGGTGCTTGACCCCGAACAAAACACCACTTTCCGCGATAGATTTTTGGAAGTTCCGTTCGACCTTTCAAAAGTTATGTTCATAACTACTGCAAACACCGTGGACACAATTCCACAGCCTTTGCTTGACAGAATGGAAGTTATTGAACTCAACGGATATACAAACGAAGAAAAGTTGGAGATAGCAAAGCGTTATCTTATTCCTAAACAAATCAAAAACAACGGCTTAACTCCTGCAAAAGTGGAGATTACCGATGAGGCAATAAACGAAATTATAGTCGGCTATACTATGGAGGCAGGCGTTAGAAATTTAGAACGCGAGCTATCTAGTGTTATTAGAAAAATTGCGGCAAAAGTTGCCGAGAATAAGCGTACGCGCCGTCAAGTAGTAAAGGCGGATGACGTTGATAAATACCTAGGCGTCAAGAAATATCTTCGCGATAAAACGCTTGATAAAGACGAGATAGGCGCTTGTACGGGACTTGCTTGGACTAGCGTCGGCGGAACAACGCTCACCATTGAAGTAAGCCTTATGAAAGGTAAGGGCGAAATTCTTCTTACAGGTAAACTTGGCGACGTTATGAAAGAGTCGGCGCGCGCAGCTATAAGCTATATACGTTCTAGAGCGGTTAAGTTCGGCATTGACGAGGAAAGGTTTGAAAAGACGGATATCCACGTTCACGTTCCCGAGGGCGCAACCCCGAAAGACGGACCGAGCGCTGGTATAACTATGGCGACTGCCATACTTTCCGCATTCACCGAAAAGCCCGTCAGACGAAACGTTGCAATGACGGGTGAGATTACCCTACGCGGAAAGGTACTGCCGATAGGCGGACTTAAAGAAAAAGCACTCGCTGCTTATAGGCAGGGGATAAAGGACGTTATTATTCCTACCGCGAACAAAAAAGACTTGCAAGATATACCAAAAGAAATACGAAAAGAAATCAACTTTATTACCGCTGATAGCGTTGAAGAAGTGTTTGAGCGCGCAATAAAGTTTTAGGAGAGAAAAATGAAGATAAAGGAAGCAACCTTTATAACGAGCGTTGCGAGTAAAGACAAGTTTCTAAAAGTCGATAAGCCTCTTATCGCCATTTGTGGAAAGTCTAACGTGGGCAAGAGTTCGCTTATAAATATGCTCGCTAACCGTAAAAAACTTGCGAAAACTTCGGTTACTCCAGGAAGGACAAGGCTCATTAACTACTTTGATTTTGGCGACTTCGTGCTTGCCGACCTACCCGGTTACGGCTTTGCAAAGGTCAGTAAGGAAGAAAAGAAAAAGTGGGGACAACTATTGGAGAGTTTTTTAGCAACCCAAGATATTAAACTCGTACTCTCACTTGTGGATATCCGTCACGACCCGACGGGCGATGATAAAATGATGATAGACTACCTATATCACTACGCGCTCCCCTTTATTTTGGTTGCTACCAAAGCGGATAAGCTTCCCAAAACCAAGGTTAAGCCAAGACTAAAAGAGATTGCCACCTCACTTTGCGTGGGCATTGGCGACCTAACCGCTTCAAGCGCGGAAAAGGCGATTGGCAAGGAAGAGATTTTAGAGAAAATAGAGCAAGCAATCTTGGTAGAGCAAGAACAAATAGAAGAAGAATAAATTTGCAATAATAAACCCCCGTAGGATGCTCCTACGGGGGTTAAAGTTTACTTTATATGTGTTTATTCGGTTTTTTCTCCGTATAACTTGACGCGCATACGGGGAAGGGCGGTTTCAGCAGAGCCTAACGGCTCGTTTGCTCTGCGGTAATCGTGTTTATCGCAAAAACTTTTGAGCTCTGTGCGAAGTCTAGTAAAGTTGCGGTTTTGGGTGGATGATAGGACGGAAACGTATTCGTTTTTCATAAACCCTGCATACGAAGAATAGCGCAATAGCTCGGCGTAGTGATGCAAGCAAAAGCCTTTTGAGGCTATTATAGTCCTAAAGAAGTCTTTTTCTTTTTCGAACATTTGCGCAATGGTTTTGTAATATTTCACCATACTTTCTTCGGTGAGAGCACAGATAACGCAACTTCTACTCGCCTCGTCAATCTGGTCGGCAAGTTTTTTAGCTTGCTTTGCGTTATTAATTTCACCGATAAAGCTACTTAACACTTCTGCGCGAGTGTCTATTTGTAGCGCTACGGAAAGTTTGTTTTTTCTAGTAAAGAGCATGTCGAAATGGCGTGAACAAAACCCTCTTTTACCAACGGTTATTCGGGTATTTTCCTCCATTACCGCATCGTTCAAGAATTCGTGTAAAAACTGTTCTTCGACAATCTTTTTGATTTCGCAGAGCGGACATTCGCAGTCAACGTTAAATTTTTCTTTAATTAAACCTGTGTCAATATGATATCCCATGCGAATATTATAACAAAATCAAGGGCAAAATACAAGCGATTGCTTGATTTTGTTATTTTTAAGGTATATAATAATTATATAAACTGTTAGAAGGTGTTTTTATGATTTCAAAAAGAGTGGACCTTTACAAAGAATTTAACCTTACTCGCCCCGAGGGTGGACAAGGATATTTGGATACTTACGTTTTAGACCCTATATATCAGGGAAGAATTAGACCTGCTATGCTAGTAATTGCAGGCGGTGGGTATTCTGCCGTGTCACTTCGCGAGAAAGAGCCTATCGCGTTAAGATATGCTATCAAGGGAATTACGCCCTTTACGTTAACTTACTCGGTTAAGCCTTTGCACTTCCCAACGCAACTTTTGGAAGCGTCTATGGCTATGATTTACATAAGGGAACACGCGGAAGAGTTTATGATTGACCCCGAAAAGATTTGCGCTATCGGATTTTCTGCCGGTGCGCACCTAACGGGTATGCTCGCAACTATGTTTGATTGCAAGGAAGTCAAAGAAGCGTTCGGGGAAAGAGCAAAACTTATTAAACCTAACGAGGTTATATTCTCATATGCTGTTGTCAGCAACGAATACTATGCACATCAAGGTAGTATAATAAACATTTCGGGCGGATGCAAACGTCTTGCGAATAGATTGTCTATTGAAAAACACGTTAAAAAGAATAGCCCCCCTGCATTTATTTGGGGAACGCTTAACGACGGGGTGGTGCCGTCTGAAAACTCTTTTGCACTCGCTAGAGCATATAAAGAAAAGGGTATACCGTTTGAGTTCCACATGTTTGAAAACGGTTCTCACGGCTTGTCCGTTGCAACCGAGGAGACAAGGTTTGTAAACGGTCCCGTACAAGCGTGGATAGATTTGTCTACTACTTGGCTTATTCAAAGAGGGTACGTTATAAAAGATATTTTATAAGGGGAAGTAAATGTTAAAAAAATGGGGTTTAGTGCTTGGCGCTGGCGGAAGCCGTGGCGTTGCGCACGCTGGGTTTATAAAAGCTTTAGAAGAAGCGAAACTTTCGCCCGACTTTGTCACGGGGTGCTCTATGGGTGCTATCGTTGGCGGTTGTTATGCAAAAGGTATTTCCGCTGATTTTATGAAAGGCGAACTGTTAACGCTTAAACCTAGACATCTCGTTGACTTATCATTAAGACCTTTCCACAACAAAGCTTTTTTGCGCTCGAAAAAGGTGCGCAAGAAAATGGGCAGTTATTTAGGAGAAGATACTTTTAACGACCTTAAAATACCTTTTTCTTGTGTCGCAGTGGACGTTGTTTCTGGACAAACGAAGACCTTTTCTGGAGAGGAAAAGGTGCTTGACGGTGTGCTTGCAAGTTCTGCAATACCTTGCGTGTTTAAGCCCGTTCAGTATGGCGATATGTTGCTCGTGGACGGTGGAATAAAACAAAGGCTTCCGATAGAACAAGTGCGTGAAATGGGCGCAGAAGTTGTGGTCGTTGTTGACGTGCTTGGCGGAATGCGAGTTATGGAGGGTAAAAAAAGGCTACCGTCTATGCTTTTCCGTATGATAGACGTGTACGATACCGTCCTTGCGGAAGAAAAATTAAAATTACAAGCGCCAGACCTCTATTTAACTCCCGACCTTGGCAATATGTCGCAGTATAAATTTAAGGGGTTAGACAACGCTTATCAAAAGGGTTATGAACTTGGAATAAAGAACGTTAGTTCAATAAAGTCGTTAATCGGGATAGAAAATTAGTAAAAACTTTAATTTGGTTAGGAAAAATCGTTGATATTTTTTTTCTTTTATGATAATATGATTAGGCAAATTTGTTAAATTTGCTTAAATATAATAAGCTGGTGTGGCTCAGTCGGTAGAGCAGCTGATTCGTAATTTCGTGCGATGCACGAAGGCGTTCGCTTCGCTCGGCTCCATCAGGTCTTGCGACCTGCCGTTGTTCCACCCGTAAAATTAAAACTAAATAAGCTGGTGTGGCTCAGTCGGTAGAGCAGCTGATTCGTAATCAGCAGGTCGTCAGTTCAAGTCTGATCACCAGCTCCACAAAAAGTGTAGTTAATTACCATAAAAAAGTAATTTACTACACTTTTTTAGTTTTATAATTGACAAGGAAAAATTACTGTTATATAATTAAACAAAAACGTTAGGAGAGGAAAAATGTTAGACGTTTTTGCATTGAAAGATTATTCTTTCCCGAAAGATTTTTTCTGGGGTTCGGGGTATGCTGGGCATCAAGTAGAAGGTAACAATATTCACAGCCATAGATGGCAAATGGAAACGGCAGGCAACTGGAACGAAAAGTCTGGGCTTGCTTGCAACAGTTACGAACTATACGATAAAGACTTTGCGCTCGCAAAAGAACTTGGTCATCAAGCGTTTAGAACGAGTGTTGAGTGGAGTAGAATTGAGCCGAGTGAGGGCGAATTTGTTCAAGAGGAAATTGAGCATTACGTTAAGCAGTTTGCCGATATGAAGGCAAAAGGCTTAAAGGTGTTCTGCACCCTAGTGCACCTTGCTTGGCCAGAATGGTTTAACAAAATCGGTGGATTTTCTACTTTGGAAAACCTTAAATATTTTGAAAGGTATTGTGAACTTGTTGTTCCACGCCTTGCTCCTTACGTTGATTATTGGAACGTTCTTAACGAACACAACTTAATGACACCTGAAATCAAACTTTCCTCAATCATTTTCCACGCAAGAGGATACCATATCATTAAGAAATATTCTAAGGCACCCGTAAGTAGTGCACACGCTCTTGTTTACTGCCACCCTTATCGTCCATTTGACGAGTGGGACAAGATGATGGCAAACCACTTTGATATGTGCAATAACGAATACTTCTTCCATGCAGTAAGAACGGGTGAAATTGTTTTTCCGTTTAAGGACGCTATCTATGATAAAGACGTTAAAGATTGTTGCGACTATTGGTCGGTAAACACTTACGTTAGAAGGTTCTGCGACGCTAGAAAGGCAAACGGTATAGGCACGAGATATGAGTTTGGAAAGAGAGATTTTATTGATATTCCTTTCTATCTTGCAGAGTTTAACCCCGAGTGCATTATTTCAAACCTTTCACGATTAAAAGATAGACCTGTTATTATTACCGAAAACGGTTTTTCTGGTGACGATGATAGATTCCGTATTTGTTGGCTTGCGCTTTACCTTTCAGCACTTGCAGAGGCAATTAGAATGGGGGTAGACGTTAAAGGCTATCTTTACTGGTCGTTCTGCGACAACTATGAGTGGACGAGTTTCTTGCCTCGTTTTGGTCTTGTGGACTGCAACTTCAAAACCTTTGAAAGAACACCAAAGCCTAGCGCATATTTCTATAAAGAAATTATCGAAAACAATGGTTTCAATCAAGACATTTTAAGAAAATACTTAAAAGAAATTCCATCAATTAAGGACAGAAGAAAAAATTAAAATGTAAAAAACAAAAAGCCGTGTTGCAAAAAGCAACACGGTTTATATTTTATTTTCTTTCTTTTATCACCTTTGCGGGAACGCCTACCGCAACGCTGTATGGCGGGATAGGTTTAACCACAACAGAGCCTGCACCTATAACCGAGCCGTCACCGATTGAACCAGAATACATTACCGAAACGCTCATACCGAGATAACAATCTCTTCCAATAGTAACCTTTTCGCGATTACCACCCTGCCTAATAATAACGGTGTTAGGGTCGGCGAACTTATGCGAGTAGGGGGTTATGGTTATGTTTTGGGCAAGCAAACAAAACTCGCCAATTTCCAATCCCACATGTCCGAAAAGTCTACTACCCGTGCCAACGTAAACGTTGTTTTTAATGTCGATATATCCGTCGATAGGGTGTTCACTATCTAGAAGAACGTTTTCTTTTATAGTGGTGTTGTCGCCAATAGATATACCCTTTTCGCCACGCGCTATCAAGGTTGCGCCATCACAAATTCTAACGTTGTTCCCAAGCGATATATATTGCGGATTGGTTATTTTTACACCAACGCCTATATGAGTGTTTTCACCCATATTTTTTAGAACGCTTTTATAATACTCATCGCGAGCCTTTTGTGCGTATTCACTGTCGTCTTGCATTATAATGGTTTTATAAAAACTTTCTTTTTGCTCGGGCGAAAGATTGTTAAATAAATTTGTAAAATACGTGCTCATATCAAAATTGCCTTTTAACGAAGAATATATATGAATCGGGGGAGATTTTACCAAGGTTAAGTCTTGCGTAAATTCTATCATCTAAAGCGGTAACGTCTTTGTGTTTTCCAAGCCTATTTATAGAAAGGCGGAAAGGCTCGTTATTTTCCATACCCAAATCACCTCTGTTAAAGGTGAAGTCGTAAACCTCTTTGCCGTTTTCTTTCTCGACAAGAGTGCATTTGATTGCGTTGACGCGTTGTTCATATACGGTGTCTGCAAACGAGTATGCGGGGTTTGGACTCATCCATAATTTACCTTTGCCGATAGAGAATGGAGCGGAGGGGTGGAACATACGGAATTCCGGTCTTATTGCAAGCGAATCGTTTTCGCTATCAAGCATAGTAAATCTTAAAGTCAACTCGTCGTCCTTTTGTGATGCTTGAACAAAAGTGAGATTAGATTCCTTGCCGTCTTCACCCAAGAAGAATAGGGGGGGTGCGTTTTCAATATCACCGTCATACACTTCACAAACCCTTGCGCCGTCATCTTCACCAAGGTAGAAAGTCAATGGGGGTAGACCCTTTTCGATACGCGCTCTAACCTCTGGAAATTCGGTTTTGATAAGTTTATCGAGTTCGCCAATTCTCCACAACAGTTTTTCTTCAAAGAACTTAAAGCCGTTGGCTTCTGACATATAACCTAAATAACGGAATTTTTCCCTTAAAGGAATGAGCGATAAACTGTTTTCTTTTTCTCTTGAAACGATTTCTTCCATTAAATCGAGAATTTCGGTGGGGTTGCCTTTGCCGATACCAAGTAGTCTTCGCAAGAGATAGAATCTTATCAAGTTATTACCGCTATCAATAAGAATTTGTATGGTTTTTGCAATGGCTTTTTGGTCTATACAAGCAAGTGAATCTTGGTCGCAAGCATCTTGTAAGTGCTTAATACCTTGCGTCCATAAATCTTTCATCGTGCTGGTTAAAAGTTCAGCCTCTTCAATGGTGTGTCCGTCGAGGAGTGCCTCGCCGATTCTATCGCTATCAACCGTTTCGATATACTTCCATGAACTCGGCATAGCCACATCAACGGGTTTTAAGTGCAAGGGGCGAACGGGTGCGTCGCAAAGTGGCGAGAACCACTCGAACGACTTACTTAATGGTATGTTTTTATAACTCTCTTCAAACTTTTCCCAAGCTGAAGCTACTTTTTCAGCGTCACCACCCCAGTAGTAAGAGGCAAGTTCTTCTAGGAATGCGCGTTTGCCTTTACTAAAATCAGCGAACGCCAACTCGCAAGCGGCTTTGTTCATAAGCCCTGGGTAGTTACCGAAATACCAGCAAAGCAGTGCGCCCGTGATTCCGTTCTCTTTCATATACATGAATTTATCATAAAGTATACCAGGTGCAGGCACGTAGGGAACGGACGAAAAGTCGAACGACGTGCAAATTTGAAGTTTAGCATACGTCTTTATGCCTCTGCGTTTATTGACTTCAAGCGAGTCGGTCATGATTTTACCAGGCCCAACGTATGCAAGCCAATAATCGTAGAGAGTACGCTCTCTACCGAGTTGCATTTGCTTGCCGAAGTCTTCAAAGTTCTGCATATGGATAACACCGCTGTCACGCTCTTCTAACGAATCGTGGAAAGTATCGGTATCCCAACCGCGTTGAGCATACGTCCAACTTATAAACTCTGCTTCGGGTGCAACCTCTTTCATTGCGTCGGCAAAAATCTTTTCACTCACCGCAAGGGTTTTGCCTCTAGTGCCGAACTTTTCTCTGCATCTTGGACAGTCGAAAATTACCGTTGAACCACAACCCGAACAAGCCTCGCCAACCGTTATGTTGATAAAGCCTGCAAGGTGGGGAACGGCTTGCCATAAGCGAGTTACACACTCTTTAACGTAAGCGGTAAATTCGGGGGTGCTTGTGCAGAAAAGGCGAATAGCACCACCCCAAGCCGAACCGCCGTGTAGGTCGGTACGTTTCTCTAGGGCGGGGTTTCTATAGGTAGAGGCAGGTTCAACCGAAAAAATATAAATACCGATGCCGTATCTTCTGCACCTATCGGAAATAGCCTTTAATTTTTTAAGTGCTTTTTCAGAATTTTCGCCGTTTTCGGGGAAAATATCGCTCTTTAATATATCGCGGAAGTTCGCGCCTATCCAAAGTCCGTTAATGCCGTCGTGCATAAGGCGATTAAGGTATGCTTCGGGATAATAATCAACGTTGTCGTCCTCTAACTCGTTTACCATTCCGTGATTGTCGTTATGGCTTGGGGGAGAGAAGAAACAACGTGAAATACGCGTTTTCATAAAGGGTTGTCTCTCGATTTTGCCGAGTTTAAGGAACGACCCTCCGTTCGCAGTCATAAGGTCCTCAATATGTATAAGTGCACGGCGGATACCTTCTGTATCGTTTGCAGTTATCGTAACTTGATTTTCTGCAACGTCTATAATATACGCTTCCTTACACGGAGTGTTTCCTAAAGTTGTAATGAGTGTAATTCCGTCATCGCTTTCTTTGATTTTTGCTTGAGCCATAAACGACTTAAAATCTTCGTATACCGTTTCAAGTAATTTTTCTTCGTCGGGAAAATCAAAACGGAGATTTAATGCAGAAACATAAATTTCGTCCGTCTTCTTTTCGCGCTTGTTCCAATTAGACGGTGTCTTGTCGTGCATGGGGCGGGTTAAATCTTTTATAAAGTCCTTTGGCGGTTGCTTATTAATAAACGGGTCGTCGAACTGATAAAATCTCATAATTACCTCTCAATATCGAGTATTAATGAGATTATACCATAGAAAAAAATTGTTATCAACAAATGGCTCAAAAAAACAATAATATTTTTTTAATTATTTTTCTTATTTAAATTTGCTTAAATAACAGTTGATTTTTTTACCCTTTTATAGTAAAATAATATATAATTGCGAGGTGAATTATGGTTAAATTTATCGTCGTTCGCCACGGGCATAGCTTGTCCAATAAAGAGGGAACGTACACGGGACAATTAGATATAGGCTTGTCGGATGAGGGGCTTGCCCAAGCCGATGCGCTAGCTGAATATTTATCGTCAAAGTATACTATTGACTTTGTGTATGCTAGCGACCTTTGTAGAGCGTTTGATACCGCTGATAAACTCGCAAAAAAGATAAATAAAAAAGTCATTATAGAAAAGGACTTTAAGGAAATGTATTGCGGTGCATGGCAAGGTCTTACTGCCGAGCAAGCGCAAAAACTTTATCCTGAAGATTTTCTCGATTGGCAAACAAACGAACTTGACGGACGCTGTACCGACGGCGAATGGATGAGCGAGGTTAAGGCTCGCGCGCTTAACGCTTTGTTAAAACTAGCAAAAGCGCACGACGGCAAGACTGTGGTTATAGTGACGCACGGGTGCGTTATAAGGAACTTGCAGAGCGAGTGGTTAGGGATAACTTACAAAGAGTTGAAGAGCTTGCCTTGGGTTACCAACGCTTCGGTGACCGTTGTCGATTATGATAACGGATTGTGGGACGTTAAAGAGACAGGGTACGACGGATTTCTTGGAAATATGCGTACCGCTATGCCCAAAGTTATATAAAAGAAAATTTTTAAGTGCGATTTACATTTTTAGCCTTGACTTAAAGTGTAAAAGCCTATATAATAAAGTTAGTAAATTTTAGGATTTTAATGATGAAAGCAATAATTAATGCAACAGTCGTAATGAAAGACTACATAATCCCGAATGGTGTTATCCTTATCGAAAAGGATAAAATCGTGCGCGTAGGTAAGGCAAGAGATATTGCTGTTCCTGACGGTGCGGAAATCATCGACGCAGAAAATAACTACGTTGGACCGGGACTTATCGATATACACACTCACGCGGCGGATAACCTTTGGATATACGAAAACCCAAAAGAGACTTCTCGCCACCTTTTAGAGCACGGTGTGACCGGCGTTCTCCCTGCACTTTATAACAACCTTAACAAACAAGCGTATTTGGACGCGGTTGACAACATTTTAAAGGCAAGGGACGAGGGCGATTTCGACAACTTTGTCGGCTTTTATATGGAAGGACCGTATCTCTCGCCAAACTTCGGTTGCGAGCGCGACAAGAACGTTTGGAAAGACGCTGTAGTTAGGGAGGAGTATATCGACATCGTAAAGAGGGTAAAGGACACCGCAAAGGTTTGGTGCTTTGCGCCCGAAAGAGAGGGGATAGAACAGTTTGTGGACGACGTTAAGGAGATTATCCCAAATATCGTCTTTGCTGTTGCGCATAGCGAAGCACCCCCCGAAAAAGTAGAAAAGTTTATACCGTACGGTTTGCGTATTGCAACCCACCACACTAACGCTACGGGTACTATTCCGCACTACTCTGAATGCAGAGGTGTTTGCGTGGACGAAGCGGTTAACTATAACAAAGAAATTTATGCGGAAATGATTTCGGATAGAATGGGCATACACGTTCTACCGTATATGCAAAGACTCGTACGCAAGATAAAGGGTGACGATAGACTTATCCTTATTGCCGACCAGTTTGTTTGCGACGGACCTATTCCTCCGGGGTTTGAAGAAGCCACCGACCTCCACTTTGACAACGCAGGCGAAATCGCAGGTTCTGGACTAACGCTCGATATTGCATGCTCAAACGTAATGGTGCATACGGGTTGCTCTGTGTGTGATGCGTTTAGGTTTGGTTCTTACAATCCCGCAATGGCGGTAGGACTAACTAAAGTAGGGTATATCGACGAGGGCAATATTGCAAATCTAATTTTCGTCGACCAATTTTTTAATGTAAAAAAAGTTATATTTAAAGGAGAAAACATATGAGTAAATTATTCGACCCGGCAACAACCTTTGATTTCAAGCCGGCAAGTTTCGTGCCTTTTAAGGACAGAGAACTTTGTGAAAAACTTCGCAAAATAAGCGGAACCGACCTTGAAAAGCATACCAGGGCCGACCAACACCCCGAGTTCAACATCAAAGTTATGATGAACCCGCACCCCGTGCTTATTGCAACGCTTTTTGCAAGAATTAAGGAAGCATCGGAAAAGGGCAAGAAAATCACCCTTATCCTCGGCAACCCCGAGCCCGATACCTACATTCCTTTGGCACAACTTATCAACTACTTTAAGGTAGATTGCCGTAACGTTCACCTCTTTGCAATGGACGAATGGGCAGACCAAGACGGAAACATTGCTCCCGAAACTTATCAAGCAGGTTTTGCGCACTCTATGCTTAAATACCTCGTTTACCAAATCGACGAAAAACTTCGTATGCCTTTGGAAAACGTTCACTATCCCACCACAAAGAATATCAACAGCTATTCTGATATGATTACCGATTGTGGCGAAGGCGGTGCAGACATCTGCTCATCTTCTCCTGGTTGGACTGGTCACATGGCGTTTATCGACCCTGTACCCGATTTCTTCCCTGCAGGCTTCGACGGTTCTAAAGAACCTACCAAGGCTCAAATCGACGAATGGCTTAACATGAAAGCAAGAATCGTTGACCTCCACCCCTTAACCGTTGCTCAAAACTCTTTGCACGGTGTATTCGGTCAATCTGGTTACATTGCAGACGTTCCGCCCAAGGCCGCTACCATTGGTCCTATCGACGTTAAGAATGCAAGAGAAAGAATCGAAGTTCACGCACTCTTGACCAACGGAACATTCTCTTCATGGCAAAGAATGACTTCACGTCTTGTTCTCCATGGACCCGTAACTCCTTTGATACCTTCTTCAATGCTCCAAACCATGAAAACTCAAGTGCTTGTTAGTGATGAATTGGCTGCACCGTTTGATTGTTGGGAGAAAGTAGGTTACTAGTTTTTAAGCCAAATATACATCGTTGCAGGTCGTTACTGCTTTGTGTTTTGACTTCGATAACCAACAAGGTTTATCTCATCCAAAACACGTCGCGAGCCTACTGCAACTCGCATCTTTGACTTAAAAACACCGCTATAAAACAAATAAAAACCACCGAAAAATCGGTGGTTTTTTTCAATAACAAACAAGGTCACGGCAGTCCTTTTGCTAGAGCGAGCCTTGTCTTGCTTGCAACTAATCACTTAATAAATCACACGCGACAAATAAAAGCCACTGATTTTTCAGTGGCTTTTTCGTTATGTTTTTCGTGGGGTGGGGTTAGATAACCCATTCGCCGTCGATAAATAGGGGCGTTTCATTTCCGTCCTTATCAATTCCTGTAACTGTCAAATCTGGAGTGCCTATCATAAAGTCAATGTGTTCTACAGAGTCGTTAAGCCCTTTGTCTTTTAGTTGTTGTTTGCTTAACTTTTCGCCCTCAATTATAGTTGTGGGATAGCCTTTACCGATAGCAAGGTGGCAACTTGCGTTCTCGTCGAATAAAGTATTATAGAACAAAATCTTGCTTTTAGCAATGGGGGAGTTTTTGCCGATTAGGGCAACTTCTCCGAGTCGTCTTGTTCCAGCGTCCGTTTCGATGAGGCGCTTTAACGTGTCATACCCCCGTTCTGCGCTGTATTTGACTATTTTGCCTTGCTTAAACGTGATTGAAAAACCGTCAATAATATTGCCGTTTTCGCAAAGGGGCATAGCAGATTTAAGAGTTCCGTCTACTCTATCCTTATGCGGAGCGGTGAATATTTCTTCGGTGGGGAGGTTCGCTACAAAGCTAACTCCGTCTTTTGCCTTTTCGCGCGCGCTAGTCCACAAGTGGTCGTCGGCAAGACCGACTTTTAGGTCGGTACCTGAATGGTTCTTAAAATGGACGTATGAAAAGCGTTTATAGTTCAAAAACTCTGCACGTCTTTGCAAGGTGCTAACGTGCTCTTCCCACGCTTGTAGGGGGTTTTGCGCGTCTAAACGCATACATTTTTCTATTGCACTCGATAGGTCTTCTACCGGTGTTTGAGAGTTTGGGAATACTTGTTTTGCCCAATTTTCCGTAGGGACGGACACCACACACCAACGTATACCGTTAGCCATGACTATGTCCGAGAATTTCTTTAACGCTTTAGATTTAGCAATCGCCCTTGCGGAAACCTTTTCCGCGGGTACGTCGCTAAACACAGAGGGGTCTTCTGCAGAGATTGCAACGTAGCAAAAATCTTTTTCCACAAGATAATTTTTACTGTCGACAAACCATTTTGGAACGTCTTTAAGCGTTTCTATCGACGCGTAGCTATACGTAAGCTTATCCACGATTTCATCGTTCCAACGCACGTTTACGATTTTTGCGCCCATCTTATAAGCCTGTTCGGTAAATGCGTGTGCCACCTCGCGTTTTTCCACGGGGCATACCACCTCTAAACCTTGACCGTTTTGTAGATTAACGCCAATTTTTAACACTAGTCGAGCAAAGTCGGATAAAGTTTTGCCTGTAATCATATTTTCACCGTCCGAGTATGTTTTAATAGATTTTATAACAGTTAAATGCTATTGTCAAGCGGATTTTTGTCGAAAGGGGTTTAAGCGATAGCATAAATTCGCGGTTGCTATTGACTTTTTGAGGATATTAGTATATACTATACTAAATAATTATGTAATTTAAGCGCACCTTATAATAAAAGCGAGGAACGTATGGGCATTTTAGACAGTGTAAAAACACCGTCAGAATTAAAAAAACTTAAGATTAACGACCTTAAACAACTCTCCGAGGAAATTCGCGGAGAGGTTTTGTCCACCATTGAAAAAAACGGCGGACATTTGTCGTCAAATCTTGGTATTGTAGAAACGGTCGTTGCGCTTTACAGTGTGTTTGATTTCCCCAAAGACAAAATTATTTTCGACGTTGGACATCAATGCTACACGCATAAGATTTTATCGGGGCGTTTAGATAAGTTTAATACCATAAGAAAGGACGGAGGATTGTCAGGCTTTCCCGACAGAGAGGAGAGCGAATACGACGCTTTCGGCACGGGGCATGCGGGAACGTCCATTGCGGCAGGCATTGGTTACTGCATTGCGAGAGATAAAAAGGGAGAGGATTATACGGTAATAAACGTCGTTGGGGACGGAGCGCTAACTAACGGTCTTAATCTAGAGGCTATATCCGTTTCTGGCGAGAAACCAAACAAGTTTATCGTCATACTTAACGATAACGGAATGTCCATTTCCAAAAACAGAAACGGGTTTTATCGCTTTATAACCAAGCGAACGACGAGTAAAGGATATATCGGCAGTAAAAAACTTATCAAGAAAGTGTTCGGTAGGTCTTTTGTAACTAGGTGGCTTGGTAATTTAAAAAACTTCCTTGCAAGGCTTATCGGCAAGGACGACTATTTTGATAATCACGGGTTTAAGTACGTCGGCGTAATTGACGGCAACGACATAGGCGAACTCGTTAAAATTTTAACTCGAGTAAAAGAAGCGTCTAACGACAGAGCAATTTTATTGCACGTCAGAACGACCAAAGGCAAGGGGTATAAGCAAGCGGAAGCACAGGCAGACCTCTACCACGGCGTAGGAGAGAAGTTAAAATCAGAGAGCGGAGATTTTTCTATCTCGCTCGGGCAAGTGATAAACGAGCAAATAGAAAAAGACCCCTCAATAGTCGCTATAACCGCCGCCATGAAAGACGGAACGGGACTTTCACTCGTTGAAAAAGAGCACCCTAAAAACTTTATTGACGTAGGTATAGCAGAAGAATACGCGGTTGTAAGCGCTGCAGGTATGGCGGCAGGGGGCTTAAAACCTATTGTTGCAATATATTCGACCTTTATGCAAAGGTCTTACGACCAAATAATACACGACGTGTGCTTGCAAAATCTTCCCGTGGTGTTCTGCCTAGATAGAGCCGGTCTTGTAGGGAAAGACGGAAAGACGCACCAGGGCGTGTTTGATTTAAGTTATCTACTGCACGTACCTAATCTTACAGTGTTTGCTCCGACTACGGCAGAAGAACTTAAAAACACGGTAAGGTATGCTTTGACCTTAAACTCTCCCGTAGCCATACGCTATCCCAAAGAGGGCGGGGAAGAAAGGCAATTTGTTCCCGTAGAGCAAAGCCGTTGGGAAACGATAAAAGAGGGAAGAGACGTTACCGTTATTGCCGTTGGCCCTAGAATGTTAAAGATTGCCACCGAGTACGCGAGTGGCAGAGATGAGGTAGGAGTTATTAGCGCAAGGACGGTTAAACCGCTTTGCGATACAACTCTCGATAAAATAAAAAACACGCTCGTTGTAACTTTAGAAGAAAACAGCGTGATAGGTGGGTTTGGTTCGCTCGTTGCACAACGTTTAAGAGAGTTAACCCCTAATGCAAAAGTTATAAACATGGGCGTTCCCGATAAGTTTATCGGACATGGAAGCGTTATAAGGCAACTTGAAGAGTGTGGCCTTACCACTAGACATTTAGCGGAAAAGATAAGTAGCGCAAAATAAAACCGCTCGGTTATTTGCCCAAGCGGTAATCAATTAAAGGTAATTGTTGTTTTTTTGTTCGCGCAGTCATTTCGACGACTACAATAAATAGCGTTACCGCCATCATAATCGGTACTACGTTAAACTCGCAAGTGTCAACGGCACCATAAGATTCGAGCATAACGAACGCTATAAACGAGAACCTGCTAAACGGCGTATTATCTAGCATAAAGATTCTTGTTCTTGAGAAGAAATAATAGCCGTAGGCAAGAATACCGACAGTCCCCATTGTTGCAAGAACGTGGAAAAAGGTGGAGTGGAAGTTAAATGTTACAACTCCCGACAGTTTAAGAAGGAAATCGTCGTTTGTGTAGCCTTGACCGACACCAAAAATTGGGTATTTTATAAATTCATCAATAGCCGTAGCGTAGAAACCGCTTCTACCGTTATCGTCTAGCATTGCGAGTACGCGGTCATTTACAAGCGTCCTAATCTCGTTAGAGAACGCGAGAATAGAAAAAACAACTATTAACGCGATTAATAAGAGTGCTATTAGCGAGGATAAGACAATCTGTTTTCTTTGAGGAACTTTGCCTATAAATAAAGCGCAGATTAAAAAAACAGGTGTCATTACAAAAGCAATTCCCATACAAGCGTCGCTGTTTGACAAAACTAGCGCAACGTATTGAATTGCTAATAACGGCAAGGAAAGTAGAGAGTACTTTTTGTATAAAACAAAATACCATCCCACGCAAATGGACAGGAGTAGTAGAGGCGCACCGGCATTAGTCGACCCCCAACCGAAAGTAAAGCTATCTCTAACCGAGGGGATTAACAGTTCCAAAAACAACGTTACGCCAAGGAATAAGAGCATAAAGCAAAAATGTTCGTTCGCCTTAAAGTTTTCTGGCGGACAGAAATAATTGGTGAACAAAAAGTAAGCAAATAGCAATAATGCGCCCACCGTTAAAGAGGTTACCAAGCCGTAAACGTAATTATTTACGAACGGAGAGGCAATTCCGCCAAGAAGAAGAGCAACCGAAATAGCGATAAAAGAATACAATGCCTTTCCGACGAACAATTTCTTTATTGGATAAATTATAAAGTGGAAAATAAGAGCGAAAAAAGGAATGAGTAGCACTAAAAATGGAGCGATAGTGTTAAATACTGTAAAGTCGCTCAAGAGTAGCACCGCGAAGATAGGCAAGGGCATGAACGTGGACAAGTCGCGGTAGAATAAAAGATGACAAGTGGCTAAAAGGGAAAATACTGTAAGACCTAAAAGCGGAAGATTTGCATAGTAAATAAACGCCGTAAATAATGCGACGATTACAACGTAATGCTTTCCGTAAAAGAAAGGTTTAAGTTTTTCGCCTACGCTTAAAAGAAAAAGTGCAGGTCTTCTTTCCTCAATAACCATAAGAGCATTATACAACAAACTATAAAAATAAACAAGTAAAAGATAAAATAATGCGCTCGAAATTTTAACGGGCAAATTTTAGGGTGTAATATGAAAAGCAAATCGCCAATCAGATGGATATTAAAGATGTCCAAACCACAAAACTTAAAAATGATAATACTGATACTGTCGAACGCCGTATTCTCGGTTTTGTCGGTAGTTTTTGCGTTTGCAATTAAGGAAATTATTGACGGTGCGGTCAGCAAGGACGCAAGACGGTTAGTAACTTTTGCTATAGTTATTGGCGGAATCGTGGTTTTGCAGTTCGTGTTTAGAATCGTTATTAACGGTTTAACCGAACACATTCGCGGAAAACTCGAAATGGCGTATAAATCGCACGTCTTTTCAGAAATCTTAAAAAAGAAACAGGATAAAATAGGCGTTTATCACAGCGGAGAACTCATAAACCGCTTAACTTCAGACGTTTCGGTTGTGAGCGAGGGCGTTTCAACGATTTTGCCAACGGTTGTGGCGGCGGTTACAAGATTAGCGTCAGCCGTTGTTGCGCTCGTTTTATTAGATTGGATATTTGCTATCGCGTTTACCGTTGCAGGACTTTTAGTTTTTCTAGTCATATCCGTTCTTCGCGGAAAGCTTAAAAGTTTACACAAAAAATCGCAAGAAACGGACGGCAAGGTGCGTTCGTTTATGCAAGAGTGTATAGAAAATCTCCTAGCTGTCAAAGTGTTCTCGGTAAACGGAAAGATAGAAAAAAACTCCGACCGTCTTCAAGAGGAAAACTTCAAGATTAAAATGAAGAGAAAGAACTATTCGGTAACGGGGCATGCAACCTACAACATGATTTTTAGTGCCGGATATTTGTTTGCGCTAATATATGGTGCAGTTAAAATTTTGGGCGGAATTTTATCCTACGGCTCACTCTCTGCAATATTACAACTTGTAAACAACGTTCAAGTGCCTTTCGCATCGCTATCTAACATTCTTCCCAAATATTATGCAATGACTGCATCTGCGGAAAGACTTATGGAAATTGAGGACGTTGAGGACGAGCCTACTTCAAAACCGATAAGCGATATTAATGCGCTCTACCGCGATATGAAGTCCATTGTTTTGGACGGAGTGACCTTTTCATACGACAGAGATAAGGTGCTAAATTGTGCTAGTGCGGTTGTGAATAAGGGCGATTTCGTTATGATAACGGGAACTTCTGGCGCGGGTAAGAGTACAATGATAAAACTATTACTTGGCGTTTATCCTTGTGATGACGGAGATATATATCTAAAGACGGATACCGAACAAGTAAGGCTTGACAACGGAACGAGAGGGCTTTTCTCTTACGTTCCGCAGGGCAATATGATTTTTAGCGGAACGCTTAAGGATAACGTAACCTTTATAAAGGGCGACGCTACCGACGAGCAGATTGAAAAGGCGCTAAAAATAAGTGAAGCAAGCGGTTTTGTCGCAGAGCTTCCTAACGGGCTTGACACGGTTGTGGGAGAGAACGGGGTTGGACTTTCAGAAGGGCAGAGTCAGAGAATTGCAATCGCTCGAGCAGTGCTTTCCGATGCGCCGATAATTTTACTTGACGAAGCAACCAGCGCACTTGACGATCAAACCGAACAGAAAGTATTGCAAAACTTAAAAGAGTTAGAGGACAAAACGTTAATAATTATCTCGCACAGAAAGTCGGTAGCTAGTATATGCAATAGAGAAATCGCGCTAATTGGAAAAAAATTGAGCGATAAACGATAGTAAAAGAGTTCAAAATTTAAGTTTTATAATAAAACTATTGCTTTTTTCCTATTTTGTGGTACAATATATAGAGTATGATATAATTTAAGAGGGAAAGTTTTGACTATTAAGGAAATTTGTACTTCTTTTAACGTAGAGGGAAAATACGTTGGTTGTAAAGAGATTCCTACGGGCAACATAAATAGTACGTACGACGTTACTTTTACTAACGAAGAAAAAGTGAATAGATATATCGTTCAGCGCGTAAACAAGAAGGTGTTTACCGAGCCTGAAAAGGTAATGGAAAACATCGTTAACGTCACTGAACACGTAAGCGGAAAAATTCGCGGACAAGGTCTTTCGGAAAGCAAATTCGTGCTTCACGTTTTGTGCGCGAAGTTAGACGGCAAGCCGTTCGTTAAAGACGATGAGGGCGAGTATTGGAGATGCTACGACTTTATCAAAAATGCAGTTACGTTCGATTCGACAGACGACCTCGGAATAATTGAGCGTGCAGGTGGGGCGTTTGGAAAGTTTCAAATGTGTCTAGATGGGTTTGACGCAAGAACGCTAAACGAAACAATACCAAACTTTCACAATACAGCTGCTAGATATAACGCCTTTCACGAGGCGATAAAAGTCGACCCGTTCAATAGGGTTAAAAAGGTAAGCCAAGAGGTCGAGAAGTGTTTTTCTCTTGAAGAGAGAGCAACAAAACTTCAAAGACTTTTAGACAATGGCGATATACCGCTTAGAGTAACTCATAACGACACTAAATGCAACAACGTTAGTTTTGATAAGAATACGGGCGAAGCGCTTGCCGTTTTAGATTTAGATACCGTAATGGCGGGGGCAATAGCGCACGACTTTGGCGACGCGATAAGGTTTATAGCCAACACGCTTATTGAGGATGACCCGAACGTTGACGAGGTTGCTCTAGATTTAAGAAAATACGAAGCCTTTACCAAGGGATACGTGAGCGAGTTAAAAGACGTGCTGACAGTTTCGGAAAAAAAGACTTTGAATTTGGGCGTGTTTGCGATGACGGTTGAACTTGCTATAAGGTTTTTAACCGATTATATCCTTGGCGATAAATATTTTAAGGTAAAATATCCTGGGCACAATATTGATAGGACAAGAAATCAGTTGGCGCTTGCGGAAGATATACTTGAAAAGAGCGCTATAATGGACGCAATATTACAAAAATACTGTTAAGGAGAACGTTCTTAAATGGATGAAAATTTGAGAGAGGGAAACGGCACGGCAATAAGAAATATTTTGTCTATTGCTAAAAGAAATCTTCTTTTGATGATTATAATCGTAGCCATTGTTATAGGTGCGGGATTTGTGTACTTACACTTTAAGACACCTTATTATACCGCACATGAAATGGTTGTGTATGAGGGT
>SVIY01000069.1 GCA_015069265.1 Clostridiales bacterium
TATTGATTTTGGGTGCTGGAGACGTGTACGAAATAGTTAAGAGCAAAGTAGAGCAAAAAAAATAAAAAAGAAAAATAAATAAAAATTTTAGTTAATTGTGAAAAAACGATTGCAAAATTTTTCGTTTAAGTGTATCATATAGGGGAAAAATAAAATAGGAGAAAATCGGCTTTATGGTACAAAAAAAGAGAAAGATAGCAGTCCTCGGAACAGGCAACGTCGGTGCGACTATTGCTTATGCGCTTACCCTTCAAGGTGTTTGCTCTGAAATCGTTTTGGTGGACATCAATAAGGAAAAGGCAGAAGGAGAGGCACTTGATATTTCTCAATGTGCAGCCGCTGCACCCTCTGTTAAAATTTGGAGCGGTGAATATTCTGACATCGTTGGTTCAGATATCGTAGTAATCACTTTCGGTGTTGGTAGAAAACCCGGTCAAACTAGACTTGACCTCGCTGGTATCAACGTTGGAATCTTAAAGGGCGTTATTAAAGAAATCGTTCATTACGCTCCCGAAGCATTGTACGTTGTTGTAAGTAACCCCGTTGACGTTTTAACTTACGTCGTTATGAAAGACACCGGTCTTCCTGCAAATCAGGTAATCGGTACGGGTACGCTTCTCGACTCTAATAGACTTACCCAAGCAGTTGCAGAATATTGCGGAGTTGATTCTTCCAATATCAACGCGTTTGTTTTCGGTGAACACGGCGATGCTTGTATGGTTCCTTGGAGTCTTTGTACCGTATGTGGTATGCCATTAAAAGAGTACTGCAAAAAGGTTATGGGTGTTAGCGAAGAAGACCTTGAAACCGAACTCAACAACATATATACGGGTATGGTTGCTGCAGGTGCTAAAGTTATTAAAGCTAAAGGCGCAACTTTCTATGCAATAGCAGCGTCTACCGTTCAACTCATCAAAGCATTGGTTGCAAATACCGATACCGTTCTTCCGCTCGCAACCCTATTAAACGGCGAATACGGCGCGAAAGACCTTTGCACCGGTGTGCTTTGTAAAGTAGGCGGTTCTGGTGTTAAGGAAATCGTTAAGGTTGAACTCCCCGAAGACGAACAAAAACTCTTCTCGGAAAAACTTCAATCACTCGACAATACTTTCGAGGCGTTGGGAGTTAGAAAGTAATTTAATATTCTCGTAAAAGGGAGTAGTTGTTGCAATAAATTGCAATCGCATCACCGTCAGTACGGCTTTATGCCCGGTGTTGCGGAGATTACAAACGTAGTTTTAACAAGACTTTTACCGCAAAAAGCGGTAAGAGTCTTTTAATTTGGAGGCACTTTATGAAAATTTTTGTTCTTGTTTTGTTTGTGCTTATGTTTGCTTTGATAATAGCTATACCGAAGTACAAGCCTATTGTTACAGGGGTAAGCGCGCTCATATGTACAGTGGCGTGTTCTATTGCGGGAGTTATGGTCTGGCACGAACCATTTTCTAAAGCGATAAATTACAACGTAGTTATGTTGCTTGTTGGTATAATGATAACCGTAGGCCTTTTTTCCGAGTCCGGAATGCCTAATAAGTTGGCGGACAAGCTTATTTCAAAAGTTCCCAACGTAATGTGGGTGCTTGTCCTGATTTCCTTGTTAAGCGGTATAATTTCAGCATTTGTAGATAACGTTGCAACTGTTTTAATGCTTGCACCTATTGGCTTTGCAATTGCAAAGAAAGCCGGAGTTTCTCCAATCCCCGTGCTGATTAGTATAGCAGTTTCAAGCAACTTGCAAGGCGCTGCGACCCTAGTTGGCGACACAACGTCGGTCATGCTTGCTGGTGAACTAGGTATGAGCTTTGTAGATTTCTTCTTCTATAATGGAAAGTTCTCGATTTTCTGGGCTGTGGAATTAGGAATGCTTGCAACCGTTCCCGTTCTCATTATTCTGTTTAGAAAGCAAAATAAGAAGTTTGAATTTGAACGCTCTAACGTTAAAGTTACAACCCTTTTTCCGACGATTATGCTTTTGCTCAACGTTGCGCTTTTAGTTGCTTGTTCATTTGTAACTCTTCCAAGTGGCTTCTTGGCGGACAATATAAACGGGTTGATTTGTTTATTCTTCGGTGTAGTTTGTCTTTTATATCATATAATCACAGCAAAGAGAAAGGAGGTCGTTTTAGAAGACGGAACAGTGGCTGTCGTTGGAGGCAAAAAGCAAGCACTTAAGACAGTATTTAATACTATAGATTACCAAACAGTATTGTTTTTAGTATTCTTGTTTGTCGTTATACAGGCTGTTGAAAACGTAGGTATAATTGCCGATATAAGTTCGTTCTTTGGCTCTATCGGGGAATCTAATATATTCTTGTTATATACTTTGATAGTGTTCGGTTCAGTATTGATTTCTGCTTTTATTGATAATATACCGTACGTTGCCACTATGCTTCCTGTAATAATGGCGCTTTCTGTTCCACCGCAAGTACAAACGTTGCTTTGTTTTGGGTTATTGTCGGGCGCAACGCTTGGCGGAAATATAACGCCTGTGGGAGCGTCTGCAAACGTCGTTGCTATAGGTATGCTTAATCGTGAGGGGTATAAGGTAAAATCTTCTGACTTCTTTAAGATAGGAATTCCTTTCACGCTCTCGGCAGTGCTTGCAGGATATGCGTTTATTTGGTTTGTTTGGGCATAAAAAAACCCACCGCAAAAAAGGTGGGTTAAATATCAAAAGCGTCCGTTAGGACGCTTTTATTTTTTTTATTTTACTTAACTTCTACTCCGCTCGGCGAGAACATAAAGATGTTTTTACTCATCTCGTAAACGCCACCGCCCAAAGCGTAAATAGCGCCGGAGAGCATATCTAGAATTCTTAGCGATGTCTCTTGAGTGAGTTCGTTTAGGTGAACTACTGCGTTCTTGCCATCTCTAATAGCGTCTATAATAAGTTCAACGTCCTCGTAAGATGTGGGGGTGAAGACGGAGACGGGACCGTTGTGTCCAACGTCGCCAATACCGTTATTTGCGCCCTTAAATCTAGAAGTGCGCTCGTTTCTGGTTTTTGGTTCTTTTCCGAATAAATCAAATACACCCATTATTTTTTCTCTCCATAATTTCTTTCGCCGAAAAGCGTTCTTCCCAAGCGAATCATATTGCTTCCGTTGTTAATAGCTAGTTTATAATCGTTGCTCATTCCCATTGATAGATAGGTAAAATCAGCATTTATTGACTTCAAGTCGTCGAAAAGCTCACGCATTTTTTTGCAAAGGCTTGATAGATAATCTTGGTCGTCGGTATTAGGGAGCATTGTCATAAGCCCTTTTACGCAAATATTAGGGCACAAGGCAATGATTTTTTGAACTTCCTCTTTAGCATTTAAGAAAGTAAGTCCGCTCTTTGATAGTTCTCCGCCAACGTTGATTTCTACGAGAACGTTTTGTCTAACCGTTCTATTTTTTGAAACGCGGTCTATTTCTTCTGCAAGATGAAGACTATCTACCGAGTGAATGAGTTCAACTTTTCCCACGAGATATTTTACCTTGTTCGTTTGTAAGTGCCCAATAAAGTGTTGTTTTGCACCGACAATCAGGTCGGTTTTTTCGCGGAATTCTTGAACTTTATTCTCTGCGACAACCCTTAAACCGTACTCTACCGCTTGGTTTATAACGTCTGCGCTAATAGTTTTGGTTGCGCCGACGAGTGTTATAGGCTCGCCAAGGTTATTGCCGTTTTTTATCTCGTTAAAAACCTTATCAAGATTTTCTTTAAGCATTTTATTTTCCGTTTATAACGTCGTTCATGTTAAAAAGACCGACTTTCTTTTTAGCTAAAAACTTTGCCGCCGCAACCGCACCTTGTGCAAACACGCTTCTATCAGTTGCTTGGTGGGAAATTGTAACCGTTTCAAAGTTACCTGCAAATATAACGTCGTGTTCTCCGACTATATTTCCGCCACGAACGGCGTGAATACCAATTTCTTTAGCATCTCTTTTGCCAACGATACCTTCTCTGCCGTAAGTGAAGAATTTATCTTCCTGAACGTCTTTAACGGCGTTTGCGAGCATTAAAGCCGTACCGCTAGGCGCGTCAACCTTTTGGTTGTGGTGTTTTTCTATAATCTCAACGTCAAAACCGTAAAGTACTTCGGCAGCCTTTTTAACGAGGTCGATAAGAAGGTTTACGCCGAGTGACATATTTCCCGAACGGAAAATCGCAACTTTCTCACTTGCCGACTTAATCTTTTCAGCTTGTTCGTCAGTGTAACCCGTTGCACAGAGCACTGCGGGGCAGGAGTTAGCTACTGCATACGCCAAAATATTGTCGAGCGACGCCGGTGCGGAAAAATCAACGATAACGTCCACTTTTTCTTTAATAGCAGAAAATGAGGAGTATACGGGAAAATCGGGATTATTTAAGTTTTCAATCAAATCAATACCGCAAACGGCTTTTACGTCTTGGTCCAAAGCACAAGCCTCAAAGACCTTTTTGCCCATTCTGCCGTTAGCGCCGTGTATTAAAACGTTAACCATGTTTACTCCTTAACGGAAAAACCGAAATCTTTCAAAATAGAAATCATTTGTTCGGTGTGTTCGGGTTCTAATTCGGTGAGGGGTGCTCTTACGATACCGCTACCGAGTCCTATAAGTTCACTTGCCTTTTTAACGGGGATAGGGTTGACTTCGCAGAACATAATGTCGATTAAGGGGAGAAGTCTTTCTTGGAGTTCGTATGCTTCCTTATTCTTTCCTGCAAAATATAGTCTTGCAACGTCGCCAACCTCTTTAGGCGCGATATTTGAAGCAACCGAGATAAGACCCATAGACCCAATGGACATCATTGCGAGGTTAAGGTTATCGTCACCAGAGTAGAGTGCCGTTTTGCCACGGATAAGGCGGGCGGTTTCACAAATTTGTTCCATGTTTCCGCACGCTTCTTTGATACCGCCAATGTTTTTATGTTCAGCGATTTCTTCCATTGTGCGCGGAAGAATGTTAACGCCCGTTCTTGCAGGAACGTTATAACATAAAACGGGGATATCTACGTTGTCGCAAACGTCGTTATAGTACTTTACTAAACCTTTTTGCGTACATTTGTTGTAGTAAGGGGTAACAACCAAAAGTCCGTCCGCACCGATTTTTTGTGCGAGCTGGCTCTTTTCAATTGCCTTTTTGGTGCAGTTGCTTCCCGTACCGAGAATAAACTTAACTCTGCCTGCAATTTTATCGTAAGAAAATTTAGCAATAGTGTCGTATTCAGCATCTGTAATAGTAGATGCTTCACCGGTAGTGCCTAAAATAGTGAGAGCGTCTATACCGTTTTCAATTTGATATTCGATTTGTCTGCCGAGAGCGTCTAAATCGACTCCGTCTTGGGTAAACGGGGTAATAGCCGCCGTACACGTCCCCTTAAAAATAACTTTATTCATACTTACTCCGATTAAAGATTATATTTTAGATTTTACCTTTGATGAGGTTTAATTCGATTGCCTTTTCAGCAATTTGGACTGCGTTGGTTGCAGCGCCCTTTCTAATGTTGTCTGCAACGCACCAGAGGTTAATACCGTTTTCTACGGTATCGTCTTCTCTAATTCTACCAACGAAAACTTCGTTCTTGTTTTCAGCGGTTAGAGCCATAGGATAAACGTTGTTCTTAACGTCGTCTTGCACGATAACGCCCTCTGCTTTTCTTAATATTTCTTTAACTTGTTCAGCAGTGCAGGGCTTTTCAAATTCAAGGTTGATTGATTCGCTATGACCAAAGTATACGGGAAC
>SVIY01000005.1 GCA_015069265.1 Clostridiales bacterium
CATCATGTAGTTAAAGAAGTCGTTAAAGTTCCAAACGAGGTCACTACCAAGGAATGAGCCGAGGAACACGAACACCATTGCGATAATAGAATATACAAGCGAAGACTTCTTTCCAAATAAATATTCAAAGTTGATTCTACCAAACAAGTTCCAACTAACAATGGTCGAGAAAGCAAAGAAGGTTAAGCACACCGCAACGAATATAGCACCGATTAAAGTTCCTACGTCTGCGTTCGTGAATAAGGTAGAAATCGCCGTTTGAACCAAAGTGTTTTTGTCGGCGGTTGCAACCATTTGAGGATTCTTAACGTAAATGCAAGTAACGACTATGAGCGCAGTCATCGTGAGGACTACAAAGGTATCGATAAATACACCTATCATTGCAGCCGTACCCTGTTCGTGCGCCGTCTTTACGTTCGCTTGAGCGTGCGCGTGAGGAGTAGAACCCATACCTGCCTCGTTGGAGAAAAGCCCACGCTTTGCACCCATGCTTATCGCTTGTTTTAACGCAAAACCGATAGAACCACCTATAATAGCGTTAGGGGTAAACGCATATTTGATGATGTACCAGAACGCCATTGGAACAGCTGTAATATTAACGCAAATAATTATAAGTCCGCCTAGAAGGTAGATAATAGCCATTATAGGCACGATTTTTTCAGAAACCGAAGCAACTCTCTTTGCCCCACCAATGAAGATAAGCCCTGTTATTATCGCAATAATAATACCGACAATCCAACCCCATTTCTTGTAGTCGTAACCACCAACGCTAGCAACCGCTGAACTTATGGAGTTAGATTGAACCATTGCCCCAACAAACCCTAAACAGATAATAACAGCAATAGCAAAGAAACCTGCTAGGAATTTACCGAATTTGCCCTTAAACGCCGTTCTTATGTAGTAAACGGGACCACCTGCGATACTGCCGTCCTTATTGACCTTTCTAGTCTTTTGCGCAAGCACTGCTTCCGAATAAATGGTCGCCATACCAAGAAAGGCGATTATCCACATCCAGAAAATTGCACCGGGACCACCCAGTAAAATCGCACCGCAAGCACCGATAATGTTGCCTGTACCAACCTGTGCTGCAATCGCTGTCGCAACTGCTTGGAAAGAACTCATCCCTCCCTTTTGTTTTCCGCCACGGAACTTAATACCGCCGAAAACCTTTTTCATTCCTTGTCCGAAACAACGAACTTGAACAAACTTGGTGCGAATTGTAAAAAACAAACCCACACCGATCAACAAAATTAGTAAAACGTAATCGGATAGATAAGTGTTAACCGTACCGATAGCATTTTCTAACCACGCTAGAAACTTTTCCATAACTTCTCCTTTTTAGTAAAAAAATAAGTTGCCTTTCAAAAAAAGCAACTCCGAAAAATAAAACGCTGAACGCTAAAAGCATTCTTTCCGTCCTTTTGCCTGAGAGATTCGGGGCGATGCCCCTTGCACCTTCGGCACTCTTAAAAAATAGAGATTCTCCGGAATTCCTCCGCTTGCAGTCTCTTTCGATTCTGCAAACATCATTGAAAGATTAAATTTGATATGATTATAATGCTTTTATACCAAAATGTCAACAAAATTAACACACTATATAAAATTATGCCAAATTTTAAGGGCGAACGCTCCCGTCCGCCCTTTTTTCATTACTTTATTAAGATATAACTGTCGGCACACCGTCAACGTATTCCCATTGACCAGCCCAGTAAACAGTATGATAAAGATTGTTTGGCTTTGCGTCATAATCATCGGTATGATACAATGCCCAGTTATCATGCCATCCGTTAGGGCAACTTTCTAACTCACAATAGATTTTCAAGCCATTGTAATGTGCGAAAAATAGTCCTTCGCCCATGCTTGTAACACTTGCAGGAATAATAACGCTTTCCAAGAGATTACACTCACCGAACGCATAATCACCGATGCTAGTTATGCCTTGAGGTATTACAACACTAGTTAAAGTGATATATCCTTGAAACGCTCCCGCCCCTATGCTTGTTACGGGCAAACCCTTGTATGTTGCAGGGATGACAACGTCATCAATATGCCCTTTATAATCAGTTACAGAGTATTCCGTACCTTCAGCATTAAGGGTGAACACCAACCCTTCGGTAAACTTTTCTGTCGGCTCACCATCAACGTATTGCCATTCGCCTGCCCAGTAAACCTCTGCATCACAGCCCGCATACCACCAAAGTGCCCAGTTATTCGGTTTGTTTTCCGCTTCACAACATATAATTGATAACTCCACACAACCAAAAAACGCATAATCGTCGATCCTAGTCACGTTAGTAGGTATTACCATGCTTGTTAATGAAGTACAATATTCAAAGGCAGAGACTCCTATTTTTGTTACACTTCTCGGTATTTCTATGCTTGAAAGAGAAGAGCACCTATTGAACGTATAAGAGTCTATGCTTGTTAGATTGTCACTTAATACTGCACTTTCTAATGAAGAGCAACCATAAAACGCATAATTACCTATTTTTTTCACACTGTCTGGAATTTCTATTTTTGTTAAGCTTGTACAGTTATAAAATGCATAACTGCCAATGCTTTCTAAACTACTACCTTCTTCAAACGTTATTGTTTCTAAATTGATGCAATTATAAAATGCATCTTGCTCTATCCTTGTTATGCATGAGGGGATTTCAACGCTAACTAAATTTTCTTGATTTACGAAAGCTAATTCACTTATGCTTATTACAGGCAATCCTCTATGAGTTGTAGGTATTGCAATATGCGTTATCGAACTGTTATACATACCGCATACGCCATACGCATTTTCATACGGAAGTTTTTCATAGATAAGCAAAGAATCATCTATCATAAAATTATCATCTGCAAACGTTCCGCATTTTAACACTGTATTATCTTGATAAAATATTAGCAATTCGTTTTGTTTATTCATTGCTACTTTATCAATCATCTTTCTTGTTTCATCATCATAAATACTACTTATAAACGTTCCGGCATCTACCTTTGTACCGTCTTCAAGAATAACTTCAAAGAAAACTCTATCAGCAATCATCCTAGTGTTTGCACTTAAAATGTTTCTTGTGCATCCACCAGATACTACAAATGATTCCCTAATATCCCCAAAGCTGAAAGAGTATTCTTTTCCCTCAAAAACAAATTCAGCACTGAGCATACCTCTCTTTTGATAAACTGAAGTCACTTCTGCTCTAAGGTAAGTTTCTGGCGAAACTCCAAATTCCTCTAAAATTTGGAAAATATCTTCTAAATTATAGCCTACAGAATCTCCAGCACCTATCTCGAAAAATTCAAACTCACCACACATCGTGCATTCACCGTCTTCAAAAGAATGCTCGCGTTCAATAAATGCAATTTCAACCCATTTGCAATCAACACACTGTCTATGCTTAACGCCTCTTTCTTCACAATTAGATTTTTCGTCTATTACCCAATCACCATACTCGTGAACGTGACCTGGCTTCAACTTTTCTTCAAGTTCCTTTATTTGGTTTTCAATAGAAGTAACTGCTTTTGCCAAATCGCCGATTTTTCTGTCCATTTCAGCTTTCGCATCAGCTATTTTATTCTCTAATGCATCGATATTAGCATTAAGTTCTGCCTTGTCTTGTGCGAGTTTGTTTTCGAGTTCAGTCTTGTTTGCACTAGCAGTTGCTTCAAGTTCTGCTACTTTATCTTTATATTCTTTTTCGAGTGCTTCAATATTAGCGTTTAATTCTGCTTTATCGCTTGCAAGTTTGTTTTCGAGTTCAGTCTTGTTTGCACTAGCAGTTGCTTCAATTTCTGCAACTTTATCTTTGTATTCTTTTTCGAGCGCTTCAATGTCAGCATTTAATTCTGCTTTATCGCTTGCAAGTTTGTTTTCGAGTTCAGTCTTGTTTGCGCTTGCAGTTGCTTCAAGTTCGGCTACTTTATCTAGATATGCTTTTTCGAGTGCTTCAATATTAGCATTTAATTCCGCCTTGTCGCTTGCAAGTTTGTTTTCGAGTTCGGTCTTGTTCGCACTTGCAGTTGCTTCAAGCTCTGCTACCTTATCTTTGTATTCTTTTTCGAGCGCTTCGATGTCAGCATTTAGTTCAGCTTTATCGCTTGCAAGTTTGTTTTCAAGTTCAGTCTTATTTGCGCTTGCAGTTGCTTCAAGCTCTGCTACTTTATCTTTGTATTCTTTTTCGAGCGCTTCGATGTCAGCATTTAGTTCAGCTTTATCGCTTGCAAGTTTATTTTCTAGTTCGGTTTTATTAGCACTTGCAGTCGCTTCAAGTTCAGCTACTTTGTCTTTGTACTCTTTTTCGAGTGCTTCAAGCGCGGTTTTATCCGCATTGAGTTCTTCAATCAATGCGTTAATTTTTGTCGTATATTCGGTTTCTATTTGACCGATGAGCGTTTCCGTTTCGGTCTTCGCATTGTCTAGTGCTTGATTAAGCGAACTAATCAAAGCATTTATTTGCTCAGCAGTATAAACTTTATCTGACGTTTTTATAGATAAAGTTGCTTTTAGGGTTCTTGACTGATCATCACCAAGTGTTACCGTGGCAGTAATCTCATAGTCACCCACTTCCGTGTGCTTATTTGTTGGGGTATATATAACCGTTGCGCCCTCAGGAACACCAGCGACCTCTATACTCTTTTCCAAGCCGTCATACAAGAACGTTTGACTTGTAAAAGTAACGTAATCAAGCGTTGCCTGATCTCCGTTACAAGCAGTGAGAGTTAGCCCACACATAGCTAGTACAAAAATTGAAATCAATACTGCTAAAAGTTTTTTCATAAAATTTCTCCTAGAAAAATTATAATTATAATTTTATTTTAACACTTATGTCTTTTAATTGCAACTAAATAGCAAAAAAAACCGCTAGCAGTAGCGGTTTTTGTAATTGTTTAACTTTTATTTTAATTTTGCTTGGTATTTTTCGACTTGGTGGTGGGGGTAATAGCTTTGCTTGGACTTTCTTAACCCCTCTATTCCCATATCTTCCTCGCGGTTTAGGTATTTGACGTTAGGATACTTATTCCTAATATACTTTGCGAACTCGTTGTTTATAACGACGTACGCGCCGTCAACCTCCCTCTTTGCCTTTTCAAAGTGCACGTCAAAGGTGTTCTCTTCTATTGGGCTTGCAAAGGTTACAGCTATCACCTCGTCTTCGTCTAGAACTACAAGCCCTTCCATGTCTAGCGCGGAAAAATTTGCCAATGCTTTCTGAAAGACCTTTTTCTCATACTCTATCGAACTTTGCTCGCCCTCTTTTTGAGAGTACCACCCCTCGACTAATTGCCTTATACTGCCAAGGTTTTCATTGTTAAAGGGTTCAATACGATAGTTTTGGTGTGCCTTTTTGAAGTTGTTTAAGTGCGTTCGTTTTTTGTGGTATTTTTTACCCAAAAGGTCGGCTAAATCGTTTATATCGTAAACGTAGTCGAACGAGCCGTCGTTATAAGAAAACTCAAACGTATCGGGAAAATTTTGTTCTAAAAAAGTCTTGTCTTGTTCGCAGATCGAGGTTATAACCAAGGGGATACCGCGCTCTTTTGCGTCCTCCATAATCTTTTCAATCGCTTGTTTTTTATCCCCTACACCTAATGGAAAGGGGTAAAAACTTTTACTAAACGTCGATAAAAGGAACATGAAATCGCCGTCAATTGCGACCTTTTGTTCGCCCCACAAAAAAAGGTTGCCGAACGACATTTCGCAACCGCGCGGACAACTCTTTTTGTAATAATCTTTATAAATTTCTTTGTGCTCTAAACTAATAGGCTCAAATTTAAGCATAAATTCGCCTCTTATTCTCCTTCAAAGAGCGGAGTGGAAAAATATCTTTCCGCGGTGTCTGGAAGAACGGTAACGACAGTTTTCCCCTCGCCGAGTTCCTTTGCAAGTTTTTTTGCAGCGGCAACGTTAGTGCCCGAAGAAATTCCGCACATTATCCCCTCAAGTCTTGCTAAATCTTTTGAGGTTTGAAGCGCTTCTTCATCGCTGATAATACAAATCTTTTCGTAAATGTTGCAGTTAAGTACCGGAGGAATAAGTCCGTCGCCAATACCCATTTGAATGTGCGAGCCGATAGTTCCGCCTGCTAAAATTGCCGCGTTTTCAGGCTCAACAGCCCAAATCTTGATATTGGGGTTTTGCGCCTTTAACACTTCGCCTATACCCGTAATCGTTCCGCCCGTGCCTATCCCTGAACAGAATCCGTCTATCTGACCTGCGACTTGTTCTAAAATCTCTAGCCCCGTGTGGTGACGGTGCACCATTGGGTTAAAGGGGTTTTCGAACTGTTGAGGAACGTACACGTTGGGGTCGTCCTTCTCCATTTTAAGCGCCATTTTTAAGCATCTATCAATGCAGTCGCCAATATTTCCGTCGTCGTGAACAAGAATTACTTCCGCACCGTAGTGACGAACGAGTTTTCTTCTTTCTTCACTGACCGAATCGGGCATAATAATAACAGTTTTATAGCCCTTAACCGCACCTACGAGAGCAAGCCCAATACCTTGGTTACCGCTAGTTGGTTCGACAATAATGGTGTCCTTCTTGATTATTCCCTTCCTCTCGGCTTCGGTAATCATGTTGTAAGCAGTTCTGGTCTTTATCGAGCCACCGACGTTAAGCCCTTCAAACTTGACCAAAATGTCCGCACTGCCCTTTTCTTTCATCCTGTTTAATTTTATCATCGGTGTATGCCCGATTGCTTGTAAAACGTTTTCGTATACCATAGTCTAAATATTACTACATATCCCTTTTAAAATCAAGAAAATTCCGCAAAAAACTGCGGAATTTTTCTTTTTGATTTTTTCTACATAGTTTCGAGTACCCTTTCGTAGTTAGAATACTTTTCTTCATATACTTCTTTTAGTGAGCTGTCAGGACTAACTGTCGTTCCCTCAAAACCGAAAGTAAAATAGTCGCCGTCGGTGTAACCCTTTCTCGCAATAGAGAACGCGCCAAAACACGTTCTATCCGCGTGGTTAGAGATATATACTTCCTTGCCGAGCACCGACGCTAAAATTTTCATCCACACCTTGCTACGCGCAGCACCACCGCTAACTATAATCTTATCCTCTACTATTCCGCTTTCGCGATATAGTGAAACTATCTTTTTAATCTCGAACGCAACGCCTTCCATTGTTGCCCTTGCTAAATCGTATTTATCGTGGCGCATGCAACCGCCCTTAACCGCGTAGGAAACGTTTTTACCGCTTCTGTAACCGCCCGCACCCGATATAAACGGATAGACCAAAAGGTCTTTATCAACTTTTCGCGCGTCAGCATTTTCGTCCATGGTCTTAAAGTCTTCACCCACAAGATTTTTGGTCCATTCCATGACCGTACCCGAACTTACTGCCGATACGATAACGCCATATCCACCGTCGGGGTGACGACCAGGGGCTAAATAATGCTTATTAAACACGGGCTCTTTTGATTTGCCGAACAATACCCAAGTGGTACCCGTGGATATAACGAGGTCTTTACCGCCAAAGTAGTCGGAGCCTAAACTTGCGGCATACTGGTCATGCGCGCCAGCATACAGTTTTACACCGCTAGGGAGGGTTAATTCTTTAGCGACCTCGGGTAAAATTTCGCCAAGGTCAGTTCCCGTCTGAACGAGTTTTGGTAACTTATCTATTGTTATCCCTGCAAGGTCAACGAGTTTTTCGTTCCAACAACCACCGCTAACGTCGAACATAGCCATCATTGCAGCGCTCGAATAGTCGATAACGAGCTTTCCCGTGAGCCTGTAATAGATGTAGTCTGCGGTAGAAAGTATGATTTTGGTTTTATTAAACTCTTCGGGCATGTGTTTTTTAAGCCAATTAAGTCTTGATATTGCACTACCTTTACTAAATCTCCAACCGTTTATTCTATAAACTTCGTCGATAGTAACTTTCTCTTTAAGCTCTTCAAACTCTTCTTTAGCCCTAGCGTCCATCCAAGTTAGCGCTCGTGTTAATGGCACGACCTTGCCATCCACGATATCTGCAAGGAAAAAACTTCCGCCTTGAGCGGAGAGAGAGATTGCCTTAATTTCAAGGCTACTCTCTTTTTTGCTCTCTATAATACTTTCTTTAAGCGAATCATACCAGTCCTCTGGGTTTTGCTCGTAAAAGTCGGGCGCAGGAGTAAAAAGGTCGTATGCTTTATAGCCTCTACCATTCACGTTGCCGTCCACGTCAAAGAGCATTGTTTTTGTTCCCGTTGTGCCGATATCCGCCCCTAAAAATCCTATCATTAGATTTTATTAACTCCTAATCCTACAAGTTTTCCAAAGAACTCGATTGCTTTAATATTTACGTCGTAAACGAGGAAACTGTGGTGAATTGCACCGTACTCGGAAAGTTCTTCCAAGAACTCTGCAACGGGTTTATTGGGCTTAAACCAACCGCGAACGCTGTGTTCAAATCCAGGTTCACCTTCACACATTTCAACGTTGGAGAGTAAAAGTTTATACTTGCCGTCGCTATCTTTGTAAACGTTACCAAACACTGCGTTGCCCGTCTTAAACTGCGCAAAGCCTTTTACTGCAAGTTTAGCGTCGGTATAAACGAAGTTAGATTTTTCAAGTACGGGCTTATCGGTTGCAACCGTATAGTTCATTTCACCCATGTGACTGATTAAAAGCTTATTGTTTTGCCAATCGGGACAGAAGATTTCAATAAAGGAAACGTCCTTAAACGTCTTTAATAGCGCACCGACAAACGATGCGGTCAAAACGTCTCCCTCGCCTGCATAACCAATACCTCTTTGCATTGCCTTGCAGCACTCTACGAAGGGCATTGAGCCGAGATTTTTAGTCGTTACGTCAAGGAAGTTTACCGAGAACGCGTCGAGATTGTTATCATTTACGCCTTGTCTTACCGCAAGAGCAGCCTTTACCGCTTTATCGAGAAGTTCTTCGTCATCGAAAGTGATAACGTAATCGTTTTTATAGTTTGCTTTTTCTTGTTCTACAGCCTTTTTATCAACGCCCTTAACAAGCGCACTCATCTGCTCGTCGGAGAAGGACACGATTTCAATACCGAACGTTTCCATTGCTTCTTCTTTAGAGATGAGGAAGTCGCCCATACCCTTAAAGGAAGCGCCAAACGCACCTACCTTACTGCCCTTTAACGATTTAGCAGCAACCGCCGCCTTGATAAAGTCAGAAGTCTTTTTGATAACGTCGCTATTGTTTTCATGACCAGCTGCGATAGCGTAGGTTTTGCCCCTTTGTTTTAAGAGGTTGCACATATCCATAACGCCGTGTATTCCGTGGTTGTTGCCGATAGGACTTGGAGATTGGTTAAAGTTAAGTCCAAACGCTTCAGTAGAGTCCAAAACAACGATAGGAAGCTCGGTAGACGAGAGCGCTTCGATACTCTCTAAAGAGGGAGAATACGCCATGTGGAGCGTTACGATAACGTCTGCTCCTTGATTTTCAAAATCAGCAACTGTCTTTTTGAACTCCTCTTCCACTCTACAATAGTCAGTCTTAATAACGTCAAAGCCTTGGTTTTTTAATAACCCAGCCATTCTGTTATAAAATGCAGTAGTATACGTTCTGTCAGTACCGCAGTCGTCGTAAAGTTTAATGTATAAGGGCAATAAGCCTACTTTAATTTGTTTCATCTTTTTTCTCCTTTAAGGTTAAATTTTTATGTTGTAAAGTTTTACCGCGTTGCCACACATGATATCTTCAACGTCCGCTTTAGTGAGCGTTAAATCATTTGCAACCCTCTTAAAACTTCTAATTATTTCGTAAACGAAATTGGTGATATTCTTTTCATCCGTCTCTCTCATATGCGGGTCGCCCGAAACGTCACCGTATAAGCCTCTAGGAACGACGTTGATATAATTTCCGTTTTCACTTATTCGATACATTCTCATCTTGGTAACGGGCATATCCGTTCCAAAGATAACGCGTTTTGTTCCAACCGCCTCTATGCACTTTCTTATAGCCACGTCTTGAACGTTTGCCGAAAAGTCAAAGAGCATATTTTTTGTATTCTTTCCCAAAACTTCGAGCGCGTCGCCTAAATCTTCGGGACTATACGCTCTGCCGACGTGTGCAACGATTACTTTTGCGTTTGGATATTTTTGTTCTATCTCTAGTAACCTTTTAACGTTGTCGGGATTTTTTAATCTATCGCGTTTAGAGATATGAAGAACAACTTTTAAGCCGTACTTATCTGCAAACTTAAAATGCTCCTCGGGCATAAAATCGTAAATATCGGCATCTGCGCCATTAACCTGCGGGTTGCAATTATCGCAATATGGTTTAAGTCCGTCAAAACGATTGAGAACGTGTTCTTCTAGATACTCCGCACTCATATCGTACGCGGTACAAAATAATCCTGGAAGTCCGTTCTTTTTCATAACCTCTTCGGTGTAAACGTTACTCTCTTTAATTTTCCCCGAAACGTTACCTAGTAAAACGGGGATAACGCGCTTACCCTTAAACATGGTGCTATAAGTTGACTGCAAGTCTTCAATAGGACAGGTCGCCCCAACCCTATAAATCCACTTGGTTGCCCCGTCTTTTTGATAATCGTATAAATGCTCTTCAGTGCAAATATGAACGTGCGAATCTACGATTGTACTGGGCAAAAATTCTTGCAATTCTTCTTCGTATACCCTTTTATCGTAATCGCTCATTTGATAGCCAAACATAATTACCCCCTTAAAACTTGATGCCGTAAAGTTCGGTGGCATTCTTCCACATAATATTGTCGATATCTTCTTTTGTTAGACCGAGATTAATCGCAGCCTTCTTAAACGCACGCAAGGTTTCGTAAGTGAAGTTGGTAACGTTTTTCTCGTCCGTCTCTCTCATGTGTATGTCCCCCGTAACGTCGCCGTACATTCCGCGAGGTACAACGTTTATGTAGTTGCCGTTCTCGCTTATTCTATACATTCTCATCTTGCTAATTGGCATATCCGTGCCAAACAATACTCTCTTACTACCCATAAGGTCGATACACTTTTCTATTGCGTATGAAAAGGTGTTTGCGCAAAAATCGAACATCATGTTTTTGGTGTTCTTTTGCAAAGTTTCAAGCGCGTCGCCGAGGTCTTCGGGACTATACGCTCTACCGATATGCGCAACGATAAGTTTTACATTTGGATATTTTTGTTCAATCTCGATAAGTTGCTTAATGTTGGTGGGGTTTTTAAGTCTATCGTCTTTGGAAATATGTAATACCACCTTCCATCCGTGTTTATCACAAACCTTTAGGTGTTCTTCGGGAAGGAAATCAAAAATCTCCGCATCGCTTCCCTTAACCGCAGGGTTGCAACTGTTAAGATATGGTTTTAAGCCTTGGAACCCCCCTTTTATAACTTGCTCTTCAACAAACTCCGCACTGTCGATAAATCTATTCATAAAGAGCGTGGGATAACCCTTTTCCTTGCCCACCTTTGAAATATACGCGTTGCTTTCGGGAACGTGACCGCTAGGCGTACCAAAAATAACGGGAATAGTTTTCTTGCCGGGGTACATATCGAGATAGGTTTGTTCCAAATCTTCAATACTGCACTCATCGTAAACGTAGTTTGTCCAAGAATTTTTGCCACCCTTTTTTTCTATTCTGTGTTCGGGCAAGAATACGTGGGTATGCGTGTCCACGATTTTGTCGGGCAAAAAATCAAAAAGCTCTTCTTCGTAAACCTTCTTGTCGTAATCAGTTCTCTTAAAGCCGTACATACTTTTCTCCATAAAAAATTATTTTCGTTCATTATAATTTTACTACCGTAAAGTTAATATGTAAATGACTTTTTTCCCTATAAATATGGAAAATTGTCATATCAAAAATATCCCCGCATTTTTATGCGGAGATATTTTATGGTTTTGATTGATTTTTTTATTGTTTTGAGCGATTCAATCACTTGTTTGCGATACGTAAATTTATACCTAGGTCGGTAAAAACCTTTTTTGCTTCTGGTGAAATGTTTTGGTCGGCAATAACAAGCGAAATATCCTTTCCGTCCGAAAATTTAATGACGGTTGCTTTTTGGTATTTATGCGAATCCATTAAGATTATGGAATTATCCGAGCGCTCTATTGCCGTTTCACAAATTTTTGCAGACTCGAAGTCGGTGGTGGTAAAGCCTGCGATTTTGTTAAAACCGTCAGTTCCTAAAAAGCATTTATCGAAATGGCAGTCGCGCATAGCGCGTTCTGCCATATAACCGCAAAAGTCTTTCCTGTTCGGGCGATAAGTTCCGCCGATAAGGGTAACTTCAGCAAGGTTATTTAGGATATTTATTATCATATACGAATTTGTAAAAACGCTGATATTTTCTATGGTTTTTTGCCTCAAAGCTTCGGCTAGTGCCATACTGAATAAACATATCGTCGTACCCGAGTCTAAAAATAAAACGTCCCCGTTTTTAACCACCTTTACCGCCTCTTCTGCGATAATCTTTTTTTCCTTAACGTAAAGCTCTTGCGACGCTTCGTAACGGTAAAAATTATAGGTGCTATCGGGAAGAGAAATCTTGCCGTGTGAACGTATCCCCAGTCCCTTTTTTTCCATACGGGTAAAAAGCCGTCTTGCAGTCGCTTCACTAATATTAAATTTTTTAACCGCCTCTTTTAAAGTCACGCAACCGTTAAGTTGCAACTCTTTAAGCAATATATTTTCGCCTGCGATTGTTTTTCTTACCTTTTCCATTTAATCTCCAACCCTAAATTTATATAAATTTTACCACAAATCGCTCATTTTGTCAATTAATTCGCTCAAAATTTGTGATTTTTATGAATTTTCTTGACAAAATCAATCAAAAATAACTATGATAATGAAAAAACCTAGGAGAGAGATATGAAAAAGATTAGAACTCCGTTCTTTGAAATCGGAACAAAAAACTATATTTATGGCGACGACGTCTTAAAGCTTGCAATGGCTGCCGACAAAATGGCTGAAAAATACGATATCGACGTATTAATGACCACGCCATACGCAGACATTAGACGCGTTGCAGAAAACACCAAAAACCTTATAATCATTGCACCTTACATGGACACCCTTTATCCCGGCAGAGGTATGGCGGCAGTTCTTCCCGAAAGCTTAAAGGCTGCAGGTGCACACGGCGTTGTTATCAACCACTGCGAAAAGCCTATGTCTCTCCCACAAATGAAAGACACCATTAAAAGAGCTAGAGAAATGGACTTTATCGTGTTTGCTTGCGCAGACACCACGGCGGAGGCTCAAGCACTTGCACACTTAAAGCCCGACATCATTAACCCCGAACCCAGCGAACTTATCGGTGGCAACGGCGGTCAAGTTAGCGATATGGGATTTGTTAAGAAAACCATCGATGCAATCAAGGCTATCGACCCCGAAATTTACGTTGAACAAGCAGCAGGAATCACCACGGGAGAACAAGTTTACGATTTTATTATGGCTGGCTCCGAAGGTGCTGGTGCTGCAAGTGGAATTTGTAACGCAGCTGACCCCATTAAAACTATGGAAGAAATGATTGCGGCAACAAGACGTGCTGCAGACGACCTTAAAAAATTAGGAAAATAGGAGAAAAATTATGCTTTTTAAGAATAAGATTAAAGTTGAATCAGACCACAAGGAAGTTACCTTCCACAACGTAACCGCAGCAGTTAAAGAAACGGTTAAAAATTCGGGCATTAAAGACGGTATCGTAGTCGTTTACTCTCACCACACCACTTGTTCTGTTATCACCCAAGAATGCGCTTTCGATATGTCTATGACGGGTAGAGAAACCCTCCAACAAGACCTCGTTGACGTGTTTGAAAAGATTTGCCCCTCTTATACTAGAGAAGGACTTTACCTCCACCCCGGCCCCAAGGCGTTAAAGTTTGCTGAAGAGCACGGAGAAGACGCACGCGGTTGCCATAACACCGAAGCACACCTTATCTCATCAATCATCGGCAGAAACGTTACCGCCGTTATCGACGACGGTGAGATTGACCTCGGCGAATTTGGATTTATCTACTTTATCGACTGGGATAAAACCCGTGGCAGAACGAGAACTGTTCAAATTATGGTTATAGGCGAATAATATAAAATCATAAAAAAACCGCTACGAAAGCGGTTTTTTGTTGTATAATATCTTTGGAGGTATTAGTCATGGAAAAACAAAAACTTGGTAACGTAAAGCAAATAATTTCCGCATACCAAATGGAAATGAAAGACGGCTCCTCAAGTGGCAAAAGGTTCGTGCTGGTGCATAACGGCGGTTTAGAGGTGGCTTTTAACGCCGACAATGCGCTCGATATCGCTTGGGTAAAATACTATGGACAAAACATTTCCTTTTTGTCAAAAGTAGGCTTTAATAGTAATGCAGGTGTTTTCCGTCAAAAGTTTGAGGGCGGATTCTTATATACTTGCGGTATTGATAACGTAAGCGGTTGCGAAAGCGATAAAATCGTTCACGGCAGTTTACACCACAAAAAAGCGCAAAACGTAAACGTAAAAACGGACGACGAAAAAGTTGTTGTCAGTGCAGAAGTCGTTAACTCTTACCTCTTTGGCGATAACGTTTTGATGACTAGAAATTATATTGTTTATAGCGACAAAATTGAAGTTCACGACAGTCTTAAAAACGAGGGCTTTACCCCAGCGGACTACGTTATACTCTATCACGTTAACTTTGGTTACCCCATGCTTGATAAGGGCATGGAACTTGCCTTTGATGAAAAAGAGACTATCCCTGCAAACGAAAAGACAAAGAATACTCTTCATCTAGCAAAGGTTATCACCGACCCCGTTCTTAACGATACCGAAGACCTTTATTATCATATCTTAAATAAGGGCGCGGTTAAACTTAAAAACGATAAAATCGGCATTGAGGTCGATATGAGTTTTGACACCAAATCTTTCCCCTATCTTGTTGAATGGAGAAACCTAGTGCCTGGGGACTACGTTTTAGGTATTGAGCCTTCCACCACCCGCTTTGACGAGTATAAAAAGAACACGCTTTCCCCCAACCAAACTGACAACTTTGACATCGCCTTTGATTTTAAGAAATTTTAATTAAAGTTTACATTTAAGAAACTACACCCCGAAGGAAACCCTTTCGGGGTGTTTTTATTGAAAAAAATTTCCAAAAGTTTATAAAATAGGTTGAATTTATCCTATTTTTGTGTATAATAGTATTAGTAGGAGGTCTAAAAATGAAAACGGATACCAAAAATCTTGTATCGATAACCGATGCAAACCAGAACTTTTCAAAAGTTGTGAAAAAGGTTGAGCAAAACGGAGACGTTATAATATTAAAGAATAACAAACCGCAATACGTCGTTTCTAAATTTGAAGAAAACAAGCTTCCTAATGAAATGGAAATGTTAACTATTGTTGCAAAAATAATTTTAACAGAGCATATAGACGCATTTAAGGAGCTTGCACGATGATTAAGTTCAATAAAGAAAAGGTTTTATTACTACAACAGCTTGTTATCGAATCTAGTGGCGGTGGTGCGGGCGTTAGAGACTTTGGGCTTTTAGATTCTGCAATCGAGTCTGCCTATCAAACCTTTGGTGGCGAAGAGCTTTACCCTACCAAGGAAGAAAAAGGTGCAAGGCTTGGCTTCAACCTTGTTTCCAACCACGCATTTGTTGACGGTAATAAAAGAATAGGCTTACTTGTTATGTTGTCTTTTTTAGCAATTAACGGCATAAACGTTAAGTACACTGACCAAGACCTTGTGTATGTCGGTCTTTCACTAGCTGACGGAAAAATGTCTTACGAAGAATTGCTTAATTGGATAAAAGAACACAAGCAAAATTGATTTAGAATCAAAACCACCCCGAAAGGAAATCCTTCGGGGTGTATTTTTATGTTTTTCTCTTTTTTACCAACCAAGTTGTTTCATAATCTTTTTAAGTTCGGGCCAAACAACGTCAACGTTCCACCAGTGACCTTTCATTGTAACGATAAGGTTACACATATCTTCAGCTTTTTCTTTCTTGTAAACTTCCTTAACCGTTTCATATCCCCTTTCAACACCGCTGACCAAGAACGAGGGGTCGAGTTGACCTGTCATTATGCAAAGTCTTCTGGGCGCAATCAAGCAAGATAGGTCTTGCATATCAAAATATTTATATGCGTGGGGAATGTAGTTACAAGAGCAGTGGTAGAATCTCAAAATGCTTTCTTTATAAGGACAGAACGCACTTGACGGCATACAAACCTTAATTCTCTCGTCATAGCAAGCAGCGTAATACGATGCAGTACCGCCACCAGAGTTACCCGTGATAACGATTTTATCGGTATCGCATTCCTTAAAGTTTTCAGTTACAACGTCGATAGCTTTGCTTATATCCCAGCATCTTTCACCTATAATGGTTCTGCCGAGAAGCGAAGCGGTAACAGCCTCATAGTAGCAACCAGCTCTATCGCCAAGGTGCACCCTCCTAAAATCGCCGTTTGCGGCTGAACGTTCACCCATACCACGTTGTTCGATAGCAAGCGTTGCATAGCCTTCCTTTACCGATTGAATTGCAAACTGACCACGGGGTTGGTAAGCCTCGTCCTCTTTATATTTTACGATACCAACTGAGTTATGGAAACCCGTTGAGTGACCTTGCAAGGTGATTACCAAGGGATATTTTTCCTTGCCTAGGTCGGGAAGAAGTAAGTAGCAAGTAACAACTGCGCCCACTTCACTAAAGAAAGAAAATCTTATTTGGCGATATCCCTCTTTTTGTTCTTCCGATTCAATTTCCAAATTAAACTCGCAAGCATTAGCCTCAATACCATCCATACCGAGCAATTCGCGGAACTTTTCCTTAATGTCTTTCTTCCATTTATCGTAATTCTTTCTTTTGCTAAAAGAAAGTTTGGGTTGCATCTTTTCTGTCAAAATGTCGTGACAAAGTAATCCGTCAGGTTTCATTTTTTCTCCTTTTTTGAGCGATTTTTGTTTTTTTATTTAGCTCCCTTTAATTATATTACTTAATAAGACTCTTTGCAAGCGTTTTCTTTAACATTTTACTCTAAACTACCTTTTAATTTAGTCCTTTTTTTGCGCTCTATTGTTCTTGTCTTAAAGATTGACAAGCACTTGCTTTTATGCTAAAATAAAATCACTACTTAAAATTGGAGCGCTTATGAAAAATATTATTAAAAAAATCACAAAAGCTTTCGCGTGTTTTTTAGCAGGGCTTTTCATTTTCCTCTTTATCACTTGGGGCGGACTTAACATTTTCAAATTCGCAATCTACGGCGAATATTATAAACTAGAATCTACTCTTTGCGATAACCCAGGTCTTAACGACGGTTTTGTTTGTCAAGGCATTTGCGCGGCAGATGAATACGACAAAATTCTCGTTTCGGGATATATGAAAGACCACAGTGCTAGCAGAATTTACGTCACCGACCTAGAAAGTAATTCTACATACGTTACCTTAAACTTCCGCGGAGAGCCTTTTAAGGGTCATTTGGGCGGAATTTGCGTGTACGACAACGTAGTTTATATTGCAAGCGAAAGTCAAGTTCATCAAATCCCCCTCACCACCATCCTTTCTGCAAAAAAAGGCGAGGCTGTTGAAATTTTGTTCTCTATAGACGTAAACAATCAAGCGTCGTTCGCTTTCTGCGACGGCAAGTTTATGTACGTTGGAGAATTCCACGACGGTGAAAATTATATTTGCGACCACCCTGTAGAAACGGACAACGGCACCAACTATGCAATAGTTGCTAAATACCCTTATGGAAACTTTACAGTGCCCGATATCGTAATTTCCCTGCCTAACAAAGTTCAAGGCTTCTGCATCACACCGAGCGGTCAAATCGTGCTTTCAACTTCTTACGGATTAAAGAGCAGTTACTATTACGTTTACGACGAGAGCGAACTTATAAAAACCGACAAAACTATTGACGGTGCAAGCGTTTACGTTCTAGGCGAGTGTAAAAACACCATAAAAGGTCCTGCAATGGCAGAGGGACTTGATTACTATGATAGTGGTGTTATTACTTTAACGGAAAGCGCGTCAAATAAGTATCTATTCGGTAAATTGTTCTTTGCAAACGATATCGTAAAGTTAGATATAAAATAAGATTATTAACCCAATAAAAAAAGCGATTGACCTCTCAATCGCTTTTTTCTTTATTCGTAAATCATATAGACGTGAGGTTGGTTATCCTCTATGTAGTTCCCGTTAGGTATAACCTTGAATCCTGCACGTTCATAAAAGGGAACTGCGTATTCTTGTGCGCCAATCTTGATTTTCTTTGCATTAAACTTTTCTTTGGCAACCTCTATTCCTACGTTCATAATAATAGAGCCTAAACCCTCTCTACGTCTAGTTTTGAGGGTTATAACTCTGCCAATAGACACTTCGTCCATGCGCTTATCTTTATCAATAACGCGAAGATACGCTATAATTTCGTCTCCGTCTTTTAGAAATACGTGGTAAGCCTCAATATCTACTCCGTCCGCATCTAAATAGACGCAGTCTTGCTCTACAACGAATATACTTGACCTCAATTTAAGTATATCGTACAACTCTCTATTAGTTAATTCATCAAAACTTTTTACTATCGTTTGCATAATACCACCACGTAAAATTATTTCTTTTTGTCAAAAACGTCGAAAAACAACCATATGAAAGAAAGGCATAAAAACAAATATCCTATGCACTCTAATATCAATAGCAACACTCTACCAATACCTTTTAACACTTTCATTTTGTCACCTCTTTTGTTTTGAGTATGCTTTGCTCCATACTCCTAATTATTAGCGAATTTTCTTGCTCAATCATTTTGTTTTACAAGCGATATATCTTCAAAGTATTTTAGTTGTTTAATATTGTCCGAGCAAACGGTTAAAACGTACTCTACGCCGTCTAAACGCACAGACTTTGACTTTGTCCGTCCGCCATTCGTTTGGGTCTTGGAGGGGCGAAATTTCGCCTCTTTCCCCGCCTTAAAGATACTCTCTTTTTCCGTCCACTTTTGAGTGAGCCACGTCGCTCTTTCACTCTCGCAAACTTTATCAAAAGCCTTTCGCTCTTTTCTTGTTAAAACCTTTTCTAGTACGCGTTGTTTTTGTTTGTTAATTGCCTCAACGTCCACACCTACCGCGCTTCTAGATAGGGCGACGGCAACAATGCCGTTGCTATGCGATATGGAAAAGAAGCACTCTTTAACGCTCCATTTCCCGTTTTTATCTTTATCGAATTGCAAATTTTGTATTTTATAACCAAACGTTCTACTTAACGCGTACTTTAACAGCTCCCACGCGTAGTACTTTTCTTTTCTTACCTTTTGGTTTGAACACTCTAAAATTTCATTCTTTCTTTGCTCGGGATAAACCGTGTCAAGACAAAGTTTCTTGTCGGGAATTTTTGCAGTATAGACGTGAAGAATAGGCATGGAACGAAAAAGTTTTCTAACGTCGTCCGCTTGGGTACATTTTTTCTGCCCGAACAAGCATTCGTACGCGAAGTGCTCGCAGTTATTATACAAAATGTTATAACCCTTTTTGCCTATACAGCTACGCGCATATTCGACTACCGTTTTTGGTTTACGAGTCTTGCCGTCCTTCCTTTCAGGAATTCCGACCTCTAAAAAACCTCCGCACAAAAACTGTTCTATTGAAGATGCGCACACCTCAACCTCCGAGTCTTTAAGCGCTCTTCTGCTCGTAGGGGCAAGACCGAACTGAACGACCTCCTCGTCGCTTACAAATATTCCGTAATGGTAAATACTGCCCAGCTTTACGCGTACCATATCGCCAAGCCTAGCACCGTCTAAACTCCACTTCACTCGTTAACCTTCTTTTCTATGTAGTCTATTACGTCCTTCACTATAACGAAGTCGCCAAACTCCACGTCGTCAAATCTGATATTGAAGAATTCCTCAATCGCTATAACCGCGTAGAGCACACCTACCGAACTCAAACCCAAATCTGTCACCAAGTTAGAGTCCTCGGTATACTTTTGAACGTCCTCTCCGTCGGTGTTTAACGCCATATTAAAAACGTCTTTAAGTTTTTCAATTATCTCGCGTCTATCCATAATCTTTAATACGCATCCTCTTTTGTTAAACGCCTTAAACTTTCTTTTTAAGGTATCTTTGGTAATAAATTTCCTTTAATTCTTCTTCCTTTTGGTGAAGATACAAGCTTGCCCTATCAATGTCTTCCATTTTAGGCACTTTTCCGCAAATTGTAGTGGTATCAATAGGCTCGCCGATTACAGCAACCGTTCTGTTGTACCATTTCTTTCCCTTAACGACGTAAATTGGCACTAACGGTTTTTTGGCAATATGCGCCATAAATACCGCGCCTGACTTGTACTCTTCTATTTTGCCTTGCTCTCTGTTAACTGCGCCCTCTGGGAAAATTACTATTGCTTTTTCTTCCTTTAACCTGTCTCTAACCGCGTGAACCGCGCCGATATTAAAATTGTTCTTATCGATAGGAATACAGTGTACGAGCTTAAAAAATCTTTCCTTTGCCTTACTGTTAAACAATTCTTTCGTCGCTAAAAAATTAAGCCTTCTATACCAGAGAATGCAGTGTATTATAACGGGGTCGAGATAACTCGTGTGGTTTACCGCAAATACCGCGCCTTTTTTAATTTTTTTAGGAACGTTTTTATTTTCGCGAATAGTTTTTACTCTAAATGTAAGTAGCGCGGGAATAGCCGCCGTCACTTTTACAAAATCGTAAAAGAAATTACTTCCTATTTTGCATTTCTTCTTTTGTTTGGAGCTCATTTTTTAATAAAACCACCTTTTCTCTCAATTTATCAGTAATAATTGCAAGGTTTTCCTTTTCGGTTTTTTTCTCATCGTACCATTCTCTAACGTTAACAGGCTTTCCTATAATAACCCTGCAACGCCCTTTCCGTCTTCCGTCGTTATACACGGGAATTATCTTTGTGTCCGTCTCAAGTGCGGTACTTACCACGCTAACCTTAAACGGCAACGGCTTTTGTTCGTTGCGAAGGGGTATTCTCGCCTCTGGAAACACTTGCACAACGCCTTTCCGCCTCAAAATTTTCGCAGTCTTTTCCATAAACGAAAAATCGTGCGAGTAGCGGTCTACCTTGATGCAACCTAGTATTTTAAGAAGAAAGGTCATAAAAATATTCTTTTGGTATAAAATTTCCGCAACTTGACAACGCAAAACTCTGAAAGGGAAAAGATACATCATAAGCGCAAAGTCTATTACCGCATGATGATTGCTAATAACTATTGCCTTGCCCTTAATTCTTCTGCCCTGCACCTTTCTATCTTCGTAAAAAACTTTTGCACGAAAATACAAAGCGTACGCTATCCAGCCGGTCAGTTTTATAAATGAATTTATAAGCCAATATATAATCATATTACGTTAGATTGAGCGAAAAGCTCTAACTTGTCTTCTAGCGCGTAAACGCCGTTAACCCTACCCTGTAAAATAGCAAGGCCTATCACGTTAAGGGGAAGTAATGGGAAAAGAATTCCCAACATTATCAATGCTATCTTACAAGATTTTTTATTTCCGCCAAGGCTATTTGCCTTTTCACAAATGACGTTCTCCGCCTTAATGCTGAGATAAACACTAGCAAAAGGAATTAGGCAAGAGAGCGCCCACCATAGCGGAGTGACAACCTTTTTGTTTGCAAAGGCTTTAATACTCTTAAACAAGAACGCCGTCCAAATAAAGCCGAAGATAAAGACGGACAGAACACTTAGACCTACTTGAACGAAAATCGTTTCGCCCTTTTCTTCTTTGTTCAATTTTTCATCTTGCTCAACACTTGAAATATCGAGGTCGGAATATTGCTTTTTAAGTTCTTTTCCAACCAATAAAGGCGTGTAATCTTTGGGCATCTTTCGCGCAAGGAAAGCCCCGAGCAAGCAGAATATTGCAACTATAATAGGAACTAGCAAAGTACCAAAGTTAAAAACTTGTGAAACATCCGCTCCGAACGCACTTGCAGCCGCATCGAAATTTTCCGCCCAAACGATTGAACCTGTTTTCTTGTTGATGAACAACATCTTTATGAGTTCGTAAATAAGCGAACCTGAAATCGCACCGACAATAGAGGTTACTACCGCATTTGCGGCAAAATACATTGCCGAGTGATTTTTCTTTGTTAGTTTTTCTTCCACACTCGAAACTTGCGCGGTAACGTGATACGGCATCATGAAGAAAGCGCCAATCGACCAACTGCCTATTACACCACCGATACAGCCGATAAGCATTTGCAACGCTTTGTTGTCGGGTATAATAAATTTCGAGCCTATAAAGAAAGACATTATGGACACCGCAAAGGATATTAGGCAAGTTTGATAGGTAAACCTTATACCCTTTTTGGTTTTTAGTTTGTTAAACAAATATAGCATCACGGGAACGGGTGCAAAGGCGCAAGTGTTTAAGATTGCCATTTCCAAGCCGTTCATTCCCATACCGCCGATAATCATTGCGTTCATAGAAACAAGGAACATTTGAAGTCCAATAAAAGTACAACTGTTTACCAAAAGCCAGCGCAAGAAAAGTTTGTTCTTGAACGTCAAACGCATACTTTCTTTTAAGGAAACCTTTTCTTCTTGCATACCTTGTTTTTCGGGGTAACCGTACTTTTTCCCCTCTTTTATCATAAACAAAGGAATTACAATAGTTAGCATTAACGGTAAGCATAAGAAAACAAACTTATCGACGTGTAATCTTGCACCGTCTAAAATAACGGGGACGAGTGCGTATACCAAGCAGTAAGATATTGTATCAAAAAACGATTTGTACGATGACACCCTTAACCTTTGCGGTTCGTTTTCGCAAACGCTTGATAGCGAGCCGTAAAAGGCGATTAAGCACATGGTGTAGGTCGCAAAGAACACAAACGCCCAAAAGATTATCCAAATGGTGTTTAGAAGTTGTGCTTCACTGCCAAATATTGGAAACCAACACATTGCGTAAGATAAAATCATCGGGATAGAACAAACCAAGATTGCAGGTCGTCTTTTTCCCCATTTTGTCGAAAGCGAATCGGTTAAATGCGCGAGAGGGATATCTATAATTCCGTCGAACACCTTTGCAATTGAATAAAGTATTGGGAAAAGCGCGGGCAAAATAAAGCACACTCCACCCATAATCGCTTGATAACTTCCACTAGGCAATGCCGCAGGATTAATCGCGTCTGAAAAATACGCACCCATTAGCACCATTAAAAGATTGGGGCCGAAGCCAGAGAAGGCGAATAAAAACTCCTTCCATTTTTTGTCAAGTGACCTAACCATAAACTTTTTCCTCTTTTGTTAAACTAGATGTCCGTTATTACATGTCTTTGATTTTAGATGCAAAACCGCGAACCGTTGACTGTCCCCATGAACGAATCAACGTCTGGTCTACACCAAACTGTTGACCGATTGTATCTAATAGCGCAAAGTAATCTAAACTCGTTCCGCCAAGCTCGGTAAAGAAATCGCTATCTACTAAAATTTCACATTCCTGTTTTTGAAGTGCGTCCGCAAACGCCTTTACGAGCTGTTCTTCTAGCGCGGAGAGTTGCCCGTCCGCCCTCTTCAATGCGTTGAGCGGTTTAATTTCCCCACTCAAATATCTATCTTTTACCTTTTTTCTGCTAACCTTTATCTCGCCGTCTAAAAGCAGTTTATCGGCGGTGAAAACTACCGTTTGAATTTGGTCGTTAACGTTTGCTTTTTTCAAGGCTTCACCTAGTTCTAAACGTATCTCTTGTTCTTTTTCAACAAGATAGCCCTTTACCTCAACTATCAGAGTGGGAACGCTATCTTTTCCCGATATCAAGCATTTATTTTCTACGTTCGAACACTCAATTTGTTGTTCTATAATTTCGGGGTTTAAGTTTTCCCCAGAAAGTCCGATTACAAGGTCGTCCTTTCTTCCTAAAATATAAAATCTTCCGTCAACCTCTTTTGCAAGGTCTTTACTGTTAAACCATTTATCGAAATCGGTCTTTTCTAAAGTTTTACCTTGCAAGATTTCAGAGGCCATAGTCTTGCCTTTAATGAGAAGCTCTCCACTCTCTGCAACCTTATACTTTGTGTAAGAAAACGGTCTGCCTACCGAACGCAAATTCCTTTGCTTTCGTTTTTTGGAAATTTCAAGTGAAGTAATTCCCACCTCGGTCATTCCGTAGCCGTTTGCCATATGATAACCTATGCCGTTAAAGAACTTTACAACGTCCTCCGGCACACCGCTACCGCCCGTTATCAAAAATTTAATACTGTCGCCAAAGAGCTTTTCCCTAACTTCCTTAAACGCCCTCTTTGCTATTAAACTACCTAAAATTTGGTGCTTATTAACGAACGAGAGAGCTTTGCTAAACTTATTAAAGGTTTTCTCGCCCCTTGCCTTAATGCTCTTTATAGCCTCTTCGTAAATCTTTTGCCAAACGAGAGGAACTAAAAATATATGTGTTACTTTATGTTTTTTTACAGTGCTTAATAGCGTTTGTGCGGATAAATCTTTCATGAACACTAACGTTCGTGAAAAATATCCGAACCAAAGGTACACGGCAATAAAACCGAATACGTGGTATAAGGGAAGCAATACTAGGTTTTTAAGCTCGCCCTCGTAATGCTCTGCCATTTGCGGACAAGACTTAATGATATCAAAACTATCGCTTATTTGATAAAAGAAATTTTCCGCAGTAAAAGCGCAAAGTTTAACTTTCTCACTCGTTCCAGAGGACATAAAATAAACCTTATCTCCCCAATCGGAAAACTCTATCGGTTGACCTTCTTGCTCGCCCTCTATCTCCGAAAGCAAGATTGTCTGCACGTTAAAAGCCTCTCCGTCAGACACAACGACGGATATACCGTGGCAGTCCAAAATTGTTTGGAGCTGACTATCGCCTAGCCTAGAATTCATAAGAACGGGGTTATGTCCGCACGCTAAAATTGCCCAAAAGACTTGTATCCACTCAATGCTATTGGACATGTAAAGCCCTACCATAGACTTATTTGGCAAGTCTTTTAAGCGTGCCTTTAGTTTGCTTGCAACACTTAAAACCTTTTGCTTGCACTCGCCGTAGGTTACCTTTTTTATTTTAAATCCATCCGAGCTTTCTACCATAACGTTTTCGCTCTCCGAAAACATTTGCAAAAATAAATTGTAAAAATTCTTTTCCCGTTTGGACAGTTCGGAAATTTTATGCTCCACAAAGGCGTAAATATCCGTAAAACCGCCCGTATTTTTAAGTCTCAATTCCCCTCCCCCAAAAACTACTTAAAAACGTTGTTTTTAAAAAATAAAAACTCATAATAATTATACCACCTATAATGCTAAATCGCAAGTGATTTATGTGTTTTCAGTAAGCTAGTAATCGCTATAAAAAACAACCCCCAAAAGCCGTCGCTCTTGGGGGTTAATAGATTATAATTTATTTCTTTGGATTTTTCCGCTGATAGTTTTTGGAAGTTCGTCGCGGAATACAACAACTCTAGGATACTTATAAGGCGCGGTATGGTCCTTAACGTACTTTTGAATTTCTTTCTTTAATTCTTCGCTAGGCTGTGTACCCTTTGTTAGAACGATACTTGCCTTAACGACTTGTCCGCGCACTTCGTCGGGAACGGCTGAAACGCCACATTCTAATACGTACGGAAGCTCCATTATTACCGACTCGATTTCAAACGGTCCGATACGATAGCCACTAGACTTAATAACGTCATCGACCCTACCAACGTACCAGAAATATCCGTCCTCATCGCGCCAAGCGGTATCGCCCGTATGATAAAGTCCGTCGTGCCATGCGTCCTTTGTTTTAACGTCGTCGAGGTAGTATTCCTTAAACAATCCGCAAGGTACTTCCTTATCGGTATGGATAACGATTTCGCCAACCTCACCGGGCGCAACCGTATTTCCGTCGGGGTCGACGATATCCACGTCGTACTGCGGGTTAGCCTTACCCATTGCACCGATTTTAGGAGTCGTTCCGTAAAGGTTTGCTATTGCAAGAGTAGTTTCCGTTTGACCGAAGCCTTCCATTATTTCAAGTCCGGTAGCGGCTTTGAACTGATTAAATACTTCGGGGTTAAGCGCTTCGCCAGCCGTGGTCATGTGGTGGATAGACGAGAGGTCGAATTTAGAAAGGTCGCCACGGATAAGCATACGGAGCATTGTAGGAGGAGCACAGAAAGTAGTGATATTATACTGTGCAAACATAGGAAGTATATCGTTTTCATCAAAGCGGTCAAAGTCGTAAACGAATACCGCCCCCTCGCAAAGCCATTGTCCGTAAAGTTTACCCCAGAGCGATTTACCCCAGCCGGTATCGGAAATGGTTAAGTGCAAGCCGTCGCGTTCGCAACAGTGCCAATACTTTGCCGTAACGTAGTGTCCCAAAGCGTAGGTGTGCTTATGAGCCGCCATTTTGGGATTGCCCGTTGTTCCCGAAGTAAAGAACATAAGAGCAGTATCGTCTCCGCTAGAAGCGTCTTCAGGACGTTCATACTTTCCAGAGAATAAGGAATATTCCTTATCGAAGTCGTGCCAACCCTCTTTTACACCGCCAACCATGACGAGCGTTTCTACTTGAGGACATTTTTTAGCAGCGCTCTCTGCGAACTGATAGGTATCGCCGTCTGCCGTACAAACGATTGCCTTTACGCCTGCCGAGTTGTATCTGTATTCGAAGTCGTGTTCTTTCAATTGGTTGGTTGCAGGGATTGCAACTGCGCCGAGTTTATGGAGCGCAACCATGCAGAACCAGAACTGATAATGACGTTTTAGAACTAACATTACCTTGTCGCCACGTTTGATTCCGAGTGAAGTAAAGTAGTTTGCAACTTGGTTAGACGCGCGCTTGATATCCTTAAAGGTGAAGCGACGTTCGTTCTTATATTTATCGAGGTGAAGCATTGCGAGTTTTTCGGGATATTTATCTGCGATGCCGTCAACGATATCAAAACCAAAGTTAAAGGTATCGGTGTTCTTAAACTTGATGCTCGTAAGTTCGCCGTTTTCGTTCTCGGTAGGTTCTACAAACTTCTCGCAAACGAGTTTCTGGCTTTTTTTAGCGGCTATGACGCTCTTTCTAACCACCGTTTCTTGAGAGTGGTCGCCCGACATAACTACCGCGCAGAATACGCAATCTTTGCCGTCAACCGCCATCATTCCGTGAGGGGTGGAAGAATTGTAATAGATGCTATCACCCTCGCCCAAAACTTCGGTATGGTCGCCTACTTGGACTTTGAGTTTCCCGCTTAATACTAGGTCAAACTCTTGTCCAGAGTGGGTTGTGAGTTGGATAGGCTTGTTTTGTTGAGAAGCAGAGTACTCGTATTTAACCCAATACGGTTCTGCAAGTTTATCTTTAAATTTAGGCGCGAGGTTGGCAATGTCTATACCCTCCTCTTTAGCCGTTCTTTGTCCTTGACCTTTTCTCGTTACCGTGTAACTAGAAAGTTTTGCAGTGCTACCCTCCAAAAGTTCGGTCATTTCAACGCCGAAAGCAAGGGCGCACTTGTGTATAAATGAAAAAGGTATATCCGTATTTCCGCTCTCGTATGTTAAGTACTGCTCCTTGTCAACGTCTGTCTTTTCAGCCATTTCGGAAACGGAAAAGCCCATAATCTCGCGCAACTCCTTAATTCTTGTTGCGATCTCCGATAACTGACTTAAAGTGTTGTTTGTGTTCATGGTTGCTACCTCCTTTAATATTGTTTATAATAATTTTTTATTTTTTAATATTTTGTGCTACCTTTTAAGCGGTTAAAAATAAAAACACCCGTCTCAATCATTGAGACGGGTATAATATACTCGCGGTACCACTCAAATTGCAGTTAACACTGCCACTTTATAAGAGTCCATCAACTCTCTTGCCCTAACGTTGCAATCACGAGAAACGCCTACTAGGTAAAACTTTTGGGGTTTCCAGCTCGGAAGTGATAGGAAGTTCCATCTCTGTTTGTCGGGATTGCACCATCCCCGACTCTCTGAAAAACGTCTAACGGGTTCCGTCTTCGTCGTAGCTTTTTATCAAGTTAAGCACAGTTTAGCACTTGAAAAAAACGATGTCAAGCATTTTTTAGTATTTTCTTGAAAATTTTTTCAAAAAATAAAGCGGACAGGGATTTCCCTATCCGCCTTAAATTTGCATTTTCTTCTTTTACATTACGGGCACAAAGAAATATACAATGAAGAGAACTGCAATGATAATCGTAACGATATGCAAGTCCCAAACAGGTTTTTCTTTACCTTCTTTCTTGCCGCAAGCATAGCCGATAAGACCGAACAAATAACCGCAAACACTAATAAGAACGTAAGAAAGAATTCCTAAACCAATACCGTCGGTAATTGAATAGCCGAGAGGCATAATAGCAATCGTAAGGAATGCAGGAACGAAATCTTTAACAGAATCAACTTTTATGTTCTTAACACCTTTGAGCATCAAGCAACCAACCCAAATAAGTGCAGAGTTTGCTGCCGCACCAGGAATGGATACGATAATCGGATATATAAAGATTGAAAGTATAAATAAGCAAGCAGTTGTCAAAGCAGTGATACCAGTCTTGCCACCTTCAGCGACACCTGCACCAGATTCTACGAAAGTAGTAACGGTAGAGGTACCAAAGAATGCACCTGTACAAGTTGCAACTGAGTCTGCGATCATAATTTGGTTGTAGTTTTTAGGAACACCATCTTTAGTCATAAGACCTGCTGCCGTACAACAACCAACGCAAGTTCCCATGGTGTCAAACATGTCAATCATGCAGAAAGTAATAACTACCATTATGAGAGACATTACAGAAGCACCACCGAAGTTTATATCAGTGAATGCCGCAAGGAATGTACCTCCTTCGGCAACGTCTAACGAGAAGAAGCCTCTGAAGTTTTCCCAGAATTTCCAAGAAGCACCAGACCAAGAAGTAACGTCTATGCCAGGAATCATACCAAACAAGGTTGCTACGATAATACCGATAATAACTGCACCCCTAACCTTAAAGTGAGAAAGAATTGCAATTACTACAAAACCAACTAAAAGAACTAAAGGTTGCGCAAGAAGAGCCATATCCCAGGAGTTGAAAGCAACTAGGTCTACGGGAGTACCAAGGCCACCAACGATGATTCCTTTGCCAGAATTGTAAAGACCGATAAACGCAATAAACAAACCGATACCTACAGAAATAGCACCACGAACTGATTCAGGAATTGCCTTGTAGATGATTTCTCTGATAGAAAGTCCTCTAATCTTAAGAATACTTAAAACTAGGAACAAAACACCTGAAATCAACACCAAAAGCATTGAAGAACCAAAAGAAAGCGCCGTACCGATAAGACCACCACCAAGCAATCCGCCAACCATTGAGTTGAGTCCAAGGCCAGGCGCTTGAGCTAACGGAAGCTTCGCAAGAATCGCCATTAAGAACGTTCCTACAAATGCACCGAGAGCGGTTGCAATAAATACTGATGAATGTAAATGGCCGTTAGTGCCGTTCAACATCAATATTGGGTTTAGAACCAAAATGTAAGCCATTGCAAGGAAGGTAACTACACCTGCAGTGATTTCGGTTCTAATGGTTGTGTTTTTAGCCGATGAGTCATACCCAAAGGCTTTGCCAAACTTACTCATACAAACCTCCTAAAGTGCTTTTAAGCACAAAAATTATGGTTCTATTTTAACACAAATGCTTTAGCATTTCAATAGCAAAATCAAAATTTGTCGCATTTTGTTGAAAAATATTTTTTTAAGATAAAACCCCGAGGCTTATCTCGGGGTTACTTATTCTTTTTATTGCTACATACAATGCTCTACCGTGATGACGGCGGTGTATTTTTGGTCTATTTCTTTTACGGCTTTTTTTACTGCTATCGAGATTTCTTCCTTTGTCAATTTAGAATCGAAAGGAATTGCCACGTCAAACAAAACGTTGGTGTTGTTTTGCCCAAAAACCACCCTAAAATCGTGGATAGAAAACTGCTCGTCAAGTTCTTTGACCGCCCTTTCCACCTTTACTTTTAAGCAGTTAACCTCTTCGTTATCAATCACTATCGGGTCAAGGTGTCCGGTTAATATAATGTTGTTCTTTTGGTAAAAATCTTTTTCAATATGGTCTATAAGCTCGTGCGAAGCAAGTACGTCTACGTTTGCATCCACCTCTATATGAACGCTAGCAAAATACTTGTTCGGTCCGTAACTATAAACTGAAAGGTCGTGAACGTCTAGCACTCCGTCGTACGCTTTGATTTTATTCTTTATATCGTCTATCATTTGTTGGTCGGGGGCTTGCCCGATAAGTTTAGAGAAAATTTCTTTAAGCACACCCACCCCAGACCAAGCGATAAAGATTGCTACTACTATTCCTGCATATCCGTCCACGTCTACGCCGAAAACCTTGTATATAACAACCGAGATTGCAACCACTGTGGTAGATATGCAATCGGTAAGGCAGTCTACTGCACTCGCCCTTAAAATTGAAGAGTCTATCTTTTTTGCCACCCACCTATAATAGAAAAATAGACAAGTTTTAACTATTACGGAAACGCCGAGCGCTAAAATTATCCAAAAGGAAAAAGCGCTCGCCGAGGGCGAGATAATTTTTCCTATACTCTCTCTTGCCGTATCAAAGGCTACTAATAGTATCAAAAAAGCAACTGCGAGCGAACAAACGTATTCTATGCGCTCGTGTCCGTAGGGGTGCTCTTTGTCGGCTGGACGAGAAGACAACCTAAACGATATTACTGATATTATGCTATTTCCACAGTCGGTGAGATTGTTTAGTCCATCGGCAAGCACGGATATAACCCCAAAGAGCGAGCCTATAACAATCTTAAACACGGCTATAATAACGTTAGCTACTATTCCTATAACGCTTGCTATTCCGCCAAGTCTATTTCTTTTTAACGCAACGTCTTGCATATTGTTCTCCTTAAAGTTCTAAAAAATATACGTTCCTTAAATATTCGCCACATCTTATAATGGTCTTTTTTTGTTCCATACCAAGTTTTTGAAGCGAGCGGTTTGACGCAACGTTATCCGGGTGTGCGGTCGCCACAAAATACTCTATCCCCATATCTTTTGCAACCGAAATAAGCGCTTTATTAACCTCAAACATCAAGTTCTTTCCGCGAAAAGTTGGTTTAACCATACAACCGCCAAGTTCCGCCCCCTTCCTTTTTTTATCAACGCCAACGGCAAGGGCAACCTCTTCAAACTCCGCCCAATTCATATCAAAAAGGGATATGCACGCAAGTACCCCGTCAACAAACGCGCCGTAAACCACCAATGAACTGCCCTCGTCAAAAGTGTGAAGCAAGTTCTCTTGAGAAAAAGGAATAAACCATTTAGAGTTTTGCAAGTTGTCTGCAATTACCCTATTAAACTCTATAAAATCTTGTTGATTGTTTTTATCTAATCTTTTAATCTCTATCATTTTTAAAGCGCATCTCCTTTTATTCAAACATTATATCACTCTATTCCCTTTTTTGCAATAGAAAAACAAATAAGTAAAACCAAAGCTTAAAAGGGTAAGCCAAGCAATTTTTTTGAATCTTTTGCTTGAATTTTGATTTTTTACAGCAATATCACTCACAATATTATCCCTCGTAAAAAAAATTAACGAACATATTATATATAAACTGACGCAATTTGTTAATTATTATTGGACTGGATATTTTCTACAAAATTTTATTTCGAAACTAAACTCTTTGCATATTTTTTTTACTGTGCTATAATGTAAAAAATGCTTTTTTCTAATCTGGCACTTAAAATATAAGTGCACGTGCATAATTGTTGCTCATTTTTCAAAATTGCTTGTCAAACGGGCAATAAGGCAATATCATTATGCTCGTTTTAACTAAAGTATTATAATATAATAAAAACTACACGATTTTAAAATTCGGGGTTAAAACTATGATTTTGAACGTTGAATATCGCCACAAAAATAATTTTAAAAACTTCTTTTTTAACACTTATTAACGAGCTTGGTTTGACCGAAAAAGTTAAGCCTATTCTTATGGAGAAATTTTACTAATGAAAAAACTTATCTGCTTTGACCTTGACGGAACACTTACACAACACCGTTCCCCACTTGAAGAACAAAACAAAAAGGTTTTGAACGACCTTTCTAAAAAATATAAGGTTATAATGGTTGGTGCCGGTGGGTGCGAGCGTATTTACAAACAAATGGAAAATTACCCCATTGATATCATTGGTAATTACGGTATGCAAGAAAGCAAGATTATCGACGGAAAGTTCACCATTGTTAAACAACAAATTTCTTTTCCCGATAAAGAATATTTTTTAGAAAAAGCCGATTACCTTCGCAAAAAATACGGTTACACTGAATTTAAGGGCGATAGCGTGGAATTTCACGCTACCGGCATGATAACCTTCCCCTTGCTCGGCACAAAAGCCGATATTCAAGACAAACTTACCTTTGACCCCACCCGTGAAAAAAGGCGTGTTCTCTATCCCGAAATTTTAGAGTTGTTCCCAAACCATGCCGTTTATATCGGTGGTTCGTCTTCTTTTGATTTCTCCGAAAAGCAATATAACAAGTACGACGCCATTATGACCTATGCAAAAGAAAATGGCTATACGCTAGACGAAATTTTATACGTGGGCGACGATTTTGCCGACGGTGGTGGTGATAGCCACGTTAGAATTTTCGGTATGGACTACGTGGAAATTTTAGACTATAAAACTTTAGAAGAAAAATTAAAATTCTTACTTTAATTGAAAAATAAAAAAACACCGACTTGTTTGGTCGGTGTTTTTTACGTCTATTAAACTTTTTATTTATTAAACACTTCTGGGCGAAGTCCTATATTTATAAACTCGTCGTTTTTTATAAGTCCCTTTCCAAATCCAGCCGTGCGAACGTGCTTGTATTCTAGGTCAATTTCTTCGGTAACACTGCCTATCTCACTACCCATGTCCTTCAAAATCTTTCCGTTGGGTGCAACTATCATAGAACACCCACCACGTGCATTATCGTTCATAGAGTACGAAGATTTCAATACGTAAGAATTGCACCTAAACGCAACGAGTTTTGTTTGCGCACGTATTATATCCGTACTTTCCCCGCGTTGATATCCAGGCAACAAGATGATTGTAGGTTTGTGTTTTGCTAAAAATTCTATCTGCTCGTTAAAATAAACGTCGTAGCAAGTCAAAAATCCAAACCTTATCCCGTCAACTTCGCAAACGCATGCTCCGTCACCATATTCCACCCCTAAATCTATCTCGGACGGCGGAAGGTGAATTTTATCATATATAAATTTAACCTCACCATCCCTACCAAACAAATAGGTGCTATTTTTGATTTTTTCTTCCCTTTTTTCTAAAACGTTTATCGCAACAAAACAGCCATTTTTCTTTGCGACACTGCTAGCCTTTTCAAGCATTTCTTTTGCCCTAGGCATCGCCTTAAGTTCACTTTCCTTGTCGCTCAATCCCCCAGCGTTTGAATATTCTGGCAACACTATTAAGTCGCTTTCCGCGGTGTTTAGCTCGTCCAATAAGAAATCTGCAATTTTTTTATCGGGGTTTTTGCCCATAAAATACGGCGGTTGTATAACGGTTACTCTCATCTTTTTTCTCCTATAATAATTGCTAATGATTATATCACAGCGCCTACTAAATTGCAATAATTTGATTGTTTTATTTTGTACGCTCATCGACTAAAACTACCCACACAACATAAAAAGGCACCAGTCGAGGTGCCTTTTGATTGAGGTTTTACCTTAATTCTATTTTGCAGTTACTTTGTCGGTGGTATCCGCACCGCCGTAACAATTGTGTTGGTCAAGCCTCCAAGGTATAGTCACGTATGGGGTCTTTTCGGTAATATCGTCGGCTAGTTCAACGCCCCAGCCAGGTCCGTCGGGTATTTCCATATAGCCGTCTTTTAACTTAAACTTATACTCGCCCATGCAGTCTAAAGCCTGCTTAAAGGTCTTGGGCGGGAAGGTTTCCATAATCAAGAAGTTAGGAATTACCGCAGCCATGTGCAAGCTTGCCGCAATGTTGATTACACTTACGGGAACGTGAGGCACGATATACGCGTGGTGTGCTTCAGCAAGGGCGCAAACTTTCATGCTTCCCGTAAAGCCCCCTAACGTGCAAACGTCGGGTCTTGCAATTCTCATTCCCGCATTAAGCATCATTTCAAACTCTTGTATGCTTATGCACCTCTCCCCAGCCGCTATCGGCACTACGGTTTTTGCCGTGAAGTCTTTAAGCGTTTCCACGTTTTCCGAACGAATTGGGTCTTCAAAGAACAGTATGTTTAGGTTTTCAAGCATTTTGCAAAGCATCAACGACTCGTCACCGTTAAGTTCTCTATGAATTTCTATGGCAATATCCATTTGGTCACCAAGCACTTCCCTTGCAAATGCGATTCTGTTGTACATGGTGGCTAAACGTTTTGACGTTGCCCAGCCTTCCATATCTCTACACGGGTTAATACGCACAGCGGTAAAGCCTTCTTCTTTGGCCTCAAGTAGTAGCGCCTTAAATAGCCCCATGTCGTTATTTGGGGTGATGTGTCGCCATACGCGAATCTTATCCCTATACTTTCCACCGAATAAATCGTATACGGGAACACCAAGCGCCTTTCCCTTTATATCCCAAAGCGCAAGGTCTATCGCTGATATAGCGCTTTGTATGTTCATGCCCTTAAATTGATGCTCTTCATACAACCTTTCGTTGATAAAATTTATTCTATTTACGTCTTCCCCAACTATTACAGGCTCTAAACATTTAAGGGTTCCAACAACCCCCTCTCTCATTGCCCATAAACCAGATTCTCCAAGCCCGACAATCCCTTCATCCGTGTGAACTTTTACAAATAAATGCCTATTTCCTGCAAGTATCGGCTCTATTTTCGTGATTTTCATAGTAGGTTTTCTCCTTTATTCTCGTATTTATTTTATCTAAAAACTATCGTAATAAACGACTTCGTCGATTGGTCTAAACTTGTTATGCAAGTCGAGCGGTTTGCTGTCATTTGTGGGATATCCCATAACTAGTAGTGCAACGGGTTCAATATTATCTGGGATATTGAACGTTTGTTTTATAAGCGTTGGGTTAAAGTGCATTACCCAGCAACACCCAACCCCGATATCATAGGCTTTAAGCATCATGTGTGTTGCAACGATAACCGCGTCCACGGGTGAAGACAACGCCTTGTCGTAAGGTCTTACCCAACTTTCGTCTTTATTGTGACACACGAGCATTGCCGTTGGTGCGTTAAAGTGACACCTCGTACACTTGCGAAGTTTTTCTATAGATTGCTCTGTATTCAGCACTAAAATTCTCTGCGGTTGATAATTGCACCCTGTTGGCGCTTTATGACCCGCCTGCAAAATTTGGTCGATTTTATCTTTTGACAAGCGTTCATCCTTAAATTTTCTAACCGAGTACCGTTCGGTAATGACTTTATCAAATTCCATATATAATTCCTTTGATTTACAGTGCTTTTGTATAAAATCTGCGCGTTATTTTAATCCTAGTGCGTCAATTAGTTGTTCTGTGGAATTAATATCCTCTTGCAAGACATCTCCTCTCGCCTTGACTATACCGCTAACGCGGTTTCTATTGTCTTTTTTAAACACCCTAAACCAGCGCTTGACTTGATAGAAAGGAAAAAGAATGGGATATTTTTTTAATCTTGGATAAATAATTTCCAGCCTACTTTTTGGCAAAAACATCAAGCTAAATATCGTTTTAGATTTTGTTTTGCCTTTTACCGCTTGAACTTTTGCAGAATTATTAATATTTCCATAAACGCCACCGGATAGAACAAATTCTTCCATTGCGGTAGTGAAATTGGTGTGCTTTTCGCCCTCAAACCAAACCTTTGAAAGTTCTAAGACGGCAGAATAGAATTTGTCAAGCTCGGCTTTTATCAACAACTCTTTGAGTTTTTCTTGGTCGCACTTAATATTCTTATTTATTAAAAACAAATCTATAAACGGGCGAATACCACACCCACCGTTTATAAAGTGCTTTGCCATATGCACCAAGTGATAGAAAACGAAAAACTCGTCAGTCATTTGCCTTTGGTTTGTATCGCTTTTCTTATCTTTTAAGTTCTCCCAAACGGTATCTAAAATCTCATCCGACTTCGGCAACGCGCCGTCTTGACGCAAATTGTAGTGAAGTTCTATCGTCGTACCACTCTCCGAAGTGAGTATATGGTCGTGCTCGGTAAAATCTTTGCCTTTAGCAAACCCGTTTTTAGTTAGATATAAAACCGTGCGTTCAGCATCTTCTTTTTTTACAAGCACGTCGATATCGCAACTTGTCCTCATCCAAGGCTCTGGATAAAAATCGCGTATTATCGCGCCTTTTAAGGGTATAAATTCAACGCCAAAATTCTCTAAAGCCCGTAGTAGAAGCTCGTAATCGTACTTTAAGCGCTCGTAACGAAAGACCGCAAGCATCTGCTCTTTTTGGAGCTTTCCGTTTAATTCGTCGTTGACATTAACACCGAGTTTTGCGAGTGATAGACCAATGATATGCGCCAAATCGTGTTTTTTTGCAACGGCAAACAGCTTACCGACGACATCATCGGTAAGCTTTGCTTTTAAGTCGGGATTTGCTTTCCTATCAAAGACAACCGACTCAATCAATTCAAAAAATACACTCTTTGTACCAATCATAATTTATGCTTAACTCTTTCTCCAAACCATTTTGTCTACAACGCCCGTGTAAGACTGGATAAGCTTGACAACTTTTGTAGACACGATTTCTTCAACGTAATCGGGTACGGGAATACCGTGCTGTGCGTCGTTATTGAGCGCAACAGCCGTTTCTACCGCTTGCAACAAGTTCTTTTTGTCGATACCTGCAAGCACGAAGCACGCTTTATCAAGCGCCTCTGGACGTTCGGTACTCGTTCTTATACATACCGCAGGGAAAGGCTTTCCAATGCTCGTAAAGAAGCTTGATTCTTCGGGAAGCGTTCCACTATCCGAAATAACGGCAAACGCGTTCATCTGCAAGTTGTTATAATCGTGGAATCCCAACGGCTCGTGTCTTACTACACGCTTATCGAGTTTGAAACCGCTTTTTTCCAATCTATTCCTACTTCTAGGATGGCAAGAATACAAAATGGGCATATCGTACTTTTCTGCAATTTTATTAATTGCCGTAAAGAGCGAATTAAAGTTTGCTTCGGTATCGATATTTTCTTCTCTGTGTGCAGAGAGTAAAATGTATTTTTTAGACTTTAATCCAAGTCTATCAAGTATATCCGACTTTTCAATATCGGCAAGATTGTTCCTCAAAACCTCCGCCATGGGAGAACCAGTAACGTAAGTCCTCTCTTTGGGAAGTCCGCAGTCTGCAAGATATCTTCTAGCATGCTCGGAATACGCCAAGTTAACGTCTGAGATAATATCGACGATTCTTCTATTGGTTTCTTCGGGCAAGCATTCATCTTTACACCTATTGCCTGCTTCCATGTGGAAAATAGGGATATGCAATCTCTTTGCAGAAATAGCAGAAAGACAACTGTTCGTATCCCCCAAAATAAGAAGCGCGTCCGGTTTAATTGCGTTCATTAATTTATAAGAGCAATTAATGATATTACCTACCGTTGCTCCCAAATCATCGCCTACAGCGTCCATATATACTTCGGGGTCTAAAAGCTTTAAGTCCCTAAAGAATATACCGTTAAGGTTGTAGTCGTAATTTTGTCCCGTGTGTGCTAAAACACAATCGAAATATTCGCGACATTTGTTTATTACCGCCGATAAACGAATTATTTCCGGACGGGTGCCGACAATTATTAATAGTTTCAATTTTCCATTATTCTTAAAAGAAACGTCTGAATAATCTAATTTAATATCTTTCATGATGTTACTCCACAATTTCAAAATAAGTATCGGGGTGGTTTTTGTCAAACTGCTCGTTTGCCCACATTACCGTCACCAAGTTTTCCGTTTTTGATAAGTTTATTATGTTGTGGGTATATCCCGGCAACATGTGAACAGCTTGAATATTTTCTCCACTCACCTCAAAATTCAACACTTCATCAGTACCGATTTTGCGTTGCTGAATCAAGCCGTGTCCTGAAACCACAATAAAAAACTCCCACTTGGTATGGTGCCAATGCTGACCTTTTGTAATGCTGGGTTTAGAAATGTTTATGGAGACTTGTCCGCACTTTTCGGTTTTTAGAAGTTCCGTAAAGCTCCCCCTATCGTCCACGTTCATTTTTAAATCTATCGTAACCTTTTCTTTGGGCAAATAGCTTAAGTACGTAGAATATAGCTTCTTTGCAAAACTTCCGTTTGGAATTTCGGGGATAACGAGCGTTTGTCTTTGCTCTTTAAACTCATTCAGCAAATCGACTATTTCGCCAAGCGTCACCTTGTGCGTTATAGGAACAAAACAGTATCTTCCCGACGAGCTTTCTACCGGTGTTAGTCCGTCATAATCACAGTGATGCGCTTTTCCCTCTAATAAGTCTAGCATCTCCGTTACCAAATCGTCGATATACAACAATTCTAGTTGTATAGCCCTATCGTTTATGGTGATTGGAAGGTCGTTTGCTATATTATTGCAAAAGGTTGCCACCGCACTGTTGTAGTTAGGTCTACACCATTTACCAAATAGATTGGGGAAGCGGTAAACGAACACTTTTCCACCGCCATTTTTCTCATAGTCGAAAAAGAGTTCTTCGCCCGCTTTTTTGCTCTTTCCGTATTCGCCTTCCGCATATCTTCCAATGAGTGTCGCTTGTATTGAAGAAGAAAGCATTACAGGACAAGCATTAAAATGCTTTTTAAGCGTTTCTAAAAGGGTTGAAGCAAAACCGAAATTGCCTTGCATAAATTCTTCTTGACTTTGGGGACGGTTTACCCCCGCCAAGTTAAACACGAAATCTGCATTTTTGCAATACTCGTCAAGTTGCGACAAGGTACTGTCAATATCGTATTCGTAAATTTCTTCTATTTTAAGATTGGGACGGGTTCTGTCCAATCCGTTTTTTAAGTTCTTTAATGCGACGCAGAGGTTTTTTCCTACAAAACCCTTTGCGCCCGTAACTAAAATTTTCATACCTTTCCCTTATTTTTTAAGTTCGTCTTTAATATATTGCAAAGCTGCAATCTTTTCCTTTGTTTCTTCGACGGTTAAAAGTTCCGTGTTGTTAGAGTTAAACTCGGTCAAAGTATTTCTTTCTACGTCGCCGGAATTAAAGTATTTATCGTAATTAAGTCCACGCTTATCACAAGGAACGCGATAGAAGTTACCAAGGTCGATTGCGTTCGCGCATTCCTCATTGGTAAGGAGCGTTTCGTACATTTTTTCGCCGTGACGAATACCGATAACTTTAATATTGTTTTTATCCCCACCGAAAAGTTCGCAAACTGCTTCCGCTTGTGTTTGAATAGTACAAGCAGGTGCTTTTTGCACTAGGATATCTCCGCTTTGACCGTTTTCGAAAGCAAACAATACTAAATCAACCGCTTCTTCTAAGGACATTATAAATCTCGTCATTTTTGGGTCGGTGAGAGTTATTGGTTTTCCTGCGCGAATCTGGTCAATCCAAAGCGGAATAACCGACCCACGACTGCACATTACGTTACCGTAACGCGTGCAACAAATCTTTGTCTTTTCAGGCGAAACAGTACGCGATTTAGCAACGATAACTTTTTCCATCATCGCTTTGCTCGTTCCCATTGCGTTAACAGGATAAGCAGCCTTGTCCGTCGAAAGACATACAATGTTTTTTACTCCTGCATCAATAGCTGCAGTGAGTACGTTTTCCGTACCTAAAACGTTAGTTTTAACCGCTTCAATCGGGAAAAACTCGCAAGACGGAACTTGTTTTAGCGCTGCCGCGTGGAATATGTAATCAACGCCGTGCATTGCGTTTCTTACAGACTGGATATCCCTTACGTCGCCGATATAGAACTTAATCTTTTCAGCAACTTCGGGCATCTTTGCCTGAAACTCGTGACGCATATCGTCTTGCTTTTTCTCATCACGAGAAAAAATACGAATCTCTCCGATATCGGTTTTTAAGAACCTATTTAGAACGGCGTTTCCAAAACTGCCCGTCCCCCCTGTAATAAGTAAAGTTTTGTTTTTAAATAATGACATATTTTTTTCCATTCCTTTTTAATCTAATTATGCTTTATAGCGAAATTATTTTTTTATTAACAATCTCTAAATCATTAGGAGTGTCAACTTCTGCGCAAAGTTCATTCTTAACGTCTAAAGTATAAATTAAGCACTCATCACTAACCTGATTAAATGCATTTTCCGCATAACACTTTCTTTCGTCCCTTTCACAAAACTCAACTATTTTGTCTAGCCACACGTTCCAATCTGATGCGTTCAATTTGTAAAGCGGTTGCGCGCTTACGGCGCTCTCAAAAAATTCTATTCCTACTTTTTTAATTCTTTCGCCATCTATTACTGCCTTAAAATCTTTATCTGGCAACGGCAAAGTAGAACTAACGGTCATACAACTTCTTTCACTTTTTAGAACCTGCTCTAAAACGATACTATCAAAAACCAAATCTCCGTGCAACAAAACTATGTCGTTATTATAAAGCTGTTCCCTTGCACAGTAGATGGAATAAATATAGTTTGTCTTATCATATATAGGGTTTTTAACAAAAGAATAATTTAAGTTTAGACCTAGCGAATTGCAATAATTTATCAAAACTTCGTCATAATATCCCGTTGTGATTACAATATCCGTTATGCCGTTTTGTTTTAACAACAATAGTTGTCTACTTAAAATAGATTGTCCACTAGACAAGTCGGTCATGCATTTTGGGTGTTCCTTTGTGTACCACCCCATTCTACTACCTAATCCCGAATTTAAAATCAATGCTTTCATTTTCCCCTCACTTCTTTTCGTACTTAACATACTCTGTGTACGATTTTTCCAAATCTATAACGTCTGTTCCGTGATGCGGTTTTCTTTTTTCAACGGGGGGCAACTTCATATAATCGCCATATACCTGGACAAGCCACTTCTCATATTCAATTGGAGCCATAACCGTAATGCCCTCGAACTCTAATTGACAGCCTCGCCCGTACCAACTGTTTGGCGTAACTTCTCGCTCGCCATATGCTCCACTATAATTAATAACGTACTTTTGAACCGTAGTGGATTTATATAATTTTTCTCTTGCAATAACTGCTTTTTTATACGAAGGATATTTTAATCGAAGAATACAATTTATTATCTTCGATTTTAAAGCAACTTTTCTGTGCGCAAAATAAAATACAGAGGAAATTCTTGCCGATAGCATTTTCTTTCTTGTGTTTATCTTTTTCCTAGCATTCTTGTCTTCAGGATAAAAGTCCAAAGGAAATACGTCTATATAAACACCATGATTAATGTTTATGTCCCTAACGGTAGTTTCTAAAAACGTAGTATTGCTATTTCTTATTTTTGCAAAATTAGCTGGAAATGCAGGGTCAGAATGCAAGCTTTGAACAAAATATCCATTAGGCAGTAATTCTTGTGCTCTAGATATAAAGACCTCATAATCTTCTCTTGGCATAGCAACGTCAATGTCGTCATCCCAAGGAATAAAGCCTTTATGCCTTACCGCGCCCAACAAAGTACCCGCAATAACGTAATACTTTAGATTGAGTTTTTCACAAACTGAAATAAATTTCTTAAAAATATCTAATTCAACTTCTTTCAGTTTCTTAAATTGTTCTTCAACTATTTCCATCAGTATTTTCTCCCTTACGTTTTTCTTTATTAAACACGTCCTTTAAGACAATCGCTTCTAACATTAATTTTGCGTTAGGTCTTAAATCTTTAATAAACATTGGCAAAACAATACTAGTAAAAACTTGGGTAATTAAAGATGCAAGTGCGGCACCGGCAGCGCCCATAGGTGGTATAAACAAAAAATTTAACCCTACGTTTATAATGATTGCCGGAATATACATATATTTTAGGTATTTTTGTTTG
>SVIY01000070.1 GCA_015069265.1 Clostridiales bacterium
ATAAGGTCGCCTTCTTTAATTTCGGGTAATTTGCAGTCTTCGGCAATTAAGTCGCCACTTTCACAACATTTACCAGCAATTGAATAGATTTTTGTCTTTTTTTCGTTCATTTTTTCGGGCGCAACAACCGTATATTTCGCTTGATATAATGCGTATCTAGGGTTATCAAACATACCACCGTCAATAGCGACGTAGTTTTTAACGCCTTTAATTTCTTTTATTCTGCCGGCAGTATAAAGCGTAATTCCAGCCTCACCAACAATAGAACGCCCGGGTTCTAAAATCAAAAACGGCTTTTTGATGCCTTTGGTGTTCACCGCATTTTTTAAGGTTTTTGCTATGTTTTTGATATATTCAGCATATTCTCCGCAAGACTTCTTGCCGTCGCCTTCAGAATAATATATACCAAAACCACCACCAAGGTTAAGCACGTCAAATTCAATCTCGTGTTTATCCTTTAACGATTTATAAAAATCGGTCATTTTTTGTACGCCAAGCGCAAATGACTTATCTTCAAATATTTGCGAACCGATATGGCAATGAAGTCCTACGAGGTTAAGGTTAGATTTACTCATAACGTGAAGAACCATTTCTTCCGCCTCGCCACTGCTTATAGAAAAACCAAATTTTGAGTCAACTTTTGCAGTTTGGATAAAATGGTGAGTATGCGCCTCAACACCTGGATTAACTCTAATCAAAACGTCTTGAATTTTATTAGCGTTTTTAGCAATTTCATCAAGCTCGTCAGCTTCGGTATACGAATCTAAAACAATATACTTTACGTCATTGTCTACCGCAAGTTTAAGTTCAGAGCTTAACTTGTTGTTGCCGTGAAAACATATTTTTTCAGTAGGAAAGCCAACCGATAGCGCAGTATATAATTCTCCACCAGAAACAACGTCCGCACCGATTCCAACAGAGTTGACAATTCTATAGATTTCCTTACAACTAAACGCTTTGGACGCGTAACAGATAAGTCCGTCACCATATTCTTCTTTAAGCGTTTTGTCGTATATTGAGCACATATCCTCAATATATTTTTGGTCCATACAATATAGCGGTGTTCCAAACTGTTTTTTTAGTTCCGAACAGGTAATTCCACCGATTTTCAATTCGCCGTTAGCATTAACATTTAAGGTATCTCTTTCGTTCATATCAATTAACCTTTATCGTTTTTTAATATTTTAACAAAAATATAGATAAAAATCAATGATTAAGCGTTAAATTTTGATTATTTATTGTTTAACGAATGCTTATACGTTAATAAGCGCCCAATTTTCTCCAACGTCTTTTATATAATCAAAATAAGTTTTCTTTAGCACGTCTTCGTTGGCGATGACGTTGACCTCTCCAATCTTTTGTCCGTCACGATAGATATTTACCTTTCCAACCAAATCTCCAACGTATATTGGCGCTTTAATTTTATCGCTTGGAACAAAATCACATTCAACACTTATTTTTTCGTTTTTATTAGCAAAGATAAAAAAGGGTTTTTCAGCTTTAACTTGTACTGTATCACATTTACCTCCCGTAACGTTTACAGTCAAGTCGAGCGGTTTCTTATCATCGATAACAATCTTGTTTACGAAATTTGCAAATCCATAGTCAAACATTGAAGAAACGTCGCGAAATCTTGATTTGCTATCAGGCGCGGAAATAACAACGGATACAAGTCTAGTGCCGTTTCGTTCTGCACACGCAGATAAGCAATGCCCAGCTTCTTGCGTATAACCTGTTTTTCCACCGTCACAACCATTATAAAATCTTACGAGTTTATTAGTGTTAGCGATTTCGGTGACTCTATCGTTAGGGTGAATTATTTTATCCGTCCAAATTCTAGAAAACTTAAAATATTCCTTATGCTTTATAAGTTCTAAAAACATCTTTGCAACGTCTTTAGCACAAGAATACTGCCCAGGTTTAGGAAGCCCTGTACAATTTACAAACAAAGTATTATTCATTCCAAGTTCGTTTGCGCGATTATTCATTTTTTCTACAAAAGAATGCTCACTGCCACAGAGTTTTTCAGCCATAGCAACACAAGCGTCGTTTGCAGAAGCAACAACTATACTTTTTATCAGTTCGCCAACCAAATATTCGGCATTTGCTTCGAGAAATACTTGTGAACCGCCCATGCCAGAAGCATTAGTGCTTACAGTTATTGATTGGTCAAGAGCGATTTCGCCATTATCTATTGATTCAAAACACAACAATAACGTCATAATCTTACACATACTAGCAATAGGCAACCTTTGTTCTTCGTTTTTAGCATAAATTACTCTGCCAGAATGTGCGTCAATTAAATATGCAGATTTACTTGATGCACTAAATTGTTCTTCTGCAAGAACTTTTTTATTAGTAAAACCAGAAAAGCAAACCAATAACATTGTACAAGCAAGCAAAATAAAAATTACAGAAAAATTTCTTTTCATAAAACCTCCGTCAATGAAAATATTTTCTGTAATTTAAATTAAATTATACATTATGTGTGACATAAACATAATATATTTTATTCGTGTTTTACTATTGATTTATCATATTATCAATAGTTATTCCAAAACCGCGCGTTGGATCGTTGGTAAAAACATGTGTAACAGCACCAACAATCTTCCCGCCTTGAATTATTGGGCTTCCGCTCATTCCTTGCACTATTCCGCCCGTCTTTTCTAAAAGTCTTTTATCAGTTACTTTTATAACAAAATTCCTATTATCCCTATCGTAATCGGTTTTTACAAGGGATATTGAATATTCCATAGGTTCATTGCCATCTATTGTCGTATAGATTTTTGCCGTGCCAATTTTAGCCGTTCCAAGTTTGATTTTTTTAAGATTTTCACAGCAAAAATTTTGATTAATCGTTCCATACACTCCATTATTTAAATTAGAGTCAATCATTGCTACGTTGTTGTTTTTAGAAAAAACTCCTCGAAGTTCCCCTGGTGTCCCTCTCTCTCCTTTAATTACGCCGGTAATTTCACAGTCATATATATAACCGCTCCTTATCGGTAAAATTTTCCCACAATCGTCTAATACGGGATGCCCAAGCGAAGCTATTCTATTTCCACAAATATACGTAATAGTGCCAATTCCGCTTACCGAATCTTTAACAAAAACGCCAATTCTATATCCGCCACTTAAATCTATCGCAGTTTTAACGTCTTTTATAATAGACTCTCCTTGTCTATCTAAACTAACAACAACCTTTTCTTCGCCTTTAATTGCTTTTTCTATGTCTAAAGCATCGTTTATTTCTTGACCGTCTATTGTTAATATAACGTCACCCACCCTTAAATCTGCATCTTTTGCAGGAGAAACGTTACCATTTTCAGTAACAACGTCGCCAATACCGACCACATGCGCGCCCTTCGTCAATAGCGAAAACCCTGCTGGCATTCCACCTAGATAAACCTCTGTTTCATCCGCAAACGCTCGTTCGACACCAAAAATTGGCGTAAAACAAAGAATTAAAAGTAAGCATAGTATGATTTTTCTCTTTCCCATATTCACCCCGTATGAACTTTATGGTATGCAAAAAGAAAAAAGTTATACAAAAAAAGCGACGAGCTTTTGCTCGTCGCAATCTTTATGTTTAATTAAATACTTAAAACTCCAAACATATCTAATAGTCCTGTTACCAAAACCAAGAATATAACGATTGGCGCAATGTATTTTGTAATAACGTTAAACGCTGTTCTCAAAGTCTTATTTTTGTCAATACCGATTTCTTTAGGAATAATCTTTTTATCAACAAACCAACCGACAATAACACAAGTCATTATACCAACAATTGGCAACAATATATTATTAGAGAGAAGGTCAAACATATCAAGTATGGAGTTGCCGGCAATAGAAACACCACTCAACACGCCAAATCCGAGAGAAGATAGCGAACCAAGTATTAAAATTACCGAGAAAACTATAGCACAAGCAGGTCCTCTCTTCATTTTATCGTCTTCGCAAAGCACCGCAACAATTGATTCCACGAGAGAAACGGAAGACGTTACCGCCGCAAATAAAACTAAAACAAAGAATATAGAGCCGAATAGTCTTCCCCCAGGAATTGAATTAAACACCTGCGTCAACTGTACAAACATTAAGTTCGGTCCGTTATTTCCAAGAATAACTTCCGCTTCTGCATTTGAACCTGCAAACACAAATACAGACGGAATAATTATTAAAGATGCTATAATAGCAAACACACTGTCACATATTGCTATTTGCAAAGAAGAACTCTTAATGCTAACGTTCTTTTTCATATACGAGCCGTACGTTATCATGATACACATACCAATTGATAATGAATAGAACATTTGCCCTAACGCGCCAAGCACGGTCTTAAAGCTAAATTTAGAAAAATCGGGAAGCAAGGTAAATTTAGCGCCATCACCAGAACCATTGAGACAAAGAACGTATATCATCAAAAATACTGCAATAACGGCAAGGGTGGGCATTAAGATTTTACTCATTCTCTCAATACCTTTTTGCACGCCAAAAACTACTATTACAACAGTGACCAATGCAAATATCAAGAAGAACACGAGCGGTTCAAAGGTGCTAGAAATAAAACCGCCAAAGAACGCACCCGTATCCACACCGCTACCGAGCAAACCTTCGCTACCAACAATAAACGACCAACCGTATTTCAACACCCAGCCACCGATTACACAGTAATACGGAACAACGAGTAGCGGTACGATTACGCAAAGATAACCAAACCACTTAAACTTCTTGTTGAGTTTTGTAAAAGCACCGATAACACTTTTACCAGTGTGTCTACCAATACCAATTTCCAACATTAAGAGCGAGAGTCCGAAAAATACGGTTAAAATTATATACGTTAATATAAATATTCCTCCGCCATATTCCGCGGTAAGATACGGAAATCTCCAAAGATTTCCAAGCCCAACAGCAGAACCAGCGGCAGAAAGCACGAAACCTATTTTCCCCGTAAATCCACCACGCTTTTGGTTGGAAAATTCGTTCATTTTTTCTTCCATAAATTTTTCCTTATATCTTTTGTATTATAATTTTAATATTTTACCAATAACGTTAGGCAAATAATCGCCAACGCTTTCTATTTCGCCTCTATCAGATAAACTTGCAAAATCAGGATTAATCGGCAAATAATCAACGGTTTCTATCGCAAATTCTTTTGCAGTCTCTTCAATCTTGCTTTCGCCAAAGATATGGATGCGCTTTTTACAATCAGGGCATTCAAAATATGACATATTCTCGACAATACCAAGCACGGGAATATTCATCATATTTGCCATTTTAACTGCTTTACCAACAATCATTGAAACCAAATCTTGCGGAGAAGCAACGACGATTATGCCATCAACGGGTAAAGATTGGAACACTGTCAAGGGCACGTCACCCGTTCCAGGAGGCATGTCCACAAACATATAGTCGACGTCTTTCCAAATAACGTCCGTCCAGAATTGCTTTACAGCCCCCGCAATAACGGGACCACGCCAAACCACAGGGTCGCTCTCATTTTCAAGCAAAAGGTTTATTGACATCATTGAAATGCCTTTATTAGTAACAACCGGCGCTATATACTTATCGTCAATCGCCCTC
>SVIY01000071.1 GCA_015069265.1 Clostridiales bacterium
CCTAAAACTTCCGCACCTGCTTCACGGAGTGCATCAACAACGTCGATACAGCTTCCACCGGTAGAGATAAGGTCTTCGATAACTACTACCTTTTCGCCCTTTTCGAGTTTACCCTCAATCTTATTGTTTCTGCCGTGGTCTTTACTGCTTCCCCTAACGTAGCCCATAGGCATACCTAAAATATGACCTGCGATTGCCGCGTGTGCGATACCTGCGGTACTAGTTCCGAAAAGCGCTTCTGCTTCGGGATATTCTTTTTTTACAGTTTCCGCAATTGCGTTTTCTACAACGTCTCTTGCTTCGGGAGCGGTGAGGATAAGTCTATTGTCGCAATAAATCGGACTCTTTATTCCGCTTGCCCAAATAAAAGGTTCGTCGGGGCGGAGAAATACCGCCTTGATTTTAAGTAAGTTTTCCGCTACTTTTTTTGCAGTTTCCATATCTATGTATCTCCTTATATTTTATCCTAAAAATTCTTCAACGCACTTTCTATACGCTGCTACGGGGTCTTCCGCACCCGTAATCGACCTACCTACAACTATGTAGTCGGAGCCGAGTTCTTTTGCCATTTTGGGAGTGGTAACTCTCTTTTGGTCGCCCACAGCGTCGCCTGCAAGACGGATACCAGGAGTAATTGTCAAGAACGCGCTTCCGCATCTATCCTTTACTTTTCCTGCTTCGAGTGGTGAGCATACAACGCCGTCAAGTCCGCAGTTTTTAGCATTTTCAGCGTAACTCATAACAACTTCGTCAAGCGGTTTATCGATTAGAAGTTCGCCCGTCATAAGCTCTTGGTTAGTGCTGGTAAGTTGGGTTACTGCAATGAGAAGCGGTCTTGTGCCGTCCGCACGGGTCAAACCCTCTAGCGCGCCTTTCATCATTACAGAACCGCCTGCTGCGTGGAGGTTTACCATATCCACGTCGTAGCTAGAGAGCACTGCCATTGATTTTTTTACGGTGTTAGGGATATCGTGGAGTTTAAGGTCTAAAAAGATTTTGTGACCTCTTTTCTTGATTTCCTTAACGATTTCTACGCCACCGGCATAGAAAAGCTCCATACCCACTTTTAGGTATGGTTTTTCCTCTTTGAACTTATCCAAAAAATTAAAAAGTTGTTCTTTGCCATTGAAATCGCACGCGATAATTACGTCTTTTTTCATTTGTGAGCCACTCCTATTATTTCATTTAAATCGTTGATTTTATATTTTTCCATAACAGACGGAAGATTTGTAATGATATCTTTACAAGCATAAGGGTTAACGAGGTTTTCCGCACCAACTTGAACAGCCGTTGCACCCGCCATCATCATTTCAATAACGTCCTCTGCCGTTGCTACACCGCCAATACCCATGATAGGAAGCTTTACAGCCTCGTATACTTGGTATACCATCTTCATTGCTATCGGGAATATTGCTCTGCCCGAAAAACCGCCGATTTTGTTTGCGATAACGGGTTTTCTTGTATTTAAGTTAACTCTCAAACCTTGTGAAGTATTGATTAAACTTATTCCGTCCGCACCGCCTTGTTCACACGCCTTTGCGATTGAAACGATGTCGGTTACGTTGGGGGTAAGTTTGATAAATACAGGCTTTGTGGTAACTTTCTTCACCGCTTTAGTAACCGCTTCTGCATTTTCGGGGAGAGTTCCAAAACTCATACCGCCGTTATGCACGTTAGGGCAACTTATATTAACTTCGATTATGTCAACGTCATCAACCTTGTCAATCTTTTCACAACATTCTACGTATTCTTCAATCGAAAAACCGCTGATGTTTGATATTATCGGTTTTCTATAAACTTGTCTAAGTCTTGGAATTTCCTTTTCAATAACCGCATCAATTCCTGGGTTTTGAAGTCCAATCGAGTTGATAAGTCCCGAAGTGCACTCGGCTATTCTAGGAAGTGCGTTTCCAAAACGAGCCTCTTTTGTCGTTCCTTTAATGGAAATTGCACCGAGGATATTTATATCGTAAATATCGTTAAACTCATAACCAAAGCCGAACGTTCCGCTCGCAGGGACAACGGGGTTAGTAAGTTCCACACCGCATAATGATACTTTAGTGTTTACCATATAATCTCCTCCTTTACGAGCACGGGGCCGTCTTTACAAATGCGTTTATTTGCATACTTGGTCTTGCACGAACAACCCATACAAGCACCAAACCCACAACCCATTCTTTCCTCAAATGAATACTCCCCACTCGTCGTAGTGGCGTTGTACACCGCTTTAAGCATGGGTTCTGGTCCGCAAGTGTAAACGTAAGAGTAATCTTCAACTTGTGCTATTGCATCGGTAACAAAGCCTTTAATACCAAAACTGCCGTCCGCAGTTGCTACCAAAACTTTTACACCGAGTTTTTCAAAATCTTCTTTAGCAAAGATTTCGTCTATAGTGTTAAAACCTATAACTACCGTCGGTTGTTTACCCTCTTTTACCAAGCATTTCGCGAGGTGGTAAAGGGGCGGAACGCCTACTCCACCGCCAACTAATAAAGGCTTATCGCCACTAAAATCAGTAAAGTAGCCATTGCCAAGACCTGTCAAAATATCGAGTTGTTCTCCACCTCTCATTTTGGACATTTGCTCTGTGCCTTTTCCAACAACCTTGTATATTATGGTAAGTCTTCCCTCCTCATAATCGCACACCGAAATAGGTCTGCGGAGGAAAAGTCCGTCCAGCTGAATATTGACAAACTGTCCCGGACGTTCGATAGCACTCGTATCGCCAAGCAATATCATTTTGTATACGGTTTCGGTAAGCCTAACGTTTGCTTCAACCGTGAAAATTCCTTGTTTCAAAGCATTTCTCCTTAAATTTTTTACGCGTCAATGGTGGAAATACAAAGGGTTGTTTCTTCCAAAACGTCTAGAAGCACCCTTACGGTATCAAGTGCAGTAAACATCGTTACGTTATTCTCTACCGCTGCACGTCTAATCTGATAACCGTCGCTCGCTTCGCCCAAAGAGTTAACGTCTCTGGTACTGATTACGTACGTTACGTATCCGCGACGGATAGAGTCGAGTATCTCCTCGCTTCCCTCACTGATTTTTGCCTTTATTCTAGTTCTTATACCGTTTTCTTTCAAGAATTTTGCAGTTCCTACGGTTGCTTCGATATTAAAGCCGAGGTTATAGAAACGTCTAACGAGCGGAAGAGCTTCTTCCTTATCGCAGTCTGCTACTGAAACGAAAAGCGTTCCGTAGTTCATAACGTTCATGCCCGATGCTTGAAGTGCCTTATATAGTGCACGTGTAAGTCTATCGTCATAACCGATTGCTTCACCAGTCGATTTCATTTCAGGTGAGAGGTATGCGTCAAGTCCGCGGAGTTTGCTGAACGAGAAAGCAGGCGCTTTAACGTACCAACGCTTCTTTTCCGCAGGATATAGTTCTGTTATACCCTGTTCTTTGAGGCTTTCTCCGAGGATAACTTTGGTGCCGATATCTGCAAGGCTATATCCCGTTGATTTAGAGAGGAACGGTACCGTTCTTGACGACCTTGGGTTAACCTCGATTACGTATACGTCTTCGTTTTTATCTACTATGAATTGGATATTGTAAAGACCTTTGATTCCAATACCAAGTCCGAGTTTTTTGCCGTACTCTATAATGGTCTTCTTTGCCTTTTCGCTAACGGAGAATGTGGGATAAACGCTTATCGAGTCACCAGAGTGAACACCCGTTCTCTCGATGAGTTCCATAATACCAGGAATAAACACGTCCTTACCGTCGCATACGGCATCGATTTCAAGTTCTTTACCGATTATGTATTTGTCTACGAGTATGGGGTGGTCTTCACTAATGTCTACCGCAGTCTTTAAGTATTGACGGAGTCCTTGCTCGTTACCAACTATTTGCATTGCTCTACCGCCCAAAACGTACGACGGACGAACGAGTACGGGATAACCGATTTGTTCTGCAACCTTTACGCCGTCCTCTACGCTGAATACCGCCTGTCCTTTTGGTTGAGGTATTTGCAATTTGTTCATAATTTTTTCAAACGCGTCTCTATCTTCTGCATTGTTGATTGCTTCACAATCAGTGCCGATAATGTTTGCTCCGCGTTCCATAATAGGCTCTGCAAGGTTAATTGCAGTCTGTCCGCCAAGCGATGCGATAACGCCCATCGGGTTTTCAAACTCTATAACGTTCATAACGTCCTCTACGGTGAGCGGTTCAAAATAGAGTTTATCGCTTACAGTATAGTCGGTAGAAACTGTTTCGGGGTTGTTGTTGATAATAATCGCTTCGTAACCGCTTTCCTTAATGGTCTTTACTGCGTGTACGGTAGAGTAGTCAAACTCAACGCCTTGACCTATTCTGATAGGACCGCTACCTAAAACGATTGCTTTTTCTTTATCGGTTACGATAGAATCGCCCTTTCCTGTGTAGGTAGAATAGAAGTATGGAATATACGCGCCACTATGAAGTGTGTCTACCATTTTGAACACAGGTTTAATACCCTCTGCTTTTCTCAAAGCGTTTACTTCAACTTCTTTCATTCCCCAAAGTTTTGCAATAAAAGCATCTCCAAAGCCGAGCACCTTTGCTTTTTTGAGGACTGCAACGTCTTTTACGTTGTTCTTTAATTCAACTTCCATTTCTACAATCTTTTTAATGGAATTTAAGAAAAGCTCGGTAATTTTTGTTACTTCATGCAATTCTTCAACCGAAACACCTCTGCGGAGAAGCTCGGTAACTGCAAAGATATTGTCTGACTTAAACTCTTTTAAGTATGTGATGAGTTCATCGTTAGTCATACCGTCGAATTTAGCGAGATAGAAGTGGTTTACGCCCGTTTCTAACGAACGAACGGACTTTAACATACATTCTTCAAGCGTTGCGCCGATACCCATAACTTCGCCCGTCGCTTTCATTTGCGTTCCTAAAATGTTTGATGCAGAAGTAAATTTATCGAACGGGAAGCGTGGGAATTTAGCAACGATATAATCTAGTTGCGGTTCGTGAATTGCCGTTGTTCCAGAAACGTGAATTTCGTCCAAGGTCATACCGAGAGCGACCTTTGCGGTAACTTTTGCGATAGGATATCCGCTAGCTTTGGAAGCGAGTGCGGAAGAACGCGAAACTCTGGGGTTAACCTCGATTAGATAATATTCGCTAGAGTTGGGGTTTAATGCAAACTGAACGTTACATCCACCCTCTATTTTAAGCTCGCGGATAATCTTGATTGCCGAGTCGTTAAGCATTTTTAAGTCGTGGTCATTAAGAGAGAGGATAGGCGCAACTACGATAGAGTCGCCCGTGTGAACGCCTACGGGGTCAACGTTTTCCATACCACAAATGGTAATTGCGTTGTCGTTTGCGTCACGCATAACTTCAAACTCAATTTCTTTATAACCTTTAACGCTCTTTTCTACTAGTACTTGGTGTACGGGTGAAAGTTTTAGGGCGTTTTTCATAATCTGCTCTAATTCTTCGTCGTTATCGGCAAAACCGCCACCCGTTCCACCGAGAGTGAACGCAGGGCGCAAAACTACGGGATAACCGATTTTTCTTGCAGAT
>SVIY01000072.1 GCA_015069265.1 Clostridiales bacterium
AGCGAGGAATACCATAACGTCTTCTATGTCTTTATATTCGCAAGAACGCTTCATAGGAACTTGGTTGATGTATTTTGCTCTTACTTCTTCTTCAGTAATGCCTTGGTTTGCAGCGTATTGTTTGAAGAGGCTGTTAACCCAAAGCGGAGAGTTCAAGAGGTTGCCGGGGCAAATGCAGTTTACTCTTACGCCAGATTCTGCGAATTCAAGAGCCAAGCTTTGAGTTAAGCCTACGCCACCGAACTTACTTGCTGCGTAAGCGCCGTTTTTGAAGCTTCCCTTTCTACCAGACTTGGAGTTGATTTGAATAATGCTACCGCTCTTCTTTTCGAGCATGTAGGGAGCGAACGCTTTAACAGTGTTGAAGTAACCGTTGAGGTTGATATTGGTAACCAAACCGAATGCTTCGGGTGAAAGATTGAAGATGTCACCGCTCTTAACGATTGCTGCGTTGCAGATAAGAACGTCTACTTGACCCCATTTTTCGATAACTGCTTTTGCTGCTGCTTCTAATTGGTCGTATTTTGTAACGTCAACTGCGAGAGCCATAGCGTCGCTCAACTTTGAAGCAACTGCTTGTGCACCGTCATAGTTAATATCGCAAACTGCAACTTTGCATCCTTCTTGGTCAAGACGCATTGCGAGTGCTTCTCCAAGACCTTGGCTTGCGCCGGTTACTACTGCTACTTTACCTTTCAAGTTAATTGAACTCATTTTTATTTCTCCTTAAATATGTTTTTTTGATTATTTTACAGTCTTGTGACCGATTTCTGCGAATTTTTTAATTCTTTCGTAAAGGTTGGGGGTTTCTTTAATGGACTTTTCGCTAAACATTCCGTACTCTACACCCTTTTCAGACGAGATTGCTTCGTGGCCGATAAGCGCCCAAGTAGAATCGATAAGGTGTGCGTATTCGGGAAGCGCAAGCGCTGCACAAGCAAACTTTTGACGGGGTGAGTTTACGTCCTCCCCACTGATTTCAAAAAGTTCGTTCTCTTTAAGCATCTTTCCAAGTCTTTGAAGTTGAGCGGGAGTATTTCTAGTCGGCATATATGCGCATGCGAGGAATCCAGACTTTTTGATTTCCTTAATTAATTCGGGAAGGAAATCATCTTCAAACTTTTGAGCCTTTTTATCGCCGGTTACAGAATCGCCAACGTCACCGAGGTATGCGTATGCAGGAATTGCACCGAACTCTTTAGCCTTTTTAACGAATTCTTCTGCATCAGGCATTTCTTCGTCCGCATCGATATAGAAGAACGCGGTATCTGCTTTTAACACGCCCAAGAGGTCGTAGAGGAAATGTTCATTATTCTCATCGAGCAAGAAGCCCTTGATTTTATCGGAAACTTTAAGTCCCAAATCGTTTTCCAAGAAAGCGATAAGTTCGTTGGTTCTGCCGAATTTTTGGTTGAGTTTAACAGCGAGCGCGAATAAAAGGTGTCTTTCAGTCACGCTTCCGCCATCCTTTGCTTCAGACAAAGGCTTAACGTCTTTATCGAAATCGAGTTCGATACCAAACTTACCGAACTTACCGGTGATAAGTTTGCACATCTCTGCGTCGCGCTCGTTTCTCTTTTGACGGTATGGTGCAAGGTATTCGTTAAACGCCTTAACGTTTTGCGCGGGGATACCGTGAGCCGCCATATAAATGCACTCCGCTTGGTCGGGGTGGTTCATTTTTCCAAATCCTTTATTATACTTGCAACGAACTTCTACACCGCAAGTAGAACCGAGTCCCAAAATTTCGCAAGCTTTTTTAAATTCTTCCACACCGGAAAGGCTATCGTGGTCCATAATGCCTGCACTGGTAAGGCCTGCAGAGTATGCCATATACGCAGCTTTAGTCGGCGAATAGGGTGAAAAAGAATAAATGGTATGTATGTGGTTGTTTGCATCGTTGTCACGACGGACGGGTTTTTCCTTTTGGCACTCCACGAGCGCTTTAAGAGCAGAAAGTCTATCCTCTGCCGTTCCACCGTTTAATTTTTTAATAAGTTCTTGCATAGGTGCACCCCTTTTATTGTAATACAATAAAATTATAACTCAATTTAACTTTATCGTCAAGCGCTTTTCAACCGATTAGGCACATAATTGCTAATATTTTACTTTTAAAAGTAAAACCGCCCTCATCTAACTGATGAAAGCGGTTGATTTTTAACTATTTTCTAACCGAACCGTTACCTACGACGTAATACTTCGTAGTAACTAGCGCGTCAAGTCCCATAGGACCTCTTGCGTGAAGTTTTTGGGTACTAATACCTATCTCCGCACCGAGTCCAAACACAAAACCGTCGGTAAATCTAGTGGATGCGTTTAAGTATACCGAAGAGGAGTCTATCGCGTTTAAGAACTTCTCCGCCGCCTCGCTATCCGTGGTTATAATTGATTCAGAGTGGTGTGTGCTATGCTCGTTTATATGCTTTATCGCCATATCTTCAGAGTCTACGGTCTTAACGGAAATTATCGGTCCACCATATTCAGTGTAAAAGTCTTGGTCGGTTGCAAGCGCAAGGTAAGGATAGTCTTTTATGGTTTGATATGCCATTTCATCACACCTGATTTCAACTTGCTTTTCCTTTAACTTGCTCGCGATAAGAGGTAACGCCCTATCCACCACTGCAGAGTGCATTACAAGCGACTCACACGCGTTGCAAACGCTATAGCGTTGCGTTTTAGCGTTAAAGATTACTTCTGCAGCCATATTTAAGTCTGCGCTCTTATCAACGTAAACGTGACAGTTGCCTGCCCCCGTTTCAATTATAGGAATGGTCGAATTTTCCACCGTAGCCCTTATTAACGACGCGCTACCGCGAGGTATGATGAGGTCAACGTACTTGTTAAGTTTCATAAACGCGGTGGTAGTTTCCCTCGACGTATCCTCGATTACGTTGACTGCGTTAGTGTCGATACCGTTTATTTCTAAAGCTTTTTTAAGAATTGTAACGATTGCAACGTTTGATTTTAACGACTCTTTTCCGCCCTTTAAGATAACCGCGTTAGCCGTCTTAAAACAAAGCGCAAACGCGTCTGCCGTAACGTTAGGGCGAGATTCGTATATGATACCAATAACCCCAAAAGGTACCGCCCTTTTAACAACGCTTATACCTTGCTCTACGTTTTCGTAAGAATACAATTCTTTGCCTACGGGACTATTTAAGAGAGCGACCTGTTCTAAACCTACCGCCATTCCCTCAATGACTTTTTCATTGAGTGTGAGCCTATCCACAAAAGCATCCGTTGCACCGTTTAACGCAGCGGTAGCGATGTCTAACGCGTTCTCCTTTATTAAATATTGAGCATTTTCACGGAGAAGTTTTGCCGCGACTTTTAAAGTGGAGTTAATCTTTTCTTCAGTGAGTAGTAAAAGTTCACTAGCCGCTTTTTTCGCTTTTTCTCCAAGATTATTTAAGTCAATCATTTCGTTTATTTCCTACAAAATATTTTTTTAAGTCTTCTCTTTACCGCGTTTTTAAAATAAAAGCGTTTGAGTATTCTTTTTCTGCGATTACCGTTTGCAAACCACTTCTTTATCTCTTCGACGTACTCGCTAGAATTTACTTCTACGTACTTTTTACCGCGGTAAAATCCAGTCATCTTGCCAATCACTTGGTCTTCCGACACCTTTTCAGGATTAATTTGGCTATCGCCTAGCATAACGTAACCGTCATCTAAAACAGCCATTACCCTATGCAAAACGTAACTCCCGTCTGCGCGCAAAAAGAGTGCAACGTCCATCTTTTGAAGACGCTCGGTCTTTTTTTGCACGACTACAGACTGCCCCTTGTCTTTCAAGGTGGGCCACATACTCACCCCACCAGGCACAAATGCTATTATCCCGTCTTTTTCAAGTTGGGTTTTCATATCGCTGACGTTTTGCGACATACTAAATCTGTTCAAACTCCCTTATGCCGATAACTTTATCAACGGGAAGTGAAAATACAACGCCGTGCGCTTCGGTATTTCTGCCTGCCTTTTCCATAATAGCGCGCATAATATCGTCTCTGCCCTTTCTAGAAGCAACGATATACACCATTTCCTTTTCTTCGCTTATAGACACGCCAAAGAATTTAGCAATCTCTGCGCCCGTACCTTTTGCTCTCATTACCGTACCACCACCTGCACCAGCAGCGCGCGCCGCGTCCATTACGAGCTCGGTATTCCCCTTGTCCACTATAGTTATTATAAGTATAGATTTACTCTCTACCATAACTTGTTCCTCCTTTTTCTGAACTTCCCTTTCTCCAATGAAATATTTAAGAGAAGAACTTCCTACACCGTCTACGGGTAAAAACAACGCTATGCCGTTACCCGCCCCGTCAATCTTCATTTCTTTTATAAGCCCACTAATCACACCGTCCATGTCTTGTTCTCTAACCATTGTTTCAAACATAAGCTTTTCGGTCTTTTCGAGGCTTAAAGCGTCTAGCGTTGAGTCGGTTGCCGTGCCGTTACAGAGGGTGCTTATTACACCGTTTACTTGATGGCGATGGAAAAATTCCAAATATTGCTCGGAAAATTCTCGCTTTGTTATGACCATCATATGTTTTAATGCCAACATAAACTTCCTCCCCTAGTCGATAATATCTTCTGTTTCGACTGCAATCGGCCCTTCGACTTTTTTGAGTTTTGCCGATTTGATTTTGAACACAAGTCCAAGAATTTGTATGGTGATAAGCGGTGTCATTGCAACCATTGCAACAACGCCAAAACCTTCCGTCGCGATATTACCGCCCGTTGCGGTACAAACACCAAGTGCAAGCGGAAGCAAGAAACTTGCCGTCATCGCACCAGACGCAACTCCACCCGAGTCAAACGCTATTGCCGTGAATATGTCGGGGACAAAGAAGGTTAAAACTAATGCTATCAAGTATCCCGGTATTAAAAAGTACATAATCGGAACGTGTAATACAATTCGAAGCATTGCAAGTCCAACGGATACGGCAACACCTATCATAAGGCTGAATCGAAGTGCTTTTTTAGGAATTGCACCCGAAGTGATTTCGTAAACTTGTTTTGTCAAAACGTGTACAGCAGGCTCTGCCGCAACGACAAAATAACCTATTATCATACCTATCGGTACAATAAGCCACGTGTGTGCGCCTGAAACGATTTCCCTTCCCAAATAACTTCCTACAGGCAAGAAACCAACGTTTACACCAAGCAAGAATAATACTAAACCAAAGTAGGTGTATAAAATACCGATTAAAATTTTAACAAGGTCGTTTTTGGATATCTTTTGCCCAAACAACTTAAAGATAAAGAAAAAGGCAATTATAGGTAATAATGCAATGCCTACTTCTTTCATATAGTGCGGAAGTGCAACTGCAAAACTATATATCATTTCACGCGAATCGCCAAATTCTATCGGCTGATTTTGTGTGACGACAAAGGATTCAGGTTGATAAATTATACCTAGTATCATAACGGCGACAATAGGTCCAACAGAGCAGAGCGCAGTCAAACCGAAGCCGTCCGTTTCCGCCGATTTATCGCTACGCATTGAAGCGACACCGGTA
>SVIY01000073.1 GCA_015069265.1 Clostridiales bacterium
TTGCCCGTTGGCGAATTGAAGCGTGTAAAAGAAAAATTTATCGAAAAATATCTTAACAAACCTATGTAAAGGGGAGTAAATTTTGGCAAGAATGAACGTAAACCCCACCCGCATGGAGCTTAAAAAACTCAAAGCTAGATTAAAGACTGCGGAAAGGGGACACAAATTATTAAAAGATAAGACGGACGAAATGGTAAGGCGTTTTACTTCCATAATAAAGGAGAATAAACGCTACCGTGACGACGTAGAAAAGGACGTTTCGCGCGTGTTAAAGCAGTTTTCAGTAGCGAGAAGCGTGATTAGTCGCGCGCGAATTGAACTTGCATTTTCTATGCCCGCGGTGTCCGTTGATTTGGACTGTGAAAAAGGTAACGTTATGAGCGTTGCCGTGCCAAAACTTACCTTTAACGAGAAAAAGGCAAAGGATATTTACCCGTATTCTTTTTCCGATTTAACCAGTGAAGCAGATTATGCGGTAGAAATGGTCGGCGCGGTAATAAAAAAACTCGTCCGCCTTGCAGAAATTGAAAAAAGCACAATGATGCTTGCTGATGAGATTGAAAAGGGAAAACGTAGGGTAAACGCACTAGAAAATATTATGATTCCCAATCTAAAAGAAACGATTTCATATATCACGATGAAACTTGAAGAGAACGACAGAAACAGCAGAACGAGATTGATGAAAGTTAAGTCAATGCTCGAAGAGAGAGAAAATACGGGCTCTCCCGTTTAATAAAACATTAAACGCCCTCACGGTTAACGTGGGAGCGTTTTTTATTTATTTACCTTTGCGTTTTGATAACGCTCTATTTTTGTTTATTATGTTGACTCTCCCTATTGATTTTTAAACTTGTTTATTATATAATTTATAACGACTATAAATGTTAGGACGGTGTATTATGAGAAAGAACTTAAAAGCAAAATCGTATATTTATCCATTACCGGTGCTAATTATTGGTACTTATGACGAAAACGGCATTCCAGACGCAATGAATGCTGCGTGGGGAACGGTGTGCGATACAGCACAAGTTGCAATATGTCTATCCGCAACGCATAAAACTGTTAAAAACCTATTAAAAACCAAAGCGTTTACCGTTGCTATGGCTGATGAGAATAACGTTTTGCCCGCAGATTACGCGGGTATAGTTTCTGCAAACGATGAGCCTAATAAAATTCAAAAAAGTGGTTGGCACGTTAAAAAAGGCGAGTCCGTCAACGCACCGATAATTGAGGAGTTACCTCTCGTTTTAGAGTGTAAACTAATTAGCTACGACGCGGAAACGGAAATGTGCATAGGCGAGGTCGTTAACGTTAGTGCAGACGAGAATATTTTAGACCAAAAGGGTAAGGTGGATTTAAATAAATTTCACCCGATATGTTATGACTGCGATACTCACGGCTATTACACGCTTGGCAAAAAGGTCGGGCAAGCATTTTCGGACGGAAAAAAACTCAAATGAAATACGTGCTTATAACGGGTGCATATGGTGGCATGGGCTATAAAACGGTTAAGGAACTTGCAAGTAGAGGATATACCGTTTTTGCCCTTGACAAAAAAGTTAAAGATCCCGAACAAAACGTAATACCAATCGAGGCGGACGTAACGGACGTTCAAAGCGTAAGAGAGGCTTTTAGCATAGTGCAATCGATCACCGATAAACTATTTGCTATAGTGCACTTTGCAGGCGTGTATATGCTTGACTCTTTGATTGAAATGCAGGAGCAAGATTTTGAAAAAATTTTCAAAATCAATCTTTTTGGCGCATTTTATATCAACAAAACGTTTAAGCCACTACTTTCTGACGGCAGTAGAATTTTGATGACCACGAGCGAACTTGCACCACTTGACCCTCTGCCGTTTACAGGCATTTATGCAGTTAGCAAAAGTGCTCTCGATAAATATGCTTATTCGCTAAAAATGGAACTTCAACTTTTAGGAATAAGCGTTTCGGTGTTGAGGGCGGGAGCGGTATCTACGGGCATGCTAGGCGTTTCAACCGACGCACTTGACCGTTTTTGCGAAAAAACACAGAATTATCACTGCAATGCGGAAAGGTTTAGAAAGATTGTCAACGGCGTAGAAGCAAAGAGCGTTAAACCTGAAAAAATCGCTTTAAGGACACTTAAAATCTTACAAAAGAAAAACCCTAAATTTGCTTACAAATTAAACAGAAATAAACTTTTACTCATTCTAAACGCTCTGCCCAAAAGATTTCAATTCTGGGTAATCAAAAAGATTTTGAAATAATAGCTTTTCAAGATTTTAAGACTGATTATAAAGGTTTTATTTGAAAAAACTAAAAATTTTAAAAAAACACTCGAAAAATGATTGTTTTCGGGTGTTTTTTATTATTTTTGTTCTTTTTGTAAAATTAACGCTAGCAAAAATTTTAATGAGATGAAGTTTTAATAAATTACTATCTACGCCTTTATACAATTCTAAAATGCTCTATGCATTCATCAATAGTTTTATACGTAACGTAGTTTTTGCAACCTAGTTCTTTCATGACAATCTCAACCCATTGTTTATCTTTATTGCTATAACAAGAAATGTGCCACTTTGCATCTTCTAATCTATTATTTATATAAGCATTTGGGGATTGGGACTTTGAGTTTTCTGCTTTGATTCCGATTTTTTTGAAAAACAGTTTTTCCATAAACTTATCTCGTTCTTCCTGTTCGGTTAAAAAGCGCTTGCGAATCGCATTAATTTGTTGTTCGCTAGGTGTTTCGCCATAAAACGTGCGGTTTCGATGAGAAACGATATAATCAATTTGTGACTTAAAATCTTCCATAGGGTCAAAATTGTCTTGCGTAGGTGCATCTTTTTCAACGTTTGATTTAACGGATGTCATATCTATTAAAAATTGAAAATATTCAATATCTACAGGATTCATAGAGTGCCCTAATACGTAGATATGTTTAATGTTGTCGGGAATGACAGCTTGTAAAGTAAGGAACATAATCAATTCTTGGATGTTATCTTGAACATGTTTGTCTGTTTCATAAAGAAGAGAATCTACAAAAAATGCACCGCGAAATCTTCCGCCAAAATCATATAGTTGTGGTAGAGGATATTGGGGGTGTGAAGAATGACCAAACACAATAGAGGATTTATCGCTTGACTCACCATGTATATGATGTATCATACATGGTTTTATACCAAAGTGCTTAACTAAAGTGTCGGTATAATTAAAGTTGATAAATACGCAATTATCACCAAATTTGTACTCTTGATTTTGCCGATTAATCTCAAGCGAAGCAATCCAATCGCAAAAAGCCGTCGTTAGAATTTTTTTAGCATTTCTAATGCTACGACTCATTTCTTTCAACTCGCTTTGTTCTTTTCCAAAGAACAAGTTTAATTTTTGGTCGTCAATTTTGTTTAGAGAAGATTCAAAATCTCCCCAAAAAATTTCGTCTAGTTCATTGGGTTGAAATGGATCTCCGTAAACCAACTCAACGTCGCTAAATTCTTCTATATGATCGGTACTATATATTACCTTTCTTTTTTTAATACGTAGTTTTTTCATGATTTCGTCTCGATGTTGTAAGTAGTGTTTACGAAAAGCACTATAACTAGTATCTAAACCTTGCCATCTATCAAATCCATTTCCTATAATGACTAAAGTATCCTTTTTAACGTGATTGTCAGTAATATCTATTGTTAATTTTTTTAGTTTTCTCATTTTACAACACCTCACTGTAAGCGTTTGATGACTTACGATAAAATTATAGCATTTTTTTAATCATATTTCAACATCATAACAAAAGCAGGTGTTGTTTTTAAAGTGTTAAAAAAACAATTGAAAAAAATGGCAAAGAGGGGTATAATATACTTATAAAAAAATAAAGGAGACATTATTATGAAAATTGCAGTAACTTATGATAATGAACAAATTTTTCAACATTTCGGGCATACCGAACAGTTTAAGATTTACGATATTGAAAACAATAAAATAATTTCTAATACCGTTGTTAGCACTAATGGACAAGGTCACGGCGCATTATCAAGCTTCTTAAAAGAAAACAACGTAGACGTTCTTATTTGTGGTGGAATAGGTGGTGGCGCTATAAGTGCACTTAACGAACTCGGCATAAAACTTTTCGGTGGTGTAAGCGGTGATTGCGACAAAGCAGTAGAGGCATTTTTGAAAAACGAACTAGAATTTAATCCTAACGTTAGATGCTCTCACCACGACCATGAACACGGCGACGGTGCTCACACTTGTGGCGAACACGGTTGTGGAAAAGGAAGTTGCCATCACAACTAAAATAAATTAAAACGCCTTTATCGGAGGGTAAAATGAAAATCGTAATCGTGGGTGGAGTTGCAGGTGGTGCAACAGCCGCTGCAAGAATAAGAAGACTCAACGAACACGCAGAAATTATTATTTTTGAGCGTTCGGGCTTTATTTCATACGCAAACTGTGGTTTGCCGTATTATATCGGTGGTGTTATTGAAGACAAGGAAGATTTGACACTTCAAACTCCCGAAAGTTTCTTCCGCCGTTTTAGAATAGTAGCAAAAGTTAATCACGAAGTAACCGATATTGACCTCAAAAATAAAACCGTCCACGTTACTGATTTGAAGACGGGAACGAGCTTTGCCGAAACTTACGATAAACTCATTTTATCACCAGGAGCAAAACCGATTTTGCCCGATTTCTATACTGAAAACGAAAGAACTTTTACGCTTCGCACCGTAGAAGATACGCTTAAAATTCGTGCTTTTGTAGAGCAAAAACAGCCTAAAACGGCAGTTGTTATAGGTGGGGGCTTTATCGGCCTTGAAATGGCGGAAAACCTTGCTGAACTTGGCATTAAAACCGCTATTGTGCAACGTTCAAACCATCTTTTGCCGACGGTTGACTGTGATATGGCATCGTTTATCCATGCGAATTTACGTCACCACGGCGTACAATTGTTACTAAGCGCTAGCACGAATAAAATGAGCGTAATAGGCGATCAAATTTCGCTTGAACTTGATAACGGCTCAAATATAAGTGCAGATATGGTCATACTTGCAGTTGGTGTTACGCCCGAAAACACACTTGCTAAAAAGATAGGTTTAGAACTTGGCGTTAAAGGTGCAATCAAAGTCAATGCCAAAATGGAAACTTCAATTCCCGATATCTATGCAGTAGGGGATGCAACCCAAGTAAAACACTTTATAACCGATAAAGATTCGGTAATTTCACTTGCAGGACCTGCAAACAAGCAAGGTCGTATAGTTGCTGATAATATTTGTGGGATAAATAGTGAATATAAAGGTTCGCAAGGCTCGTCTGTCATCAAACTCTTTGATATGACGGTTGCAACGACAGGTATTAACGAACAGCAAGCTAAAGCAAACGGCATAGAATACGAAAAAGTTATTTTAACGCAAAACTCACATGCTGGCTATTATCCAAATGCTACTGCAATGACCGTAAAACTCATTTTTGAA
>SVIY01000074.1 GCA_015069265.1 Clostridiales bacterium
TGCCTTAAATTCGGGTTTCAAAGCCTCTCCAAGAGCTACTGCCTTACCTGCGATAACGTGCATTAAAGGACCGCCTTGGGTTCCGGGGAATACTGCCTTATCAATGATTTTAGCGTATTGTTCTTTACATAAAATCATACCGCCTCTAGGACCTCTTAAAGTCTTGTGAGTAGTGGTGGTTACAAAGTCTGCATAAGGAACGGGGCTGGGGTGCAATCCGGTTGCAACAAGACCTGCAATGTGCGCGATATCTACCATCATGTATGCGCCAACCTTGTCGCAAATTTCTCTGATTCTCTTGAAATCTAAAATTCTAGGATAAGCACTTGCACCGCAAACGAAAATCTTGGGTTTTACTTCTAAAACTTGCTTTTCGAGGTCATCGTAATCAATAGTGCCCGACTCTTCCTTAACACCGTAACCTACTGCGTTAAAATGCTTACCAGAAACGGTAACGGGACTTCCGTGAGTTAAGTGACCGCCGTGAGCGAGGCTCATACCCATAATTGTATCACCCGGTTGCAATACTGCAAAGTAAACTGCAAAGTTTGCGTTTGCACCGCTGTGAGGTTGAACGTTTGCGTGTTCTGCGCCGAAAAGTTTTTTAGCGCGCTCTATTGCAAGATTTTCTGCAATGTCTACACAAGCGCAACCACCGTAATATCTGTGTCCGGGATAGCCTTCAGCGTACTTATTGGTGAGAACGCTTCCCACAGCTAACATAACGTTTTCAGAAACAAAGTTTTCACTTGCGATAAGTTCGATGTTGTTTCTTTGACGATTGAGTTCTTTTTCCAAACTTGCGTAAAGTTCGGGGTCTGCCTTTTTGATACGTGACGTGTTAATCATAATATATGTCTCCTTTTGTTTTTAACTGATTTATTCTTGTGCATCTTTTATAATGCTCGTAATTTTTGGGCTAAAATTTTTAGAACGCCCTAATTTTTTATCTATTACTGCAAGCACTACAAACCAAACGACTATGAGCGGTAAACTTATGGCTAAAAGAAAAATATCTCTTCCTATAAACACGTAAGTTATAACCGCTGACAAGCCGATTAGTATTAGCGGAACTAAAAACACTAGCAATGCACCTAATAGTTTACTACTCTCGTTCATTGACATCTGAACGGTGTCTCCCTTTTTCGCGCCTATATCGTTGTTTGCATTAAACTCTATGCTCGACGCGTTTTTTGGGAATAAGCACATACCGCACTTACTGCACTCTGCCTTTTTTTCCACTTTTACTTTGGCTCTATTGCCCTTGCATTCGATAACAATTCCAATTTCCGTCATAACTGTTCGTTGATAAGGTCGTCGAATTTAACCATACGCTCTTGACCGTCTGCCATGCGTTTTAACTTGAGCGAACCGTTTGCAATCTCATCCGAACCGATAACGGCAACGTATTCCGCACCGATTTTGTCGGCATACTTAAACTGTGCTTTTATACCTCTACCCATGTGGTCGAAGTCGGACGCTATACCCTTTTCCCTCAATTTCGTGCAGAGTTCAAAAGCCTTTTCTTCCGCTTGCTCGCCCATTGGTGCAAAGTAGACTTTAATTCCATCCTTTTTAGCAATCTCCACACCAGTATTTTCGAGAAGCATTAAAATTCTCTCGATTCCTACTGCAAAGCCGATACCCGGAACGTCGTTACCACCAAGCTCGGCAATAAGTCCGTCATACCTTCCGCCACCACACACAGTGCCTTGCGCACCGATGTTTTCGGAAACAAATTCGAAAACCGTTCTAGTGTAATAATCAAGTCCGCGAACTATGCCTGCGTCAACCTTAAATGGCACGTTAGCGAGCTTTAAGAGTTTTTGTACCTTATTAAAGTGCGCGCTACAATCGTCGCAGATATAATCTAAAATCTTGGGTGCATTTGCGGTAATCTTCTTGCAATCTTCGTTCTTGCAATCTAAAACGCGAAGAGGGTTCTTTGCCAATCTGTCTTTACATAGCGGACAAAGTTCGTCAATATTCTTGCTCAAATATTCTATCAATGCTTGCTGATACTTTTTGCGACATTCCTTGCAACCGATACTGTTGATATACAAGGTCACGTTGGAAATCCCCACTTCCTTTAAGAAAGTAGAAGCGAGTAAAATTACTTCTGCATCTATATTTGCGTCCGACGCGCCTAAAAACTCTATACCGAATTGGTGGAACTCGCGAAGTCTACCCGCTTGGGGACGTTCGTAGCGGAAACATTGGGTAAGATAATAAATCTTCCCGGGCAACGCTCCGTTTATAAGTCCGTTATCCACAAACGCTCTTGCAACCCCTGCCGTTCCCTCGGGCTTTAAGGTTATGCTTCTGCCACCCTTATCTAAAAAGGTGTACATTTCTTTGTTTACTATGTCCGTCGTTTCCCCAACACCGCGTAAAAACACTTCGGTATGTTCGAAAGTGGGAGTTCTAATCTCTTGAGCACCGAACGTCTTTGCAACGCGCTCTGCCGTTCTTTCGATAAACTGCCACTTGTAACTGTCCTGGGGTAAAACGTCTTTTGTTCCCTTTGGTACGCTAATCATTTCTTGTCCTATCCTTAAAGAATGTATTTTTTGAGGTCTTTACTCCTCGTTTCTTTTCCTAGTTTAGCGGTAACGAACGCTTTGTCCACTACCACTTGTTTTGCCATATTTTCTCCACCAGCCTCAAACGAAACGTCCTCTAAAAGATTTTCCATAACTGTGTGAAGTCTTCTAGCCCCTATATCTTCGCTCGTGGTGTTCATATCCTCTGCAATGCTTGCAATCTCTTCAATAGCATCTTCTGTAAATTTAAGTTCCACTCCGTCCACGTTGAGTAGCGTCGCGTACTGAATAGTTATCGCGTTTCTAGGCGTGGTTAAGATGTCGATAAAGTCTTGCTTTGTCAAGCTGTTAAGCTCGACGAGTATCGGGAATCTTCCTTGAAGTTCGGGAATAAGGTCGCCAACCTTTGAAACGTGGAAAGCACCTGCTGCTATAAAGAGGATATAGTCGGTCTTGATAGCACCGTACTTGGTCATAACGGTAGAGCCCTCAACTATGGGAAGTATATCCCTTTGAACGCCCTCTCTCGAAACGTCCTGCCCACCGCCTTTAGAGCCTTTCGCCGCGATTTTATCTATCTCGTCGATAAAGATAATACCCTCGTTCTCTGCACGACGAATAGCTTCTTCGTTTACAGAGTCTTTGTCGATAAGTTTATCTGCTTCTTCTTCGATAAGAATCTTTCTCGCTTCTTTTACAGTGAGTTTTCTTTTCTTTTTCTTTTTGGGCATCATGTCCCCAAAAATACTGCCAATACTGATTTCCGCACCGCCCGGAACAAGCTCCATCGACTTTGGTGCGTCGGTTATTTCGATTTCGATAAGTTCGTTATCGTAATAACCTTTCTTCATTCCCTCTAAAATGTTTTTTTCAAAGATATCTTGCGGAGTTTCGCCTCTATCAAAGCGTCTAGCCTCTGCGACTATTTTACATAGTTTAGCGTCAACTACCGCGCCTGCCTTTTCGTTTACCTTGTTAAAACGTTCTTCTTTAACCAGTCTAACTGCACACTCAACGAGGTCGCGAATCATAGACTCTACGTCCCTACCAACGTAACCTACCTCGGTATACTTGGTTGCTTCCACTTTAACGAACGGTGCGCCGACAAGCTTTGCAAGTCGCCTTGCAATTTCCGTTTTACCAACACCCGTCGGTCCTTTCATGATAATGTTCTTGGGTGTAATTTCCTCCATTTCTTGAGGAGTGAGCATACTTCTTCTATATCTATTGCGGAGTGCAATTGCAACCGCTTTTTTTGCGTGGTGTTGACCAACGATATATTTATCTAATTCTTCAACTATTTGTCTTGGACTTAAATTCATATTCTACCCCCTTATAAAACTTCGCAAGTAATGTGGTCGTTAGTAAACACACAAATTTCGCTTGCAAGTTTTAACGCTTTTTTAGCGATTTCTTCTGCCGAGTAGTTTGTTTCTTGTGCGAGCGCTCGAGCAGCCGCCAAAGCGTAATTACCACCGCTACCTATTGCGCAAACCCCACCGTCCGGCTCTATTACTTCGCCCGAACCTGACACGATGAGCAAGGTGTCTTTATCGGCAGTTATCATCATGGCTTCTAGTTTTCTACCTACTTTATCGCTTCTCCAAAGTTCTGCGAGTTCAACTGCACTTCTCATAAGGTTACCCGAGTATTTATTTAGCATTTCTTCAAAGCGCTCGGAAAGAGTAAACGCGTCTGATACCGAGCCTGCAAAACCCAAAATAACGTTGCCGTTATATATTCTTCTTACCTTGACTGCATTGTTCTTAAAAATTACCGATTGTGAAAGGGTAACTTGTCCGTCCCCTGCGATTGCGGTCTTTCCGTCTTTTTTGACCGCGCATATGGTCGTTCCCATAAATTCGCTCATATATCCATATCCTCCTTGAATTTGTTGACTGTTTCAAGACTTCTTATCGCCATTTGTTTTTTTCTTTCCGCCTTGTCCCTTATGATTTTATTAAGTGGCGGTAAAATTCCGAAGTTGGCGTTCATCGGTTGAAAATCTTTATTTTCCGTAGTTATATATTTAGCCAAAGAACCTAACACCGTGTTGTCGTTTATAACGTCGTAATCTTGTTCACAGAGCTTCTTGTAGCAGTATATACCCGCCATAAGTCCAGACGCCGCGCTTTCAACGTATCCCTCAACGCCCGTTATCTGCCCTGCAAAAAACACTTTTTCGTGATTCTTTAACGAATAGTCTGCATTTAACACTTTGGGCGAGTTAATAAAGGTGTTCTTGTGCATAACGCCGTATCTGAAATATTCGGCATTCTTTAATGCTGGTATAAGCGAGAATACTCGCTTTTGTTCCCCGAACGTAAGGTTTGTTTGAAACCCTACCATATTGTACATTTTTCCGTCCGCATCTTCCTTTCGGAGTTGCAAACACGCGTACGCCCACCTACCTGTTTTGGGGTCGGTAAGACCTACGGGCTTTAACGGTCCAAAACGCAGAGTATCAAGCCCTCTTTGCGCCATAACCTCAACGGGCATACACCCCTCGAAAACCGCACTCGACTCAAAGTCGTGAAGTTCCGCCCTCTTCGCGCTCGTTAATTCTTGCATAAAGAGTAGGTATTCCTCTTTGGTCATCGGGCAGTTTATATGGTCGCCGTTGCCTTTGTCGTACCTATCGCCAAAGAAAGCGGAGTCCATATCTATACTGTCAAAGTCTATTATGGGCGCGGACGCATCGAAAAACGAAAGTCCTCCTCCCACGATTTTTTCAATAGAACTAGAGAGTTTATCCGTGGTAAGCGGTCCGCTCGCA
>SVIY01000006.1 GCA_015069265.1 Clostridiales bacterium
TCGCTAAAGAATATATTTCTTCTTCCAAGAAATATATTCTTTAGCGAGTTCGGGATATTGTTCAGCGTAAGCCTTAAACATTTCCTTCCAAGCCTTTTGAGCGCGTTTGCCTTTAGAAGCAAACTTCTTGCAGTGCTTGAATACTTCTTCGGGAACTTCAAACGGTTCTGACGTCCATTCGAGGTTTTTCTTTAAGGTTGCAACACCTTCTTCACCGAGCGGTGCGCCGTGGCAACTTGCTTTGCCAACGAGGTGTGAGCCGTAACCGATTAAAGACTTGATAACGATGAGTGAAGGCTTATTTTTTTCTGCTTTTGCCTTCTTGATTGCGCGGTTGAGAGCGCCTATATCGTTAGCGTCCTTAACGTTGATAACTTGCCAACCCAAAGCTTCGTGACGTTTACCAACGTCCTCTCTAAAGGTAATGTCGGTATCGCCTTCGATAGTGATATCGTTATCATCATATAAAACGATGAGTTTGCCGAGCTTTAATGCGCCGGCGAGAGAAGCGGCTTCGTTTTCAATACCTTCTTGCATACAGCCGTCGCCACAGAGTGCGTAGGTGTAGTGGTCAACGATGGGGAAGCCTTCTTTATTGAACTTTTCAGCAAGATAAGCTTCAGCGATAGCCATACCAACTGCGTTAGCAATACCTTGTCCGAGCGGACCGGTGCTAGTTTCAACGCCGGGGCATACACCGTATTCGGGGTGACCTGCCGTGCGTGAACCGAGTTGACGGAAGTTCATAATGTCTTCTTTGGTAAGACCGAAACCGAAGAGATAGTAGAGAGCGTAGTCGAGCATTGAGCCGTGACCTGCGGAAAGAACGAATCTATCGCGATTGTCAAACGCCGTATCCTTCGGGTTGAAAACCATATTAGTAAAAGCGGCATAACCGATAGGTGCTGCGCCGAGGGGCAGACCGGGGTGGCCGGAGTTAGCCTTTTGGATAGCCTCTGCAGAGAGAACCCTTATGGCATTGATAGTGAGTTGCTTAACGTCTTGCATAATATCCTCCTTAAGATTGAGTGCCGAACGCCTTATTCGAAAAATCGCGGTGTTAATTTTTAGCGATAATCGTAAAAGACAGCACGAATAAATACAATATATATTATATAGCAACCGCAATTCTTTTTCAAGTCTTTTTCTGCAAAAATAAATAAAAAAACTTGTATAATTGCGCTTGTCGTGATATAATTAAACTATCTTATTATGGAAAACTATGCACGGAGAGACATTATGAGCGAAAAACAATTCGTAAAAGAGATTGCCGACATTAATGAAAACTTTACCCAATGGTACACCGACGTTGTTCTAAAAACCGAACTCGTCGACTACGGCCCCGTAAAAGGTACTATGGTTATTAGACCTTACGGCTATGCTATTTGGGAAAATATTCAAAAAGATATGGACAGACGCTTTAAGGAAGCAGGGTCAAAGAACGCATACTTCCCCTTGCTTATTCCTATGAGCTTTTTTACCAAGGAAGCAGAGCACGTTGAAGGCTTTGCGCCAGAAGTAGCAGTCGTTACTCACGCAGGCGGTGCAAAACTTGAAGAGCCTTTGGCAATTCGTCCGACTAGTGAAACGGTTATTGGAACAATGTATTCAAAGTGGATTCAATCTTATCGCGACCTTCCCGTTATAATGAACCAATGGTGTAACGTTATGCGTTGGGAAAAGACCACTAGACCTTTCCTCCGCACGAGCGAATTCTTGTGGCAAGAAGGTCACACCGTTCACGCCACCGAAGAAGAGGCTATGGAAGAAACCATAAAGATGCTTAACGTTTACAAAGACTTTATGGAAAACACCCTCGCGCTACCCGTGTTCACGGGCAGAAAGACCGAAAAGGAAAAATTTGCAGGCGCAGTCGCAACCTTTGGATTAGAGGCAATGATGCTTGACGGCAAGAGCTTGCAGTCTGGTACTAGCCACTACCTCGGTCAAAACTTCTCTAAAGCGTTCGATATTAAATTCCTCGATAAAGATAGCACCCTAAAGCACGGCTACACTACCTCATGGGGAACTTCTACCCGTATGATTGGTGCAATAATCATGGCGCACGGCGACCAAAGAGGTTTGGTTCTTCCGCCCAAGGTTGCACCTATCCAAGTGGTTATCGTTCCTATCGCAGTGCATAAGGGCGGTGTTATCGAAAAGGCAAAAGAATTAGAAGCAATGCTCGTTAAAGCCGGTATTCGCGCTGAAACCGATACTCGTGATATGAGCCCCGGTTGGAAGTTCAACGAGTGGGAAATGAAAGGCGTTCCCGTTCGTATAGAAATCGGTCCTAGAGATATTGAGAATAATCAAGTTATGGTTATGAGAAGAGATACGCTCGAAAAGACTGCTGTATCTATGGATAACCTCGATAAAACTTTGGAAGAACTTTTGGAAGTTATCCAAAAAGAAATGTTTGTTAAAGCAAAAGAAAGACGCGATAAAAAAGTTGTTGAAGCCGACACTTTAGACGGAATTTTGTCTGGTGTTGAAGCGCAAAACTTCGTTAAAGCCGGTTGGTGTGGTTGCCGTGAGTGTGAAGATAAAGTAAAAGAAGTTGCATCCGCCACCGCTCGTGTAATGTGTGACGAAGAGGGTATTCCCGAAAAGTGTGCAATTTGTGGTAAACCAGCAACGCACAAGGTAATATTTGCCCGCGCCTACTAAATAAAGGCTTATTTGCGTCGCATCTCTGCGTTGCACTCCGCGTTGCTCGTGTTACGTACAGACGTACGCGCCACGTCGCAATGCTCGTGCGCCTTGACCTGCTCGCAACTAACCCTTTATTATCATAATAGTTATTTGGGTTGTGCGGTCGAGCCTAGCCTAACTCGTTTCTAACCCTTTATTATCATAATAGTTATTTGGGTTGCGTGGTAGAGCCTCCCCACGCTTGCAACTAAATCGTTAAAAGTATGGGGCAAAGCATTACAAAAAAGTATATTAAAGTTAATTGAGAGCAATATAGGGATATAAGGAGAATTTAATGGTTGAAATAATTAATGTTTATAGGAACATGGAAACGGGTGCTATTATAGAACAAGGGCACCCCGTGAACAACACGCTTTTAATAGTGTACGTTGCTATAATGATGCTAATTCCCGTTGCTCTTTACGTTTTTAGAGCGATTGGGCTTTACGTTATGGCAAAGCGCGCTGGGTTAAAGTGCAAAGTAATGGCGATTTTCCCTTGTATTTGGATATACGTTGCTTGTAAACTTTGCGGAAAGCAGAGAGTTTTTGGCAGAACGTTTGAGCAAATTGCATTGCTATTCTGCATACTCTTTACTATTGCCGAAGTGCTTGCGTTCGCATACGAGTTCTTGGCGTATTTTCCAATAATTGGAAACATGATGCAAGGAAACGGAACGATATATATCTCAAACGCAGTTTTAGATTCTGAAAAATACGTTCCGACAATCGTGTCGAGCTTATACGGAGAGGCTGGAAGATACGTTGACCCGTACGGTGGGGCGGTATATCTCATTTTGACTATCCTTTATTATCTAACCGCGGTAACCGATATTGTAAGTATAGTAATATCAGTCATAATCTACTTTAACTTGTTCAGAAAGTATTGGCCACAACATTTCATTTTGGGTTTAATACTCTCAATATTCGGACTTTTTGGTATATTCGTATTCGTCGTAAGAAAGAGAGAACCTGTAGATTACGCTAAATACGCAAGAGAAAGATACCAAAATACGTATGGATATAATCCGTACAACCAAAACCCTTATCGCAATCCTTACAACAACCCCTATCAGAATAATCCTTATCAAAATCAACCGAAAAATAACGGTAACGACTCGCCGTTTTCGGAATTTAAGGATAAAAAGAACGAGCCCGAAGACCCGTTTGACGAATTTAAATAGAGAATAATTCTTGGAGAAATTATGCCGTCAGAAAACATTGCCGCAATATCCACAGCGTTATCTGCTAGCGGAGTAGCGGTTATTAGAATTAGTGGAGACAGTCCGCTTAAAATTGCAGAGAAAATGTTTTTGCCCGTGGGGAAAACCGCGGTCAAAGACTTCGAGCCGTATAAAATGTACGTTGGCGAAATCGTTGCCGACGGTTTTAACGACTTCGGTCTTTGCGTATATTTTAAAGGCCCTAAAAGTTTTACGGGCGAGGACGTGGTGGAATTCCACTCTCACGGCGGTATTGCTATAACCAAAGGAATTTTAAAAAAGATATTGTCGCTCGGTGCAAGACTTGCAAACAACGGCGAGTTCACAAAGCGCGCGTTCATGAACGGTAAACTCTCACTTTCCTCTGCAGAGGGACTTATCGATATGATAAATAGCGAGTCAGTATCGGGGGTTAAGGCAGGTTATTCGCTTTACCGCGAAAAACTCTGTGCCGAAGTAAACTCAATGCAAGACGAGATTACCGACGTGCTTGCACAAATCGACGTGGATATGGACTTCCCCGAAGAAGATTTGGAGCAGAGTTCAACCGAAGCGGTGGAAAAAACGCTTAAAATAACCGTCGAGAGAATTGACAAACTCTTATCCTCTTACCGCGTGGGTAGAACGCTCGTAAACGGGGTTAAGGTGGGAATAGTCGGCAAGCCGAATACGGGCAAAAGCTCTATTCTTAACGCGCTATTAAATTATGAAAAGGCAATCGTGTCTGACGTTGCAGGAACAACGCGCGACGTGGTTGAGGGCGCGATAGATATCGACGGAGTAAGGTTTAATTTTTCCGACACCGCAGGGATAAGAGAGAGCGACGATAAAATCGAAGCGCTTGGCGTTGGACTTTCTAAAAAAATTCTTTTAGAGAGCGACCTCTTGCTCTTCGTTATAGACGCGTCTAACCTCACCGAAGAGGACGAGGCGGTCTACCAATTAATAAAAGATAAAAACGTGCTATTTGCCGTTAACAAAACGGACAAGAGCGACTATATAGACGACAGGGCGGATATTTACGTTTCCGCAAAAGAAAAGAAAAACATAGAACAGTTAAAATCTATAATGTTCGATAAAACCGTGGGTAACGGAGTAGACCTCAACGGCGACTATCTGTGCGAGGAAAGGCATTTTGAAGCGCTATCTAGAGCAAAACAAAAATTCCTAGTTGCAATAGACAGTATCGGAAAAGTTACTCTCGATATGCTCGCAATCGACGTTAAAGACGGTTGGGACGCGCTCGGAGAAATTTCGGGCAGAACTGCAACCGAGGAGATAATAAACGACATTTTTTCCAAGTTCTGCGTGGGAAAATAAAGGGGGGAGTATGGTAAATTTAGAACTATACAGAGTTTTTTACACCGTTGCAAAGTGCGGAAGCCTAACCAAAGCCGCAGAAGAACTTTTCATATCCCAACCCGCAGTTTCGCAGGCGATAAAGCAACTTGAAACGCAACTTGGCGGAAAACTTTTTAACCGCACGCATAAGGGTATGGAACTCTCCGAAACGGGCGGAAAACAAATTTTTGCAACCGTTGAAAAGGCGCTCCGCCTATTCGACGACGCGGAGAGCAAGTACGCCGAGTTTAAGGATACGGCAACGGGCGTGGTGAGAATTTGCGCATCGGACACGGTTAGCACCCACTTTTTATTGCCTTACATAAAAGAGTATCATCAAAAATATCCCGACGTTAACCTAATACTTCAAAACGGAACGTCGAGCGAGACCATAGAACTATTAAAAAACGACAAAGGGGACGTGGGTTTTGTAAATCTTCCTATTGACGATAGAGATATAAACCTCTCCAACACCGTTATGCAACTGCACGACACTTTCGTTGCGAGCGACAAGTTCTCCGAATTGTTTGACGACACGGTAGACCTTAAAAGATTACAAGACTATCCTTTGTTGATGCTTGAACTATCCACCGCGACAAGACAGGCAATAGTCAGCTTTGCGCATTCCCAAGGCGTGCATTTGCACCCCGAAATAGAACTAGCGAGCCTAGAACTTATGACAGAGCTTGCTAAAAACGGAATTGGTATTGCTTGTATTCCTAAAGAGTTCGTTAAGCACGAACTAGAAGAAGGGAGCTTAAAAGAGATAAAGACCAATCCTGCCCTTCCGACGAGGGCGATTGGACTTGCGCTTCCAAAACACGAAAATTTGACATTTGCCGTCAAAGAGTTTATAAAACTTATAAACGAAAAATAGGGGGAAGTTAAATGGAAATTTGGGAAGCGATAATTCTCGGCGCAGTGCAAGGCTTTGCTGAATTTTTGCCCATATCTTCTAGCGGACACTTGATTTTAATGCAAAAATGGTTCGGCATTGAAGAAAACCAACTCTTTTATAGCATAATGCTCCACCTCGGCACGTTAATACCTGTGGTAATCGTGCTGTGGAAAGATATTTTAGGGCTGTTTAAGGACAGAATGAAAAGGTTTTGGTACTTGGTGCTTGCAAGTATTCCGGCAGGAGTTTTGGGCGTTATTTTTGCCCTAACTATTGATTTTGACCAACTGTTTAGCGAATATTTGTGGCTTTTATCCATACCTTTCCTCATCACCGCAGGCGAATTGATTTTCTGCGAATGGAGAAATAAAAAATACCTTATGAACCAACCTATAAACGCAAAAACCGCTTTCATTATGGGTTGCGGTCAAGCGTTCGGTGTGTTCTCCGGCATATCTAGAAGTGGGTCTACCATAACCGCAGGAAGCATTGCAAGAGTGGACAGAAAGGAAAACGCAAACTTTGCTTTTTTAATGAGTATCCCAATTATCCTCGCAGCCGTTGGCATGGAGGGGATAAGTTTAATCACGGGGGACGGAATAGGTAGTATTGACGTCGTTCCGCTCATTTTCGGTATGGTTACCGCAATGATTACAGGCTATATCGCAGTCAAGTTTATGCTCGGCATTATAAGAAAGGCCAACTATAAGTGGTTTAGCGTTTACCTTGTCGGTATAAGCATTGCGACGCTCGTTACGGCACTTGTTTAGAAAAAATTAAAAATTTAATATAAGGAGAAATTCAAATGAAAAAATTCTTCGGCGAATTTAAGAAGTTTATCACGCGCGGAAACGTGCTTGATATGGCAGTCGGTGTTATTGTCGGCGGTGCGTTCACAGGTATTGTTAACGGACTTTCCAACTTTATATTAAAACCGATTATTAACTGGATACTCGCATTAATCCTTGGCGAAAAGGGATTGAGCGGTGCAATCACTTTCCTCTCTAAAGCGGAAAAGGACGGAGTTGTTGACCTAGCAAACTCTATCTATATTGATTGGGGCGCGTTTATTAGTGCGATTATAAACTTCTTCATCATTGCTTTCGTACTCTTTGCTATCGTTAAGACCATGAACAAGATTAAAGAGGGTAACGAAAAACTCAACGCAGAAATAAAGAAAGACAAACTTACCAAAGAGCAAAAGAAAGAACTAAAGCTCGCAGGCGTAAACAGAAAGGACAAGCAAGCAGTTAAAGAATACTTTGACCGTCAAGCACAGGTTAAAGCCGAGGCTGAAGCAGAGGCAAAACGCATTGCCGATGAAAAAGCACTTGCAGACCGCCTAGCAAACCCCACTACCGAGGACCTCTTAAAACAAATCAAAGAATTACTCGAAAAGAAAGTTTAATATTAAAAACAAAAAGCCACCCAAACGGGTGGTTTTTTTATAAATTGTGTGACGACAACCGAAATTTGCTTTTTTATTATACTGCACAAAAATGTGCATGTCAAGTATTTTGCACAAAATTGTGCTAAAATAAAAATATGGAAGAGAAAGCAATGTTAAACTGTGGCGAAATCTTAAAAGAACATAGAGAAAAATTGGGTTTGAGTCAATCAGCAGTGGCGAAGAAAATAAAAACCTCTCATCAAAACATAAGCAGGTGGGAGAGTGGAAAGTTTTTGCCAAGCATTGATTTTTGTATTAAACTTGCCGATTTATACGGAATTTCTTTAGATGACTTGGTTGGACGAGAAAAATAAAGCACACTATACTTTCACTTGGAGTGAAGAGGTAGTGTGCTTTTTAATTTTATCTTTTTTATAAAATAGCGATTGCGATTGTGCAGTAAAGGATGAGCGATAAAACGTCAACTATGGTCGTCATAAACGGGCTTGCAACGACTGCGGGGTCGAGCTTGCAAATTTTAGCGAGCAAGGGGAGTAGACATCCGACGAGTTTTGCCATTACTATTGACAAGAACAAAACTGCCGAAACAACGATTGCCGTCCTTAACGAAATGTCGTTATACAAACTGTCGATGAGCAAGAGTTTTCCAAAGCACACGACGGCAACGGTAAGACCTACGAGGAGGGCGACTAAAAGTTCTTTTAATATTACTCTAAACAGGTCTCTAAACTGAACGTCGCCCACGGCAATAGCACGAATTATGGTAACGGACGTTTGGTTGCCTGCGTTACCTGCCGTACCCATTAGCATAGGCACGAACGCGTATAGAACTGCACCGCCGATAACCGCGAGTTTTTCTTCGTAACTAGACAAAATCATACTCGTGAACGTTGCCGAAATCATAAGTAAAAGTAGCCACGGAAGTCTAGCTTTCCAGAGCGAGAAGACAGACTGTTTTAAGTAAGGCTTTTCGCTGGGGAGGACTGCCGCCATCTTTTGAATGTCTTCGGTTGCTTCCTCTTGGATAACGTCCACCGCGTCGTCGACGGTAACGATACCGACCAAGCACCCCTCTTTGTCGATTACGGGTAGGGCGAGGTAGTCGTAGTTACTGAACTTTAGAGCAACTTGTTCTTTATCCTCTAACGTAGATGCGGTAACGACGCTCTCTTCCATTATGTGAGCGATGAGTTCGTTTTTATCGGCAAGAAGCATGTCTTTAACGGTAACAACACCGATTAAATGCTTCTTCCTATCGGTAACGTAACAAGTGTAAATTGTTTCCTTATTAAGTCCGGTCTTTCTTATCTTTTCAAAAGCCGATTCAACCGTGGTGCTTGCCGAAAAGGAAACGTACTCGGTAGTCATAATCGAGCCTGCCGAATCGTCGGGGTACTCTAAAAGCGCGTTTATCTCCTTTCTGTTTTCGGGCGAGGAGTTTTTGAGAATTCTCTTAACTACGTTTGCAGGCATTTCCTCAATCACGTCAACCGTATCGTCGAGGAACATATCGTCTACCACTTCTTTAAGTTCTTTATCGGTAAACGCTTTGATTAGGTTTTCTTGGATATCCGTTTCAATCTCTACGAAAACGTCGCTGGCGAGCTCTTTTGGGAGGAGGCGGAAAAACCTTAATTGGTCTTTATCGTCCAAATTATCCTCCATAAACCTAGCGATGTCGAACGGTTCCATATCGAGAAGAAGTATTCGGAGGTCGGCAAACTTTCGCGTTTCAAAGCAAAAGCTCAACTTTTCGTATATGATTTGTAATTCTTCGTTCATATAAGACCTCCAAAAAAAGAAATTCCACCCGAAAAAAATCGCGGTGGAATACCAAAGACAAAACCTAAAAGTGTTAACCATGCTGGCTTTAGCACCGTAGGGCAATGAAACTGCATTAAATCACGCCTTGTTTTCGACGTGGTTTGCTGACCAACTGACAGTGTCTCCACCATTTCGCGGCAGCAGTCCGTATCCCTATGGTAGCCTTACCTACCGGATTTATTCTCGATTGTTGATTAAAGTTTACTACTAATTATAGCGCTTGTCAATAATATAGCGGTAAACTTTTATAAATTTTTTAATAAATTTACTCCAAATTTTCGCCATTATCCACTAAAAACGCAGTTTTGTCGTTGATAGAGTGAACGGCTGAATAAAACTCGTCAAATTTCTTTTGAGAAATTACGACCGAGATAAACTTATCGTCTTGGTATTTAATGACCAATTTTTGCTCGTGCACGACGTGGATAAACTGCGAAATTTTCTCCACCGACATATTAAAGCGGAAAATTCCTAGTCGTAAAAATAGCCCTTTTTGCTCTATAACCTCGTACCTACTAACTATCAATGCGAGGGCAACTATTAAAAGAACGAAAAGGTTTACCGCTAAAAAAGCAAGGTCTAAAACAAGATGAAAAACACGTCCGTCAAAATTGAGCGCATTCCTTACGCAAAAAGAAGCGCCGACTATTACCGCAACTGCAACTACCGATAAAAGTAGGTAGATAATAGGCAAAAATTTATATCTAAAAGTTTTCATAATCACTCCTTAAAGTATATTTTATTACAGACGAATAAAAAAAGCAAGGGGGATTGAGTGGTTTTTTAGATAATTAAGGGGATAATAATACTTGCAAAAAAGGTTATATTATTGTATAATAAACGACAAATAGGCAAACAAATCACGACATCGGAGAAAAGAATATGATTAAACTTATTGAAAAAGGCGTTTATTATAAGGACGGCAAGCTTGTTCGCGCAAAATCTTTTGACCAATCGGCAAGAGAAAAGACCATTTCTTACAAGATTTTGTCCGCGCACAATTTTAGCGGTAACGACAAAAAACTTTGCGCAAAGTTTGACGAGATTACCTCGCACGATATTACCTACGTAGGTATTATCCAAACAGCAAAGGCTAGCGGTCTTGAAAAATTCCCTATCCCTTACACTTTAACCAACTGCCACAACTCTCTTTGTGCAGTGGGTGGAACTATCAATGAGGACGACCACGTTTTCGGTCTTTCCGCCGCTAAAAAATACGGTGGAGCGTTCGTTCCTCCGCACCTTGCGGTTATCCACCAATATATGCGTGAAATGAGAGCGTTCTGCGGTGCTATGATTTTAGGTTCGGACTCGCACACCCGTTACGGCGCGCTCGGCACTTTGGCTATCGGCGAGGGCGGTCCCGAACTCGTTAAACAACTTCTCGGCAGAACTTACGACGTGGATATGCCAGAAGTAGTTGCCGTTAACCTAAAAGGAAGATTGAGAAAGGGCGTAGGTCCGCACGACGTTGCTTTGGCACTCGTTAAGGCTACCTTTAAGAGCGGATTTGTTAAGAACAGAATTTTAGAGTTTGTCGGCAACGGTATCAAAACTCTATCTATGGATTTTAGAAACGGTATCGACGTTATGACGACAGAGACTACCTGCCTATCTTCCGTTTGGATTACCGACGAAAAGACCAAAAAGTACTACGAACAGCACGAAAGAGTAGGCGCGTACAAAGAACTTCGTCCTGAAGAGGGCGCGTACTACGATAGGGGAATAGTTATCGACCTCTCTAAAGTTGAGCCGATGATTGCGCTTCCCTTCCACCCCTCTAACGCGTATACTATTAGAGATTTCCTCTCCCGTCCGTACGAACTCTTAAAAGAGGCGGAAGAAGCAGGCAAAAAGCTTTTACCCGAGGGCAAAGGCGAGTTTAGACTTACCGACAAGATAAAGGACGGCAAGGTTTACGTTGAGCAAGGCGTTATCGCAGGCTGTGCAGGCGGTATGTACGAAAACGTTGCGGAGGCTTCGGAAATTTTGGGCGATACCGCAATAAACAACAACGACTTCACCTTGGATATTTATCCGTCCAGCCAACCCGTTTATAAAGGACTTGTGGACGGCGGTTATATCGGAAAACTTATGGATAACGGCGCGATTATTAAGACTGCGTTCTGCGGACCCTGTTTCGGCGCTGGCGACGTTCCTCAAAATAACGGATTATCAATTAGACATACCACTAGAAACTTTGAGAGCCGTGAGGGAAGCAAACCTGCAAACGGACAACTCTCCGCCGTTGCACTAATGGACGCAAGAAGTATTGCAGCAACCGCTAAAAACGGTGGCGCTATAACTTCGGCTATGGACGAAGAATATTCTAACAAGATTAAAAAATATCGCTTTGACAACAAGATTTATAAGGCAAGAGTTTATAACGGCGTAGGCAAACAAAACCTCGATAGTGCGCTTGTATACGGCCCGAACATTGCTGATTGGCCCAAGATGTACGCACTTAAAGACAACCTCTTATTAAAGGTTGTATCCGTACTGAACGACCCCGTTACCACGACTGACGAACTCATTCCGTCGGGCGAAACTTCGTCTTACCGCTCCAACCCCTTAAAACTTGCAGAGTTTGCATTGTCTAGAAAAGACCCTGCATACGTTCAAAGGGCAAAAGACGTTAGGGACGGCGCTTTTCCCAAAGAATTGGGACTTGACGAGAGCACTACCACTTACGGAAGCGTAGTTTGCTCTATTAAACCGGGCGACGGCTCTGCAAGAGAACAAGCCGCGTCTTGTCAAAGAGTTTTGGGCGGTGTTGCAAACATTGCTAAAGAATATGCGACCAAGCGTTATAGAAGCAACCTTATCAACTGGGGAATGATACCTTTCCTCGCCGATAAGAACGACTTCGAGGTGGGCGATTACGTTTACGTTGAAAACGTTAAGTCGGCAATCGAAAACGGTGCAAAAGAGTTTAAGGCAAAGGTGTTCGGCAAAAACACAAGAACGATAACGTTGAAGATGGACGAGCTTACCGACGCGGAAAAGCAAATCATATTAAAGGGTTGTCTAATCAACTACTACAAAAACTAAATAAGTTTATAACCGTCGTTTATGTTAAACGGCGGTTTTTTTACGCATAATGCCTAAAAAAAGCACATAGCATAAATTGACGAATAACGCTTTAAGGAGGGCAAGATGAGTTTTATAGACTGCATTTTAGGGTGCTTTAACGGAGGCGAACTCCCAAGTCAACCGCAATTTAGGGCGGTGCTTTTCGGGGATAGCGCAGGGTATTTTGAAAACGTTAGGTCGATAGGCGCATACTCGGACGAAGAGGTGTATTTAATTCTTAAAAAAGGCGGAATAAAAATCAAGGGCGAGTGCCTTTATATCAAAAAATACTGTGCGGGGGACGTTGCCGTTTGTGGAAAAATAAAAGCAATAGAAAGGGTTTAGGACTTTTTTCCGTGTACGAGGTTCGCGGACTAAACCTCGACGGACTCATTAAAAGCGCGAAAAATAGGGGAATTGACCTCTATAACGTAAAAAAATACAAAAATAAACGCATGAACGTTACCGTAAACTTTAAGGACGGCGAAAATTTTTTTGCAATCGCGCGCGAATTGTGTTATAATATAAAAAAAGTAAGAGATAAGGGTAGGGGTTATCCACTTTATCTGCTATTTAAGTCCTTCGGACTTATACTCGGTGCAATTTTCTTTTGCTCAGCCCAATGCGCGTTTAACGACCTAGTGTTAGACGTTTGCTATTCGGGTAGCGGAATAGTGCTTAAAACAGAGGTGCAAGAATACCTCGCCTTGCAAGGAATTGGCAAGTATTCGAGGTTTTCTAAAATTGATTTACCCACCCTTGAGGACGGAATACTATCGGATAATAAAAACCTGTCCTTTGCGTCGTGCAAGAAAAAGGGCAATAGGCTCTTGATAGAGTTGGTTCTCTCTGACGATAGCGTGAAAACGTTAGAGGGGGATAAATACCAAATGCTATCCACTGACGACGGCGTTGTGGAAAGCGTTAAGGTTTATCGCGGAACGGCGCTAGTTAAAGTTGGGGACACAGTAAAGAAAGGCGATTTACTCGTGGACGGCATTGCAACGGTAAAGGACCAAACGGTAAAGATTAACGTGCTTGCAGTCGTAACGCTTAAAGTTGAGAGAGAGTTTACCTTTGTCGGCGAAAAAGAGGCGGAAGCGTTTGCGCAAATGCTCTCAACCGAAAAACTGCACGGCGAGGAAATACTTTCCATCCAAACGGAAAGAACGGATAACGGTCAAGAATATTTTTATAAAGTAACGGCAAAAATCAGGCGGGTAATCTCCGTCGGTTAAAGGAAGAAAATTATGAGAAAAACAAAGTCGCAAAAGGTGCTTAACTGGGGGACGAAGGACGTTGTGCTAAACGTTCTCGTCTACGTTTTGAACGCCGTCGTAATCACGGGGTTATTCTACCTTACCGTGTACGTAAACGGCATAACCGGACAAAAAGGGTTAGAGAGTTTATCGAAAAATCCAACCACGTTTTTGCACTTTATACTATTGCTTGTGTTAACTATCTCTATTATGGCGTTTTATTTCGCGTTCGAGGACAGAGATTTTCTAAAAAGAGCGGTAAACTCGCAAATGATATTTTTAATCATCGAGCTTGGAATTTTAGCGTGCAGTGCAATCGGTGCGTACGTAAACGTTAATTTAAGACCGCTAGCGTTCGTCGCGTTGCTAACGCTTTTCGTTACTAACAGAAGAACGGCAATATTTACCAACATAATTTTCTGCGTAATCATCTTCTTGTTCGACTCTTTCGGTGGAAACGTGTTCAGCGTCGGCAACTATCCTATACTCATTATGGGTTTCAGTTCGGGCGTAATCGCTGCCGTTTCTATGGATAAAGCGTCGTCAAGACTAAAACTTTTATTGAGAAGCATTTTAATCTCACTTCCCTCACTTCTCTGCGTGGGAATGGACATTATCGAAAACGGTGGGGATAACGTCGTTGCAGACCTCGTTTCCGCAGGCTTTTCAGGACCGCTAGTCGTTGCAATCTTTATGATACTTCTTCCCGTGTTCGAGGCGATGTTCAAAAAGGTTTCCAGCTTTAAGTATTCAGAACTCACCGACCACAAATCAAAGCTTATTAAAAAACTTATCCAACAAGCACCGGGCACGTTCAACCACTCAATCGTGGTGTGCAACATTGCAGAGGCGTGTGCGGCGGCTATCGAGGAGGACGCTCTGCTCGCAAGAACGTGCGCGTACTATCACGACGTAGGAAAACTTCGTAGACCGGAGTTCTTTAAGGAAAACCAAGCGGACGGAGTTAACCCGCACGACGATTTAACCCCCGAACTTTCGGCAAACATCATAAAGGCGCACGCTCAAGACGGATATAATTTAGTCATTAAAAACAGACTTCCGCAAGAGATTGCAGACGTGTGTCTGCAACACCACGGCACCTTGCCTATCATATATTTTTACGACAAGGCGAGAAAGTTTACTGACGGTGACGTAGACCTTTTGCAGTACTGCTACCCAGGGCCTAAACCCAAGACCAAAATCGCGGCGATTATTATGATAGCCGACGGGTGCGAGGCGGCGGCAAGGTCATTACAAGACCGTTCTAGAGAGAACGTTAAAAAGGTGGTTAGAAAAATCGTTAACGACAGAATGGAACTCGGTCAGTTCGACGATTGTGAAATAACCTTAAAGGAACTTAACATTATTATCCACACGGTAGTAAACAACCTCACGGGTATTTACCACAGCAGAATAGAGTACCCCAAGGTAAATCTAGAGGGTATGGACTTATAACGAGAGGAAATCATGGGCAAATTATTTATAGAGTGTCTTGACAGAAAAGTAAAGGTAAAAAAGATTGCCAAAGCGGTTATGACCGCACTTGGACAAGTTTCTAAATTTAAAGTAGAACTCATCTTCCACAACAGCGAGGCAATGCACAACCTTAACAGAACGACTAGGGGTGTGGACAGCGTTACCGACGTTTTGTCCTATCCTAGCCTTGACGGTATTCGCGGAAAGATTTTATATCCCGAAGACTGCCTTACCGAACTTGAGGGCAGGTATATCTTCCTCGGCTCGATTGTTTTGTGCGAGGAAAAGATTATTCAACAGGCAGAAGAATACGGTCATAGCGTGGAAAGGGAGAGAGAGTATTTAATTATACACGGACTTATGCACCTTTTCGGTTACGACCATATGGAAGAACAGGACAAAAAGCAAATGAGAACGCTTGAAAAGAGCGCGCTCGCAATTCTTCACCCAGAAGAGAATAAAGGAAAAGCATAATGAAAAGCGGAATTGTTGCAGTCGTTGGGCGCGCAAATGCAGGGAAAAGCACGCTTGTCAACGTTTTGGTTGGCGAAAAGGTGGCTATCGTTTCCCCAAAACCCCAAACGACAAGAGATAGAATACTCGGTGTTTTAACTACCGAAGATTACCAAATTGCATTTATTGACACACCGGGAATTTATAGGGCGGACAACCTACTAAACTCGGTTATGCAAAAGACCACGACCGATAGCGTTAGCGACGTGGACGCGGTGCTATTCGTTATGGACGCGCACGAAGGACTAAGCGACGAGGATAGAAAACTTCTTAAAAAATACGCCTCCTCATCGGTGCCGACCATACTTGCGCTCACAAAAATTGACATTATGCCCGAAAGTCTTTTGATAAGCGAGCTTAAAGAACTCTCTAGCGAGAACGTGGAAATCGTTCCCGTTTCGGCAAGAAAGGGAAGAAATATTAAAGAGCTTATAAAAGTCATTTTGGCAAAACTTCCCGAGGGCGAAAAACTTTTCGAGCAAGATATAATATCCGACCGTTCGGAAAAGTTTATGGTGTCCGAGATAATGCGCGAAAAAATTCTTCTTAAATTCGACAAGGAAATTCCGCACGGCGTTGCAATTATCATAAACGAGTTTGCGCTTTCCGAGAACGGAAGAACTTATAGAATAAGCCTAGACATAGTTTGTGAAAAACCAAACCACAAAGCAATACTTATCGGAAAGGGCGGACGCGCAATAAAAGAGGTGTCGTCTTTTGCTAGGGAGGATATGGAAAAGTTCCTCGGCAAAAAGGTGTTCCTCACAACGTACGTAAAGGTAAAAGAAGATTGGCGCAACAGTGCGCAACTAATGAAAGAGTACGGCTACGGCGACAACGCTTAACCGCATAAAAGGGGAAAATAAGCGCATACTCACTCTTAGAGGGGGAGAGTATGGGCAAAAAGAAAAAGCAAGTAAGGCGCGCAGACGATACCGCGTGGAAATTGTTTGAAAAGACGGGGGACGTGCGCTACTATCTTTTGTATAAAAAACTTTCGGATAAATAAATCTTATGGAAGAAAAGCTTAAAGGAATAGTGCTCGGCGGAACGGCTTTCGGCGAGAATGATAAAATACTCAATATTTTCACCTTGGAGCAAGGTGTCCTTTCGGCTAAAATAAAAGGCGTTAAAAAGGCAGGGGCAAAGTTAAAGTTTGCTTCCGAGCCTTTTTGTTTTGCAGAATTTTTGCTCGCTAAAAAGGGGGAGATGAGAACTGTTACGGGCGCAAGCTTAATTGACAGTTTTTATCCGCTCCGAGAAGACATAGGCAAATATTTTTGTGCGGGCGCTGTATTGGAGTTTGTGAAAAAGTTTTATAGAGAAAATATCGTGTCGGCAGAGGGGTTTTTCCTCGTTATTGAAACGCTTAAAGAAATAAGTTACGGGGACAGGAGCGCAAAAGAGGTGCTTATCCGATTTTTGTTTTCTGCGTTAAAAGAGAACGGTTACGCCCTTTTTATCGACAGTTGCGCTTGCTGTAAAAACCAAGTGCACGGCAGGGTTTTCTTCGATTATAGGCGTGGTTCGTTTTACTGCGAAAACTGTTTCGACGGGGTGGGGAGAGAGATGAATTTATCCACGTTAGAAGGGCTTCAAACGGTTATGCGCGGAGGCTCGGTTGACGGGGAGATTGAGGTCAAAATATTAAGACTTTTGAACTTTTACATAGAAAACCGCGCCGAAGAAAAAATTAAGTCGCTTGCAGAACTTATGAAAATTTTGTAATAATAGAAAAAAAGTGTGCTATAAAGGTTGATAAATTTTTCAAATTATAGTAAAATATGTAAGGTTAAAATTAAGAGGGAAAATTAATAACACCAAATACTAAATGTAGGACAAATTAGGAGGAAAACATAATGAAGTATGTTTATTTATTCAGTGAAGGCGACGCTTCAATGCGCGAGCTTCTTGGCGGTAAGGGTGCAAACCTTGCAGAAATGACCAAAATCGGTCTTCCCGTTCCCCAAGGCTTTACCATTTCTACCGAAGCGTGCACCAAGTACTATGACGACGGCAAGCAAATCAATGATGAAATCATGGCCGAAATCATGGAAAACATCGTTAAAATGGAAGCAATCACCGGCAAAAAATTCGGCGATTTAGAAAACCCCTTGCTCGTATCCGTTCGTTCGGGTGCTAGAGCGTCCATGCCTGGTATGATGGACACCATCTTAAACCTTGGTCTTAACGAACAAGTTGTTGAAGTTATGGCTGAAAAGTCAGGCAACGCAAGATGGGCTTACGACTGCTACAGAAGATTTATCCAAATGTATTCTGACGTAGTTATGGAAGTAGGTAAAAAGTATTTTGAACAACTCATCGACAAGATGAAAGAAGAAAAGGGCGTTAAGCTCGACGTTGAACTTTCTGCTGAAGACTTAAAAGAACTCGCTAACCAATTCAAAGCAGAATACAAAGCAAAAATCGGCGCAGACTTCCCGTCTGACCCCAAGGAACAACTCATCGGCGCAGTAAAAGCAGTTTTCCGTTCATGGGACAACCCCAGAGCAAACGTTTACCGTCGTGACAACGATATTCCTTACAGCTGGGGTACTGCTGTTAACGTTCAAGCAATGGCTTTCGGTAACATGGGTGACGATTGCGGTACGGGTGTTGCATTTACTCGTGACCCTGCAACCGGCGAAAAGAAACTCATGGGCGAATTCTTGACCAACGCACAAGGCGAAGACGTTGTTGCCGGTGTTAGAACACCGATGCCTATCGCTCAAATGGCTGAAAAATTCCCCGAAGCTTACAAACAATTCGAAAACGTTTGCAAGATTTTGGAAGACCACTATAGAGATATGCAAGATATGGAATTTACCGTTGAACACGGCAAACTCTATATGCTTCAAACGAGAAACGGTAAGCGTACCGCTGCCGCTGCTCTCAAAATCGCATGCGACCTCGTTGACGAGGGTATGATTGACGAAAAGCAAGCAGTATTGATGATTGACCCGAGAAACCTCGACACTCTCTTGCACCCCCAATTCGACGCTAAAGCATTAAAGAGTGCTGAGCCCGCTGCAAGAGCGCTCGGCGCATCTCCTGGTGCTGCATGCGGTAAAATCGTTTTCACCGCTGAAGACGCTAAAGCTTGGAAAGAAAGAAAGGAAAAGGTTATCCTCGTTCGTTTGGAAACCTCTCCTGAAGATATCGAAGGTATGAAAGCCGCTCAAGGTATCTTGACCGCTCGTGGCGGTATGACCTCTCACGCAGCAGTTGTTGCTCGTGGTATGGGTACTTGCTGTGTTTCCGGTTGCTCGGCAATTTCTAACTTCGACGAAGACGCTAAAACCTTCGTTCTCGCTGGAAAGACTTATAAAGAAGGCGACGTAATTTCTATCGACGGTTCTACCGGTAACATTTACGACGGTGCTATTCCTACCGTTGACGCTACTATCTCCGGTGACTTCGGCAGAATCATGAGTTGGGCAGACAAATACAGAGTATTGGGCGTTCGTACCAATGCCGACACTCCCAAGGACGCTGCAAAAGCACGCGAACTCGGTGCAGAAGGTATCGGTCTTTGCCGTACCGAGCACATGTTCTTTGAAGGCGACAGAATCGACGCGTTCCGCGAAATGATTTGTGCTGACACCTTGGAAGAAAGAGAAGCTGCTCTCGAAAAGATTCTCCCCATGCAACAAGGCGACTTTGAAAAACTTTACGAAGCGTTAGAAGGTAACCCCGTTACTATTCGTTTCCTCGACCCGCCTCTCCACGAGTTCGTTCCCGTAAGCGAATACGATATCGAAACTTTGGCAAACGCACAAGGCAAGACCGTTGCTCAAATCAAGAGCATAATATCTTCTCTCCACGAAGCTAACCCGATGATGGGTCACCGTGGTTGCCGTTTGAGCGTTACCTATCCTGAAATCGCAAAGATGCAGACTAGAGCGGTTATCCGCGCTGCAATCAACGTTCAAAATAAGCACGCTGATTGGAAGGTAGTTCCCGAAATCATGATTCCGCTCGTTGGCGAAGCAAAAGAACTTAAATACGTTAAGAGCATTGTAGTTGCAACTGCTGATGAAGAAATCGCAAAAGCAAAATCTAACCTCAAATATGAAGTTGGTACTATGATTGAAATCCCCAGAGCATGTATCACTGCTGATGAAATCGCTAAAGAAGCTGAATTCTTCTGCTTCGGTACTAACGACCTTACCCAAATGACTTACGGCTTCTCTCGTGACGACGCTGGTAAGTTCCTCACCGCTTACTACGACACCAAGATTTTTGAAAACGACCCGTTCGCAAAAATCGACCAAAACGGCGTAGGCAAACTCATGGATATGGCTGTTAAGCTCGGCAGAGGCGTTCGTAAAGAAATGCACTGCGGTATCTGTGGCGAACACGGTGGCGACCCCTCGTCTATCGAATTCTGCCATAAGATTGGTCTTTCTTACGTATCTTGCTCGCCCTTCCGCGTTCCGATTGCAAGACTTGCTGCTGCACAAGCTCAGCTTAAAAACCCCAGAAACTAATTTTTGGATAAAGTTAACCCCCAACGGACTTTCCGTCGGGGGTTTTTATTTTATGAATAAAATAAATTCAAGAAAGAAAATGAAATTTTACTTGAAATCAACAAGTAGAAAAGGTATAATAAACAAAACGCTAATTGATAGACTACAAATTTTATGGAGAGAAAGTGATGAGAGTTGAATTTTTCGTCGATTGGGGATATCGCCATATTTATTTTACCGAAAAGTATTTGCCCAAGCTTTGTTTTGACGGACGCATTGACGTGCAGGGCGGAAAGCTTGTGGACGTAAAACACCTCGAATTTCAAGAAGACAGATTCGGCTGTCACGTTTTAACGCCTATTGCCGTACCATACGGAAAGGTAGAGTGGAAGTCTACGGTTTGCAACTGTTACGACGGGTATGTCTTCACTATTGAGGGGGATGATAATACCATAATAGAAATCAATACGGAAAGTGCAAGCGGTAAATTCACCATTAAAGATTTGCTTGACAATAAGCACCTCACTTTCGACCTCGAAAACCCCTTTTTGCTTGCCGTTATGCACGTGTATATGCAAAAGGACGAGTGGTATTTAGCAAAACAAAAACAAAATGAAATTCGCATAAAAGGCGAGTGTTTTTTAGGGGCACAGAACAACTTTTTCGGCGTTAACGGCGTTGTTATTCCGTGCGGAAAAAGCTCTTCGGCAACCTTTACCTTTTGCGCCCAAAGGTCGAACGAAAAAGAACTTGAAGTTGAGGGTGCAATTCGTGTAATTCAAAGCAAAGACCAAAACAAAAACGTTTCAATTAGCGGTGTTGCTGATTATGAAGTGTTTATTAATGGCAACAGCGTTTATAAAAACGCAAAATATTCGTGCGATTGGGACCACCAATCTCAACACTTTGAAGAAACGTTTTTCTCCGTTCCCGTTCATTTGTTGAAAGACGGAGAAAATAAGGTTGAAATAGTAAACCATGACAACCAAATAGTAATTTTAACGCAAATGGTAAGGCTATTTATAAAAGAGCGCAAGCATTTGCAAATATTATCTTGTCCAAAATGGACAAAGAAAGGAAAAGTTTTTTCCGTGCGCGTGTTTGCCTTGAATTCGGCAAAAGTTTTAATTACTTGTAGTGACAACGTTGTGGGTTGTGACCCTAGCGGAGAGTACGAAATTCACGAAAACACTTTTAATGTCTTTACGCACGGCGAAAACGAATACTTTTTCAAAGCGACAAAGTCGGGGAAAGGAGAAATTACCTTTACCGACCTTGTTAGCAAAAAAACTTCCACCGCATATCTATCTGAAATTTGGGACGGGGAAAGTGAAGCCGTTGAGCCTAAAACAGGTATTGAAATAAAAATCGACCAACCGGAAACGTATCAGTACTATTTTAGGAAAATGCTAGACGAGCAAATGGGCAACTACGTTGTTTTGCGCGGTTATAGGACTTGGTGCGTTCCCGTGGATAAAATTTACGATTTAGCAAAAGACTGCAAAAAACATCAAGTTTATACTGACGTTATTATGCACGGCCTAGTTAAATCTTATCTTATGCAAGCGGTGATAGATGGGTCTGGCGAATATAATTTTGCCGTCGGTGGACACGAACGAACGGGTATTGTGTATTATGGTAACTATTTCGACAATCCGTCCGTTACCACTATGGAACAAGCGGAAAATTTGACCGTGCAACAATTTAAGAACGATTACAACGCATTGAAAGTTGGCGACGCAAAAGTTGCTATGGGCGAGTGTAGTAGTGGGGCTAGATACGCTTATAAAGCAGGACTAGACATTTTAAGGCACGAAACCTATTGTGCAAATCACCTTACCATTTTACCAGATGCGCGTGGAAATGCAAGAGCTTATGGCAAACGCGTTTGGGGTGCGCACGTCGCTTCGCAACACAATATCCAAGCCGAACTAGAAACGGCGATTGGTAGGTATTGGATAGCCATGTATTTGCCGTGGGTGTTCGGTGCAAACCTCGTGTTTGAAGAGGATAGTTTGTTCCAAAACAATAAATACTATCGTATGGTTAACGACGATTATATGACCGAAGAAAAACAAAAGGTTACGATAGAGTTTTATAAGCATATTCAAACTCACGCAAGAAAGGGCAAACCGCAGGTTGATTTTGCCTTTATTCAAGGAAGGCACGAAGCGCCTTTCACTGCGATAACCACGTGTAATGCAAATATGAAACTTTTATACAAGGACGAGGATAGGCGAATTTGGGGTAAAAACGGCTCTCCTGAAGAGGAGTGGGGACATCGTCAACCGGAAAAAGGTATGCACCTACTAGAGATTGTCGCACCCAACGTTTATTTGACACCGTTAAACCAAAACGCATACAAAACACGTAAAGTTTTTGCTTCAAACCCTTATGGTGAGTGGGATTTCTTGCCAATAGAAGCTTCTAAAGACGCTTACGCAAACTATAAAATTCTATTTATGCTTGGCTGGAACACAATGGCAAAAGAGTGCGATGGTGTGGAGGCAACGTTTAAAAACGACTACGAAAGGTTGAAAAACTACGTAGAGCAAGGCGGTGTTATCGTTCTATCCGTTCCGCAACTGTCTAGCCGTGTGGATAGAAAACTAATCCACGACTTTGAAAATGCAAATCTTTATAACGACGGTGACGTTAGCGATTTGTTCGGCGTTAAAATCGGCAAGCCTTGTGAAGAGTTTTCGGGCGAGATTAAGAGCGTAAATTTCCCTGAAAAAGACTATACGAAAGCGCAAGATTTGATAAGACTTCCCTCTAAAGACGAGGGAGAGGACGGCGATTGTCGTTTGGCAGAAATCACCCTTGACGGTGCGGAGGTTTGCTTGATAGACGCGCGTAGCAGTCGCCCACTATTTATAAGGAAAAAACTAGGAAAAGGCTATGCGTATTTGCTTTGTACTTACGCCTACCCCGGTCACGAAAAACTAAAGTACGTTTGCGCAAACGTTTTGAAAACCATGCTTGACACTTACGTTCAAAAAGACATCTGCGTGCGCGATAATGAAAATCAAGTGTATTGGTCTGATTGGAAAGATGGTAATGGCGGTAAATTATATCTAATAAATATAGATTGGACAAAGCAAGGCAACAAAAAGACGGTGCAAGTGGTAAAGGGCGATTTTTCCTTCGAGTGCGAAGTTAAAGAACGTAATCTTTTAGAACTCGCTTACCAAAACCAAAGCGTCGTGTATGCAAACACCCAACAAGTAAACGTTGTTGCAAGTGTTGAAGATGAAAGCACCTACGAAATATACGGCTTCGGCACACACACTCTAAACGTTGTGTGCTTCAAAAACGCAAGTGTTTTACTAGACGGAAAAGAAATCGCTAAGACGTCGAGCGGAAAGACAAGTATCACCATAGAACTTTTCGGTAAATCAACCTTAAAAGTTCAAACAAATTAATAATCAAATTTTTGGATAAGATAAACCCTTGGCGGAAACTTCCGTCGAGGGTTTAACATATATTAATTTATATGTTAAATAAAGCCATTATAAATTTGAGCGCCTTAAAAGAAAACGCATTAGCCGTAAAAAAACTCTTGCCCAAAAAAACTAAATTTTGCGCTGTGGTAAAAGCCGACGCATACGGTCACGGCGGGGTAGAGTGCGCTAACGCGCTCTATAATATTGCCGATTGCTTTGCCGTTGCCCTAGTAGAAGAGGGGATAAATCTTCGTTTGTCGGGAATAGATAAGGAAATTTTGGTGCTAACCCCGGTCTATCCCGATGATTGCGAGTTGATTATACGGTATGACCTAACCGCAACCGTTTGTTCTTTTTTCCAAGCGCAAATGTTAGAGAGTGTGGCAAAGAGTATGGAAAGGGCGGTAAAAGTGCATATAAAGTTTAATAGCGGTATGAATAGGCAAGGGGTGGATAGCCTATTAGAGCTAGAACAAATAGCGTCCAAATTCTATAAGAGCGAGTACGTAAAAATTTGCGGATTATACTCTCATTTTGCAAACCCAGAAAATAAAAGTGCGCGACGTATAGCGCAAAACAAATTTTTACTTGCAAATAATTGCGTTAAGAGTTATAATAAAAATATAGTTTGTCATATTTCGGCTAGCGGAGGAATGCTATCGGGTGTTTTTTACGATATGGTAAGGGTTGGAATATTGCTTTACGGCTATAAACCTTTCCCAACCGATAAAATAACCGTTCGCCCGATTATGAAAATCTTGTCGCCAATTTTAAGAGAGCGCATTATAAAAGAGGGCGAGAGCGCGTTGTACGGGGACTTTCCGTCAAAGAAAGAGCAAAAAATATCGCTCGTTCGATACGGCTATGCGGACGGACTAGATAGAGTGGCGGTAGAAGGTCAGTTCAATAATCGGTGTATGGACGTTACCGCGTATACCGACCCAATAATAGAAGAAGGGTATGCGGTGGTTATGGAAGACGCGGAAGAGCTAGCGAGAAAGTATAATACGATAAGTTACGAGATTTTAACAAAGTCCGCTATGCGTGCGGAAAAAATATATTTGAGATAAAGGATAAACAGATGAAACAAATTTTGTATTTTATTAAGCAAGTTTTCGTTCCTTTTATGTATTTAGGAATGTTTGCGATGATAGACTTTGCAATTCTTTGTATAGGCGATACGCAAAGTCTTGTCGCGCTTAAAATTTGTTTAATTGCGGCGTGCTTAATTTTTTACGTCGTTTTAGTCGCGATTGTGTCGCATAGAGAGGGACAAGCCTCGTATAAAGTATTGCTCGCAAACGATATAAATAGGCGCGAAATAATCAAAACGGGTAGAGAATATCCAATCAAAGAAGCAGAAGAATATAAGCCGTATAAAGGGTTTGTATCCGGACTATTCGTGTGCATACCTCTTATAATTTGTACTATTATCCACTTGTGTATGAACGGATTTTCTAATACTGCAGTTGGTAGTAACGCAACCAACAGCGCGGGCGTGGTAATGTCCTTTATCTATATGGTAGTATTTGCTTTTGCAAGGGCTAACAGCGCTTGGGTAATCATGCCCAATACCTTCTATATTTGCCTTACGGTATTGCCGGTAATAGTTTTATCAATGGGAATTCCCTATATTTTCGGCGCGAAGAAGATAGCTAAACAACAAGAGAAGATTAAACAGCATCAAAATTATTTGCACGGTGGAAAATAGTGAGAATAGTAGGCGGAAAGTACAAGGGCAGAGTGCTTGCTGACGTGAACGTTGACGGGATTAGACCGACTTCGGATATGGCGAGAGAAAGCCTCTTTAATATCTTACAGTTTAAGATTTTCGGCGCAGAGGTTTTAGACCTCTTTTGCGGAACGGGGGCAATCGGTATAGAAGCCTTATCGCGCGGAGCAAAAAAGGTTACCTTTAACGACGCGAGTAGACAGAGCTTATTAATCTTAAAAAAGAATTTAGAAAAACTCAAAGTGGACGAGCCTTTCGTCATAAAAAATACCGACGCGCTAACTTTACTTAAAAGCACGTCGGACAAGTTTGACATAGTCTACATCGACCCACCGTACAAAAGCGACCTTAAAGAGAGTGCGGTAGCCCTCTCAAAAGAGGTCATAAAAGATAACGGAATAATAATTTTAGAGGACGAAGTGGCGTTCGAGGGGAAAATCGAGGGCTTAAAAATTACCGACCAAAGAAAGTACGGTAGAGTTAAATTAACCTTTTTTATGAAGGAGGATAACTAATGAAAAAGTGTGTGTTTGCAGGGACGTTCGACCCGATAAGTAAAGGTCACGAATACGTTGTGGAAAAATGCCTTGAAACTTTTGATAAGGTTGTCATCGCCGTTGGTATCAACGTTAATAAAACACCGCTCTTTTCTCTTGAAGAAAGATTGCAAATCATAAAGGCAATGTATATAGGCTCTGAAAGAGTAGAGGTTAAGAGTTTTGACGGAATGCTTGTTGACTTTATGAAAGAGAACGATATAAAGTTTACCGTGCGCGGAATAAGGAATGCGGACGACTATAAGTATGAGAACAAAATGGCGCAATATAACCGTGACCTCTCGCCCGAAACGATAACGCTCTTTATCCCAACCCCAGCGTCGTTGAGTTACGTAAGTTCGTCGGCAATAAGAAACATTATCGACCTTAACGGCGACTATTCGGAATACGTTCCTAAAAACGCGTTGCCCGTCATTAAAACACTCCTCCAAAGAAAATAGAGGAAAAAATCAAACCTAAAACAAAAGATAAAACCGCCTGCAAAATTTTTGCAAGAATAAAAGGGGCGGTTTTTATTTTTGCTTTTTTTAAGTACGCTAGTGATTGCGCTATTACCGAAAGTCCGCCAAACCCACAAAAAAACGCGCACACGGGCAAGGTCAAAAAAGTTATTCCACAGCCTGATACCGCTTTGTATCCACGCGTTGTTTCTAAAATTCCAAACACGATGCCCTCGGCAAGAGTTTTATCCCCCAAAAGCTTTTCAAGCACGGATACGAGCGGGACTAATATGCGGACAGACAAGAGGACTTCAGTAAGGATATAAAAGACTGTGATAAGTCCGCCCACAACAAGTACCGAAGTTACTGCGGAAAAGGTCGTTTCGTAAAGCGATAAGTTTATTTTTTCATCGCGCACGGCGGAAACTAATGAGAGGGGTTTTTCTTTGCGCTTATAAAAGGAAAAGGTAATGCCCATTAATATTGCGGATAAAAAATGCACCAAAAATAAAACCAAGCCGAAAGTGGCGCTGTTAAACATAATACTTCCCACCGACGATATTAAAAACATAGGAGAGGAAGTCGAACAAAAGGTGCTTGCTCTCACAGCCTCCGCTTCGCCAAGCAGATTATTTTCTTTTAGGTCGGCAACCGTCTTTGCGCCAACGGGATAGCCGGAGATAAGGCTTATAAAAAACGCATACCCAGTTATTCCGCCCGTGTTAAAAAGTCGCTTTGTGACAGGTGATAAAAACCTCGAAATCTTGCCCGTAAAGGAAAGCCCCGTCATGATTGCGGTTATAAAAAAGTATGGAAAAACAGAAGGGAGAACGCACGCAAACCACAACTTAAAACCGTCGATAACGGCTAGAGATAAGGCTTTATTAAAGCACAAAATTAGAGAGAGGGCGACGAGAACAAAAAACAGCAGTCCGTCCAAAAATTTAGATAGAGTTTTAGTCATATATTATTGTATTACCACTTGAAAAAAAATATGGGATATGTTAAAATATTTCTATGGATTTATTTGATTTAGTATCTAACGCGAGCGCAAACGTTCCGCTCGCCGAAAGAATGAGAGCCAAAACCCTTTCGGAGTTTTTAGGGCAAGAGCATATAGTCTCTGAAACGGGACTGCTTCGCCGTGCAATAAAACTCGATAGGCTAGGCAGTTGTATTTTTTGGGGGCCACCCGGTTGTGGAAAGACCACGCTTGCAAACGTCATCGCAAACGGCACGGACGGAAATTTCGTTAAGCTAAACGCCGTAAACAGCGGTGTTGCGGACGTTAAAAAAGTTATTGACGAAGCACAAACCAACGCTAAACTTTACGGCAAGAAGACCTATCTTCTCCTTGACGAGTGTCATAGGTTTAACAAAACGCAAAGCGATAGTTTGCTCCCTGCGATAGAGCGTGGGGACATAATCTTCATCGGCTCGACTACCGAAAACCCCTTTGCTTCAATGACTCCTGCAATCGTGTCGCGTTGCAGAGTGTTTGAACTTAAACGCCTATCTATTGACAATATAAAGACCGCGCTTAAAAGGGCGACGGTGGATAAGGAAAGGGGGCTTGGCAATTACGATTTAACCATTGATGAAGAGGCTTTCGACCATATCGCAAAAACGTCGGCAGGAGATTTGCGCGTTGCCTTTAACGCGCTAGAACTCGCAGCGCTCACTACCGCACCGCAAAAGGACGGCAAGATAAGGGTAACCTTAAAGGACGCGGAAGAATCTATTCAACAAAAGGCGCTATCGTACGATGAAAACCTATACTACGATATGCTCTCCGCATTCTGCAAGAGTTTAAGGGGTAGTGATGCGAATGCCGCTCTCTACTATATGCAAAGGCTAATTAAAGGCGGTTGCGACCCACTACTTTTAGCAAGAAGACTTGTCGTGCATTCGGCAGAGGACGTGGGTATGGCAGACCCCAACGCGCTAGTCGTTGCAACGAGCGCGCTTACCGCTTTTCAAAATTTAGGACTTCCCGAAGGACTTATCCCCTTATCCGAAGCGGTCATCTACGTTTGCGAGGCGGAAAAGTCCAACACCGTTGTAGAGGCTATGTATTCGGCAGAGCAAGACGCGGTGAACGTCAAGGACGACAACGTGCCTGCACATTTAAAAAATTATGAGTTTGCTTCTAAGGAAGACAAAAAGCAAAAGGGTTTATATAAGTATCCGCACGACTTTGGCGGTTACGTCGAACAGCAATATCTTCCCGACTCATTAAAGGATAAGGTGTACTACACCCCCAAAGATAACGGTTACGAAAAGACCGTCAAAGAAATAAGAAAGAAAAAAGGAAAAAAGGTTTAACTTATGGACTATTCACTAAAACTATCCAAGGAATTCAACATTCGTGCAGACCACTCTGCAAACATTATCACGCTTATTGACGACGGAAACACTATTCCGTTCATTGCAAGGTATAGAAAGGAAATGACGGGCGCTTGCGACGACCAAGTTCTTCGCGAGTTTAACGACAGATTAAAGTATTTAAGAAACCTCGACAAGAGAAAGGAAGAGATTGTAAACTCCATTACCGAACAAGGCAAAATGACCGACGAGATTGCTATCGCTCTTGCTGGGGCGGAAACTCTTACCGAGGCGGAAGATATATACCGCCCCTATAAGCAAAAGAGAAAAACGCGCGCTTCAGTCGCAACGGAAAAAGGTCTTGCACCCCTAGCAAACTTTATCCTCGCCCAAGATAACGATAACGTTTTGGAAAAGGCGCAAGAGTTTATCAATGAAGAAAAGGGCGTTTTGGACGTAGAGAGCGCGATTGCAGGCGCTTCGGATATAATCGCAGAACGCGTTTCCGACGATGCGGAACTCCGTAAGGCACTCCGTAAAAAAATCGGGGAAGTGGGCGAGATTGCTTGCAAGTTGTTGGAAGCGGAAAATTCCAAGACCTACGATATGTACGCAGAGTATTCGGAAAAGATTGCAAAAATCCCCTCGCACAGAATTCTTGCAGTTAACCGCGGTGAAAAAGAAGAGTGCTTAAGGGTAAATATAACGGTGGATAACGAAGCGTTTGTTTCGGCAATTCACTCCATTTACGTTAAAGGTAATGGAAAAGCGTCGGAAATCGTTGCAAACGCGTGTGCTGACGCGTATTCGCGCTTAATATTCCCCTCGATTGAAAGGGAAGTTAGAAGCGAGCTTACCGAAAAGGCTAGCGAACAAGCAATCAAAATGTTTGAAGTCAACCTCCGTCCCCTTCTTTTGCAACCCCCGTTAAAAGGCAAGATTATTTTAGGACTTGACCCTGCATATCGTACGGGTTGCAAGATTGCAGTAATCGACTCGGAGGGAAACGTTTTGGATACCGCAGTTGTGTTCCCGACTCCGCCCCAAAACAGAATTGAAGAAGCCAAAGAAATTCTTCTTAAACTCATCAAAAAGCACAACGTTTCTATTATTTCTATCGGTAACGGAACGGCAAGTAAAGAATCGGAAATCTTCGTTGCAAATATGATAAAAGAATCGGGCTTAAACCTCTCTTACGCTGTTGTAAACGAGGCTGGCGCGTCCGTTTATAGCGCAAGCAAACTCGGTGCGGAAGAATTCCCCGACTTTGAACCTGCACAAAGAAGCGCAGTTTCTATCGCAAGAAGATTGCAAGACCCTCTTGCAGAACTTATCAAGATTGACGTTAAATCTATCGGTGTCGGTCAGTATCAACACGATATGCCAGAAAATAGACTTGAAGAAGTTTTGGGCGGTGTGGTAGAAGACTGTGTTAACAGCGTAGGCGTAGACCTCAATACTGCTTCGTATAGCCTCTTGTCTTACGTTGCAGGCTTAAATAAAGGCATTGCGAAAGAGATTGTTAAGTATAGAACGGAACAACCGTTTATAAAGAGAGAAGACCTACTTAAAGTTAAAAAGCTCGGTGCAAAAGCGTTCGAGCAGTGTGCAGGCTTCCTCCGTATCATAGGCGGAAACGTTTTGGATAATACGGGTGTTCACCCCGAATCTTATCCCGCGGTAGAAAAGCTTCTTACTGCAACCGGATACACTTTGGACGACGTTGCAAACGGCAAAATCGGCGATATAAGAGAGCGAATTGAGAAAAAGAGTTGGGAAAAGACGGCAGAGGAGTGCGGAACGGGTGTTCCAACGTTAAAAGATATCGTCGCTGAACTCTTAAAACCGGGTAGAGATATCCGTGATAGCTTGCCAAAGCCAATACTTAGAAGCGATTTAATGGACTTATCTGATTTAAAAGAAGGTATGGAAATCAACGGTACGGTAAGAAACGTTATCGACTTTGGCGTGTTCGTAGACATTGGCGTGCATCAGGACGGCTTGGTGCATATTTCTCAAATCTCCGATAACTATATCAAGCACCCGTCCGACGTTTTGAAGGTTGGCGACTTGGTTAAAGTTAAGGTGCTTGGCGTTGATACTGTAAAGAAAAAGATTTCCTTAACGATGAAAACCACCGAGCTTCCGCACGGACTTAACGTTGGCAACCAAAAAACCGATAGGGAAAGAAAACAAGGCAGACGCGACGCCGAGAAAAAACGCGAGGCAAACGCACCCCTTACCGACGCACAACTAAAAGAACTTCTAATGAAAAAGTTCGGTAGATAAAAAAATTAACAAACCAAAAACCGCTTTTGAGGGATTTCAAGGGCGGTTTTTTGTTAATTAAAAGTATTTACGATTTATGTAATTTTCGATAGATTGTGTAATATTTTATATAAAATTATGCAAAAATTTGGTGTATAATGTGAGCGAAACCAAAATAAAAAGAGGTATAAAAAATGAAGAGATTTGTTATTGTTGGCGCAGGGTTTAGATGCTATCATATGTTCGCAAAGACCATAAGAGACAGATTTTCTGACAGATGCAAGCTTGTTGGTGTATGCGACCCCAACTATAAGCGTGCACAAATCTATATCGATACTATCGATAAAGATATGAAGTATTATGAAGATTTTGACAAAATGCTTGCGGAATTAAAGCCCGATGCAGTTTTGGTTACCACACCAGACGGCTTGCACCACAAGTATATTATAAAGGCTTTGGAAGCGGGTATTGACGTTTATACTGAAAAGCCCCTTACCACCACAAAAGAAAATTGTGAAGCCATTCGTGATGCCGAAAGAAAGAGTGGTAAAAAGGTTACCATAACCTTTAACTGCAGATTTGTGCCATACTTTGCAAAACTTAAAGAGGTTGTAAACTCTGGAATAATCGGCACACCCCTTTCAATCAACTATGATTATCATTTGCCATATACCCACGGTGGTGACTATTTTAAGCGTTGGCATAGGCATATGGAAAAGAGTGGCGGTATGCTTGTTCACAAGTCCACCCACCACTTTGACGTTATGAACTGGATTTTGGGAGATGACCCAGAATCAGTTATTGCTCAAGCAAACAGGGTTTATTACGGCAATGATGATAGACCTCACGGCGAAAGATGTATGCAATGCCAATATAAAGAAACTTGCACAAGTTTCGATTGGTATGAAGATGATAAAGAAGATATTCAACTTCTCTATTTTGGACCGGAAGACGTCGATAATTATCATCGTGACCACTGCGTATTTAAGCCCGACACCGATATTTATGACAATATGAGTGTTTCGGTAAAATACACTCGCGGTGCAATCCTCACTTACACCTTGCATATGTTCAGCCCAAGTGAAGGTTTTAGAATTAACATTACCGGCACTAAGGGAAGAATAGAGTTCAATAGTTTTGATTACGATAAAGGCTCAGACAACGTAATCGTTGCGTTTACCGATGATAAGTGCGTGCACAAGATTAGTGTGCCCAAGGCAAGCGGAATGCACGCTGGTGGCGATGATAGAATGCTTGAGATGTTCTTTGGTGATAGACCTGACCCACTTGGTCAATGCTCTACAAGTTATGACGGAATTAAGTCTGCAATGATTGGTATTTCCGCAAACCAAAGTATTAAAGAAGGCAAGAGAATAGAACTTACAGAGTTCCTAAAGAAAATGAAATAATGAAAACACTTATTAAAAACGTCAACGTGGTAACGGCAAACGAGGTTATCTTTAACTCTGCCGTATTTATAGAGGACGGAAAAATTTGTTCAATCGGCACGGTGGATACGAGTGCAAAAAAGGTTATCGACGGCAAGGGCGGATATTTAATCCCCGGTTTTATCGATATGCACTGCCACGGCGGAATAGAGATTGATTTTATCGATGCTACTGCAGAAGAAATGCAAAAGATTGCCTCCTTTCATCTGTCGCACGGCACGACAACAATGCTTGCCACAACGCTTACAGCAAAGGAAAGCACAACAGAAAACTGCTTAAAGACCTTTGCTGAATACAAAAAGAATAATCCCGACGGCGTTTTATACGGCGTTCATATGGAAGGGCCTTGGTTCTCTCCTAAACAATGCGGTGCGCAAGACGTTTCCAATATGAAAACTCCGTCAAAGGCAGAGATTGAAAGAATCAAGCAAGCATATCCGTTCGTGTTGAGGGTGTCTTGTGCGCCCGAACTTGACGGTGGAATGGAGTTTGGCAAAAGGGCAAAAGAACTTGGTGTCATCGCTTCAGTCGGACATACCGATGCAGACTTCGATACCGTTTGCCTTGCTCACGAGAACGGCTACGAGCTTATGACGCACTTTTATTCGGGTATGAAAGGCACGGAACGCGTTAATCTTTATAGAGTAGCAGGCGCGGTTGAGGCTGGGTATTACCTCGAAGATATGAACGTTGAAATCATTGCCGACGGTCGTCATCTTCCCGATTCGCTACTTAAACTTATATATAAGATTAAGGGTGTGGACAAAATCAGTTTGATAACCGACGCGACGAGGGGTTGCGGACTTGCTAACGGCACTGAATCGTTTATAGGTCCAAAAGAAGACGCAATGCCAATCGTTATAGAAAACGACGTTGCGCTGTTAAAAGATAAATCGTCATTTGCAGGAAGCACCGCAACGTTCGATAGACTTTATAAAGTTATGGCAAACGTTATCGGCAAAGACTTTGTTTCCCTTTCCAAAATGGCTTCCCTTAACCCCGCCCGACTTTTAGGGCTTAAAGATAGGGGAGAGATAGAGGTCGGAAAGAGAGCAGATTTAATTATTGTAAACGATAGTTTAGAAATACAAAATATATTCCATAAAGGAGAAGAAGTAAAATGAAATTAGTTGTTTCCAAATCAACCAAAGACCTCGGATTAGAATCTGCAGTTCACGCAGCAAAACTTATCAACGAGGCAATCGCAGAAAAGGGCTACGCTCGTATTCTTTTATCTACCGGCGCATCTCAATTCCCCTTCTTTGAAGAGTTCATCAAGCAAGATATCGACTGGTCAAAGGTAGAAATGTTCCACCTCGACGAGTACGTTGGAATTTCCAAAGAACATCCCGCAAGCTTCAATAAGTATCTTACCGAAAGATTTGTTTCTAAAGTTCCGCTAAAGAAAGCAAACCTCATCAACGGTGAGGATAACCCCGAAGAAACAATCGCAAAACTCACTGCGCTTCTTTCTGAATGCCCCGTAGACGTTGGTCTTATCGGTATTGGCGAAAACGCACACATCGCGTTCAACGACCCACCCGCAGACTTCAATGACCAAAGATTCTATAAGGTTGTTACCCTTGCTCCAAGATGCTTGCAACAACAAATTGGCGAAGGCTGGTTCAAATCAGTTGAAGAAACCTATAAACAAGCAATCAGCATGACCTGTTCACGTATCATGGCTTGCAAACACATCATCAGCGTAGTTCCCTATGCAGTTAAGGCTGAAGCAATTTATAACACCTTAAACAGTGAACTCTCTGTTGACGTTCCTGCAACGCTTATGAAACAACACGCAGATTGCACCGTTTATTGCGACCCCGACTCCGCATCAATGCTCACTAAAGAACTTATCGAAAAATTCGCGTAAAAGCATAAAAATAAAACCACTCGGTTAAAGCCGAGTGGTTTTTTTATATCTCTTTTTTTCCAAGCAAAAAGTCCGCCGAAACGTCCAAAACGTCGCAAAGAAGGTTGAAAGTTTCAAGTGACGGCAGAGCTTTTCCGCTCTTATACATAGACATCGTTGGCTTGGTAATTCCTAGTTTTCTCGCTACGTCCGCATAGCTTAACGGTGACATCTCTATCGCTTCTTTTAATTTTTCACTAAATATTTTTCTAGTTTCCATATCTAATAGTTTAATAAAATCTAACTTTTTTGCTTGACAGTTAGATATAATCTAACTATAATATAATTATAACCTTAAAGGAGGATTTTTATGAAAAGAAAGGTTTTTGGTGTAATTTTGGCTTTGTGCCTCACTGTCGGGCTATCAGTCGGCTTGCTATCGGGTTGTGGAGACTCAATGACTATACAGTACGACGCGTGCGAGTGCAGTTTTTCGAACGGCGTATGTTCTAATTGTGGAAACTTCGCGCCTACCGAGGGACTTGATTACGAAGAAAATGGGAGCTACTGTTACGTAAGAGGAATTGGCTCTGCAAGAGCAAGTACGATAATAATTCCTAATTACTACAATGGTAAACCCGTCGTGGAAATTAGAGGGGATGCTTTTAGCGGTTGTAGCAGTATAAGGTCAGTTGTGATTGGCGACAACGTAAGCAAAATTAATTGCGGTGCGTTTAGTGATTGTATCAATTTACAAGCGGTGTCCTTTGGCGATAACGTAAAGATGGTTTTTGATGACGCATTTTATGGTTGTAACAGTTTAAGATATAACGTAAAAGACGGCGTTAAATATTTGGGCGATGCGGAAAATCCATATTTTATGCTTATGGGCGTGCAGTCAACTGGCATAACCTCGGTTAACATTGATAAGAGTTGCAAAATAATTTACAGTCGTGCATTTTTGAATTGTTCTGCGCTAGAAAGTGTGGATATACACGAGGGAATTACAAGTATTGGCGATGCGGCATTTTTGAATTGCGCTTCACTTAAAACGGTAATTATTCCTGACGGTGTTTATTATGTTGGAACGCTTGCCTTTGATGAAAACACTTCGGTATTCTTAAATCAAAAGAAAATAGGCGGATGGTGGAGTACGAGTTGGACTGATTCGAATAACGTTTATTGGAAAGGCAATTGGAAACTCTCAGACGGCGTTCCTATGCCTAAATAATAATTTATAAAAACATTTTTCCGTCCGTCATATATGGCGGGCGGATATTTTTTGCTCTTTTGTGATATTTTTTAACAATTAAAGAAATAACTTAACAAAAATATCTATTTTTTGAAAAAATATGTTAAAATTTTACAAAAAAATTCTCAAATCGGCTTAAAAACGCTTTACAAATTTTGTCGAAAGTAGTATCATATCATTGTCGAAAGGGAAACCGCTCGACTTAAAAAAGCTCATCATTTTCCCCCTTATCATATATTATTCAGGAAGCATTAAACGGTGTTTAATGCTTTTTGAATTTTAAAACAACTTTTGTGTTTAATCTTGCTTTGTTTTTTCGACAATGCTTCCTTCTCCTCCGCTTTGCTACGGAGCACTCGTCCATCAAGGAAGTCCATCATATGACGTGCAGTCCGCATTGAACAGTGTTCGATGCTTTTTGAATTTTTAAAGGCTTATAAGCATCGCAGGGCATCGTTAACTGATTCGCCAAAACAACCTCAATGAACGGACGTTCTATTTCGTCTGTTTTGGCTCTCGAGCCTCCCCCTGCTTGCTTCTAACCCCTTAAAATGTTCGCGTCTCGCACCTTGTCTTGCTTGTTTCTAACCCTCCAAAATGTTTATGATGAATCCTTGTGTTGCATATAACTTGGCGTGTGCAAATTTAAAATTCGGTATTTACAAAAAGCTATATCTATGTTATAATCAAAAAAACGCATAGAGGTGCTTATGGGAAAGGGTGATATTGCTAGAGAAAATTTTAAGACCGGACTGAACTGTGCTCAAGCCGTGCTTTTAGCGTTTAGTGATGAAATCGGGATAGAGGAGCAAGAATTAAGTAAGCTCATTATAGGTTTTGGGGGAGGTTTTGCTAGGCAACGTTACGTTTGCGGTGCGGTGTCGGGCATGACCGCAGTTTTGGGAAGCCTTTTGTCCGACGGAAAAGATAAACTTGCTATCTATAAAATAGTCAAAGAGGCAATGGATAAGTTTAGCGGGCAGACGGGGTCGGTTATATGCGCGGAGCTTCTAGATAGCGAGACGTTAAAGGATAAGTCAATCGTTCCCGAAGAGCGAACGGAAAAGTACTATAAAAAACGTCCGTGTGCAGAACTTTGTGCGCTAGCGGGCACAATTACAGAAGAACTTATAAAAAAATACAAATAAAGCAAACTAATCAAGGAGGGAAAATATGGATAATTTACAAGAAAAAGTTGTAGAAGTTAACGAAGAAGTTATACAAGAACAGCCTAAAAAGGCAAAAAAGACTTCGCTTATAGTACTTGGTGTGATTGCAGTGGTTACCTTTTTAACTATAGCGATATTAAGCACCATTATGACGATTGACGCGTTAAGTACGTACAAGGCGAGCGGTGGTAACGGCTGGCAAGGACTTGGAGTGGCGCTAATATTTGTCTTGCTTTTGGCTTATGGAACGCTTGCAAACCTCGTGCCTATCGGCGTTTCTATTGCAGGAATTATAGTTTCTAGTAAAAAGAGAAAGAAATGGGGAACGAGCAAACTCTGGATTGTTGGATTTATTCTAACCCTCGTTCTTCCTATCGTAGTCGAGGCAATAAATTTAGTACTGCTCATAACAACCGTATAAAAAAAGGCTTCCAAACGGAAGCCTTTTTCATTTGCTAATTGGTTAATCGAGATTTTCTGAAAGTTTATTTATTTCTCTATTGAAACTCTTTGACGAAAGAATAACGATACCCATAACCACAACGAGCGCGATGTCGATAAATACGTACGAGTTATAAGCGAGGCTGTACGCCCAGAAGTTCGTTGCGCCCGAATCTGCAGCATATGCGCCGAACGCGAACACGCCCGATAAAACGTGGCACAAAAATCTGAATGCACCCGCGATACAAGCGCTTAAAGCGAACTTTAATTGAGGTGCTTTCTTCAATACGTTCATGCTGGAGAGAAGTCCGCCAAAGCATACCATAGAGAACGCGATGGGATAGTCGAGCAAGAACTGTGCAGGGTGGATAAGCCACGGGTCTTGTATTGCTTGAAGCATTCCGTATAAGAGACCTACGAGCAAGCCTTTTTTGATACCGTATATGTATGCGAATAAGGTTACGGGCAAGAGTGAAACGAGGGTTACCGAGCCACCCGTCGGCATATCCCAAAGTTTAATATAGGATAATGCAAACGAAAGCGCAACGCAAATTCCTGCAATAGCAATGCAGTGGGTGTCGAAGGGCTTTTTGTCCTTTCTTCCAACGATAAATGCGATTGCAATCGTGATAGCTACTACAATTCCTGCAGAAATATAGAGCATAGTGGGGTTGAGTTTGCCGTATTCGGGGTCGGTATAATATCCGTCGCCCAAAATATTGTTGGAGTGATAAACTCCCATAAGAACGAGCGTGATGATTAGGAATACCGCTAATATTATTCCGTAAACAATGCAATACTTCTTTACGCCCGTGAGCTTTTTCTTGAGCATAACGAAAAGCACGATACCGCCAACGAGTGCGATTAAAAGAGTGCAGAGCACGGGGATAAAGACGTATGAAACAACGTCGAGGCTCACCCAATTATCTTCAAGATAAGCCGTGCTATACTTTTTGCAAATTTCAAGGACAAGAAGAGTTATCCCTAAAATCAATGCGAATAAAGTAAAGCTAATAAGTCCTGCTTTTGCAAATTTTCCTAAATACTTTTTGTCTAGGAACAGAACGATTAGTGTGGTTAGAAGCAGTGCGGAAAGAAAGCCGATAGTCAGCCACTTCGCAACAGGCTCAAACCTATCCACCGCATAGGTGGATGAGAGTAAGTTAAACAACATAAATCCTCCTTCTATTCGCTGTGATGCAAAAAACGCTCCCGTTTGGGAGCGTTTAAAGACTAATAAAAAGCATTTTCCTTCAAGCATTACCTTGCGGATTCAATGGTATAATCTCAGCCGAAACGGCACCCATAGCGAATAATTAAATTTTGATATCACAATAATATCACATCTAATCTATTGCGTCAAGCAAAAAATTGTGATAAAATGTATTTCCCTTAAAAAAACAATTGGGAGGAAAGATAAATGTATAAATTTTTTGCCTTCTTAAACAGAATGAAATATATTAAACGTTGGTCGCTCATGCGCTCGGTAAGAGAGGAAAATATTATGGAGCATAGCCAACAGGTAGCGGTTATCGCACACGCGCTCGCGTTAATAAACAATAAAATATACGGAAAAAGCGTCGATATAAGCAAGGTCGTTATGCTCGCGCAATATCACGAGGTGAGCGAGGTTATAACAGGGGACTTGCCCACGCCCATTAAATACTTTAACCCCGAAATCAAATCGGCGTATAAAGATTTGGAAAAGCACGCGTCCGAAAGACTTATAAACATGCTCCCCACAGAACTTAAAGACGAGTATAATCAATATATACTTCCCGAAACTGATAGCGAGGAGTATAAAATAGTTAAGTGTGCGGACAGACTTTCCGCTTACCTTAAATGCGTGGAGGAGGTAAAGGCTGGCAACTCCGAGTTCAAGAAAGCAAAAACCTCAATCGGAAACGAACTCAAAAACCTAAAAAGGCAAGACGTGGACTACTATTTGAGGGAGTTCGCACCCGCTTTTGAGCTCGCTTTAGACGAGCTTGATTAATTTTTGTGCAACTTGCACAAAAACAGTGGTGTAAATTATCGTTAAAACAGTTGAAATTTTTGTTTAAATAGTGTAAAATATAATAGAAATTAAAGGTCGCAAAAGCGACGTGGAGGAAAATTATGGCAAGTTTAAACCTTAAAAACATTTACAAGATTTATCCGTCGGGCGTAACCGCAGTTACCGACTTTAATCTTGACATTGAAGACAAAGAGTTTATCGTATTCGTAGGACCTTCAGGTTG
>SVIY01000075.1 GCA_015069265.1 Clostridiales bacterium
ATGGACGAAGCGTTAATTCCTCTACCCGATAGGTCTATAGCAGAAAGAATTAACGCTTCGTCCATGGGGAGTATCATATTGCCGTAACGGGTTATTCCCTTTTTGTCGCCAAGCGCCTCTTTAATTGCAAGACCTAGTGCAATACCCACGTCCTCGGTAGTGTGGTGGAAGTCCACCTCTACGTCGCCCTTGCATTTTACGGTCAAGTCCATTTTGCCGTGCTTTGCAAACAAGGTCAACATGTGGTCTAAAAAGCCACAACCCGTATTTATCTTGCTATCTCCCTTTCCGTCAAGGTTGATTTTAAGGGTTATATCTGTTTCCCCCGTCTTTCTTTTAATCTCTGCACTTCTCATTGGTTATCCTCCAATATTTCTTCTATCCTTTTAATAAAGGTTCGCATTTGGTCGGGACTGCCGACGGTAACGCGATTGAATTCTTTTATTCTTTCACTATCAAAGTGTCTTACTAGTACGCCTTTTTCTTTAAGTTTTAGGTAAAGCTCTTGTCCACCGATTTTATCGTGCTTTATAAACAAGAAGTTCGCCTTAGACTCTGTCATCCAAAACCCTAACTTCTTGAGCGCATTTGCGGTGTTTTCTCTCGTCGCTATGATTTCCTTACAGTTGTTCTCAAAATATTCTTTATCTAAAATCGCGCCTAATCCTGCGCCAGATGTCATTCTGTTGACGTTATAGGGGTTGAGTGAGTACTTTAAGGTGTTTAGGTCGCTTATAATTTTCTCGTTCGCTATTCCCATACCTAGCCTTGCGCCAGCCATCGACCTAGACTTTGAAAAAGTTTGCGTCACTAATAGGTTTTGGTATTTATCCACAAGCTTAACCGCGCTATCTCCACCGAAGTCCACGTACGCTTCGTCAATAACCACTATTCTTTCAGGGTTAGAAACAAGCAATCTCTCTATCTCTGATAGCGGAAGCGGAATTCCCGTGGGGGCGTTGGGGTTTGCGATAAACACCGTACCCTCTTCCTTTATATAATCGTCCACCGACAAAGTAAAATCTCTATTTAGCGGTATTATTTTATACGGAAGGTTGTTCACCTCTGCAAACACTTTGTAAAACCCGTAAGTAATGTCGGCAAAAACTGCGGGGTGGGTATGGTCGCAATACGCCATAAACGCAAAGTTTAGAACCTCATCCGAGCCGTTTGTCATAATCACTTGATTGGCTTTTACACCGAGCGACTCTGCAACCGCACTAGTCAGTACCTTTTGGTCGGGGTCGGGATAAAGCAAAAGTTTTCTCGCCTCTTCCTCGGCTAGCCTAACCGCCTTTTTGGACGGAGGATAAGGGGACTCGTTGGTGTTGAGTTTTACATACTCCCTTTCCTTTGGTTGCTCTCCTGGGACGTAAGGTGTTAAATTTTTATATTTTGCACTGAAAAATTTACTCATATCAGTCCTCAAATCTAACGGTAGCGCTCTTTGCGTGGGCGGTTAAGCCCTCTTTTTCGGCAAAGTATTTAACGTCGTTTGCCACCTCTTTAAGAGCATCTTTATCGTAATAAATATACTGTGTCTTTTTTATAAAATCATCTACCGACAAGGGACTAGAAAATCTTGCCGTTCCGCTAGTCGGAAGAGTGTGGTTAGTTCCTGCAAAATAATCCCCCAAGGCTTCGGGGCAGTTCTTTCCGAGAAACACTGACCCTGCGTGCTTTATTTTGTCCAAATATTTCATCGGCTCGTCAAGACAAATCTCTAGGTGCTCGGGAGCGATTGCGTTAGCTATTTCAATAGCCTTTTCAATGCTGTCCGCAACGAAAATCTTACCGTTATCGTCTATGGATGCTCTTGCAATCTCTTTTCTTTCTAGCTTGTCAATTTGAATTTCTAACTGACTGCTTACCGCGTTTGCGAACTCCAAACTGTCGGTAACAAGCACTGCGCTTGCCATTTTGTCGTGTTCGGCTTGGGATAGTAGGTCTGCTGCAACGTGTTTTGCGTTTGCGCTCTTATCGGCAATTACCATTATTTCGCTAGGGCCTGCTATCATATCGATAGAAACCTTGCCAAACACTTGCTTTTTTGCCTCTGCAACGAACGCGTTGCCAGGTCCAACGATTTTATCAACTTTCGGTATGCTCTCCGTTCCATAAGCAAGTGCAGCTATTGCTTGCGCTCCGCCCACTTTATATATCTTATCAACGCCCGCAACCTTTGCTGCGCACAGTATTACGGGGTTAACCTTTCCGTCTTTGTTTGGGGGAGTTACCATAACCACTTGTTCGCACCCTGCTATTTTTGCAGGTATTGCGTCCATTAAAACGGTTGAGGGATATGCTGCCGTACCGCCGGGAACGTATAAGCCTGCCCTCTCTATAGGAATAATCTTTTGTCCTACGATAACGCCGTTTTGCTTTCTTATTTCAAATCCCTCTCTTTTTTGCTTGGAGTGGAATTCTCTTATATTTTCAGAGGCGCGCTCTAAAACTGCGATAAACTCACTATCTACCTCTTTTAACGCCTCGTCCATTTCCTCTTTGGTAACGACTAAAGAGTCGAGTTTAACCTTGTCAAACTGCTCTGCAAAGCCGTAAAGCGCCTTATCGCCCTCTGTTTTTACCTTTTCAATTATATCGGTAACTACTTTTGAAACGTCTACCTTCTTTTCTGTCGCACTAAATATTTCCGCACGGGTATCGTAAACGTCTTTTATAATCTTTATCATTATAAATTCTCCGTTTGTTCTGCAAGCGATTTTTGAAGTTTTTCTATCTGCTCGCTCTTAAACTTAAAGTTTGCTTTATTTGCAATCAGCCTTGCGCTAATGTCTTGGAATTTTTCCAAAACGACAAGATTGTTCTCCTTTAAGGTAGTACCCGTTTCCACGATATCCACGATTACGTCGGAAAGTCCCAAAATAGGCGCAAGTTCAATAGAGCCGTTTAGGTGGATAATATCTATATCCCTACCCTGTGCGCTGTAATACGCCTTGGCTATATTAGTAAACTTGGTTGCAACCTTTAAGGTTTTTCTCCTATCGTCGACAAAGTTTGCTTTTGATGCGACTGCCATATTGCACTTTCCAATCTTTAGGTCGAGGAGTTCGTAAACGTCAGGTTTATACTCTGCAAGTATATCTTTACCGGCAACGCCTATATCGGCAGCGCCCCTTTCAACGTAGATTGCAACGTCTGACGGCTTAACCCAAAAGTATCTTACCCCTGCTTCTTCGTTTTCAAAAATGAGTTTTCTGTTGTTCTCTTTAATTGTCGGGCAAGGAAACCCCGCCTTTTCAAACATATAATAAACTTTTTCGCCAAGTCTTCCTTTAGGGAGCGCAACGTTTAGTATTTTGTTCATATTATTCCTCCCCAATGGTAAGTAATTGTCTGTATTTTACCGTTTCAGGAATAGTTTTTCCTGCAAACACCGTTTTTCCCTCACCGATAAGTTTTGATACGGTAACGTTTACTTTTTCAATAGAAATTTGTCCGTATTGCACGGCAACGTCCACGTCAAACTCTTCCTTGTCTTCGTTGAGCCTTTCAATCTCGTCAAGGTATACTGCAAAACCGATTGCCTTTGACTTTCTGCCCATTTTATTCATAAGGTTATCGTACTGACCGCCCGATAAAATAGACGTGGGTATTCCGCTGACAAACCCCTTAAACACAACTCCATTATAGTAATTAAAATCGCTAGTTACTGAAAAGTCAATTCTAACGTTATCTATAACTTTGAGCGTTTTAAGGCTTGCTATAACGCCTTTAAGGCTTTCCACCGCACATTTAGTGTTGTCGTCAACCGCAAAAAAGTCAAGTTCTTCTTCAACCTTTTGCGCACTTCCGTACACGGTTACGAGTTTTTCAAGAAGCGCTTTTCTCTTTTCGTCAAGCCCCTCATAATCTGCAACCTTTTGAACGCCTTGCAAGTTCTTTTCGTTGAGGCAAGATACGATTTCGTCCTTTGACATTTCGCTAACTTTAGTATAGTCAAGAACGCTCTTTACAATGCCGAGGTGAGAAAGGTCCAAAACGTTTTCCTTGCAAATCTCATCGAGGCTTTTTAGAGCAAGATACAAAACCTCTACAACCGAGTAGTCGTCAATAGCACCCACGCATTCAAGACCGATTTGCATAATTTCCTTAAAGCTTTTCGTACCTTTAGAAACTCTGTAAACGTGTTCGTTATAATATACTTTCTTTATGCTATCAGGGTTATCTTTATCGTTTTTAATGATAGACAAAGTAACGTCAGGCTTTAAGGCGAGCAATTTCCCGTCCGTATCGGTAAACGTTATAACGTTATCAGAAACGAGAAAGTCCTTGTTTTTAGCGTACAAGTCGTATTCTTCAAACTTGCTCATCTTATATTGTGCATAACCGTATTTTTTGTATAGCGAACGCAAGGCAAAAACAGCCTTTTCTTCTCCGCTTAAAATAAATTTATCCATAATACCCTACTTTTTTTGTTCCCCAAGAGCAATTTTGTATCCACCGCTACCGTAGTTTAAGCATTTGTTTACCCTACTAATCGTAGCCGTCGACGCACCCGTTTCCTTGGATACCTCTTGATAATTTTTTTTCTGCATTAAAAGTGACGCAACCTCTATCCTTTGCGTTATGTCTTGCAACTCCTTAATAGTGCAAACGTCCTCAAAGAACTTTCTGCAATCCTCTTTCGTTTCAAGTTTTAATACCGCTTCAAAAAAAGCACCAAACGATTCCATATGAAAATTTTCCATTTTTCCCTCGCTTTAAGTTTTAGTTCTTTATCATTTTAGCACGATAAAGTGTTAAAGTCAACGGTTTTATTGTGCTGATATAAACTTTTTTCAATTTTGTTAGTAAATTTCTATCAAAAAACAAAAAAGCCGAAAAGGAATTTCGGCTTTTTAATTTTAATTCGGTTATTATTCACCTTTGAAAGGTAACAAGTCAACCAATCTTGCGCGTTTGATAGCCTTTGCTAAAACTCTTTGGTGTTTTGCGCAAACGCCGGTCATACGACGGGGAAGAATTTTACCGCCTTCGGTAATGTACTTT
>SVIY01000076.1 GCA_015069265.1 Clostridiales bacterium
GATACCCTTGTCTTTAAGTCTTGAAAGTGAGGGCAACACGTCGATTGGCGGTGTTACGCCTTTCTTGTAAAGTTCTCTAGACAAAATGATTTGTCCTTCGGTGATATAGCCGGTAAGGTCGGGAATGGGGTGGGTCTTATCGTCTTCGGGCATGGTTAGTATCGGTATTTGTGTAATCGACCCTTTTTTACCTTTAATCCTGCCTGCGCGTTCATACATTGAAGCGAGGTCGGTGTATAAATATCCTGGATATCCACGTCTTCCCGGAACCTCCTTTCTCGCTGCAGAAACCTCGCGTAGCGCTTCACAATAGTTGGTAATGTCCGTTATTATAACCAAGACGTGCATACCCAAATCGTACGCTAAATATTCAGCGGCAGTGAGCGCCATTCTAGGAGTAGAAATTCTCTCGATTGCGGGGTCGTTTGCAAGGTTAGTAAATAATACCGTGCGCTCGATTGCGCCCGTCTTTTTAAAGTCCTCGACAAAGTATTCTGCTTCTTCGTAAGTTATACCTACCGCTGCGAATACAACGGCAAACTTCTCTCCGCCCTTTAATACCTTTGCTTGTCTTGCAATTTGCGCTGCAAGTTCCGCGTGCGGAAGTCCACTCATACTAAATACGGGGAGTTTTTGTCCTCTAACCAAAGTGTTAAGTCCGTCTATTGCAGAAATACCCGTTTGTATAAATTCGTTAGGATAGTCGCGAGCTACAGGGTTAATCGGCTCGCCGTTTATATCCATTTTCTTGACCGGAATAATAGGCGCGCCACCGTCACGTGGGTTACCCATACCGTCGAATACACGACCAAGCATATCTTCGGAAACACCGAGTTCTTGTCCGTGCCCTAAAAACTTTGCTTTACTCGTTGCTATTTGAAGTCCGTGCGCACTTTCAAACAACTGGACGAGTGCTTTATCACCGTTTACTTCTAGAACTTTACCGCGACGGATATCTCCGTTTTTTTGTTTAATCTCAACGAGCTCGTTGTATTTTACACCCTCAACGCCCTCGACGAGCATTATAGGTCCAACGACCTCTTTTATTGTTTTATATTCTTTAAGCATTTGCGTTACCCCCGCCTACAAGCGCTTTAACGGACTTTACAATCTCATCGTCGATAGCATCTAAACGTTCAATTTCCGATTCAGGTGTGTACTTTGCTCTACCAATTTTTTCCCTAACGGGAAGATTTATCAAGTCCGAATATTCAACGTCCGCCTTTAATGCTTCTAGCGCTTGGCTATGGAAATCAAATATGAGTTTAAGCATTTTGTATTGCTTGTTAAGTGAAGAATAAGTATCTACTTCATGGAAAGCATTTTGGTGGAGGTAGTCCTCTCTTATAGATTTTGCCGTTTCCATAGTGAGTCTATCTTGATAAGACAGTGAGTCAGCACCAACAAGTCTTACGATTTCTTCAAGCTCTGCCTCTTCTTGTAAAATTCCTGCCGCAAAAGCGCGCAATTTTACAAACTCGTTAGAAATATTTTCGCCATACCAATTAGTAAGTTTTTCTGCATATAGCGAATAGCTAATCAGCCAATCAATCGCAGGGAAATGTCTTCTATAAGCAAGTGCGGACGACAAGCCCCAGAATACTTTTACTATACGAAGGGTTGCTTGTGAAACGGGCTCTGAAAGGTCGCCACCTTGAGGTGACACCGCACCGATTGCCGTAATAGAACCTATTCTATCCTCACTACACTGGACGTTAACCATACCCGCTCTTTCATAGAACTCTGCAAGTCTTGAAGAAAGGTATGCAGGATAACCTTCTTCGCCGGGCATTTCTTCAAGTCTACCGCTCATCTCACGGAGAGCCTCTGCCCAACGACTTGTCGAGTCTGCCATTATTGCTACGTTATACCCCATATCGCGGAAGTATTCTGCAATAGTTATTCCTGTGTATATGGACGCTTCACGTGCGGCAACAGGCATATCCGAAGTGTTCGCAATAAGCACCGTTCTCTTCATCAATGGTTTGCCCGTTTTGGGGTCTTTTAGTTCGGGGAACTCGTTCAAAACGTCGGTCATTTCGTTTCCGCGTTCGCCACAACCTATATAGACGATTATATCTGCGTCCGCCCACTTTGCAAGTTGGTGCTGAACGACTGTTTTTCCGCTTCCGAACGGACCGGGAACTGCCGCAACACCGCCTTTTGCTATCGGGAAAAGAGTATCAATTACTCTTTGTCCTGTAACCATAGGCATTGTGGGTACCATTTTTGATTTATACGGTCTGCCCTTTCTAACAGGCCATTTTTGGAGCATGCAAATTTCTTTATCACCGTCTTCGGTAGATAGAACTGCTATCGTTTCCGTTATATTAAATTCCCCTTTCCTTATAGATTTAACTTGGCCTTTAATTCCGTGGGGAACCATTATTTTATGTTTAATTATGGACGTTTCATCCACCTCGCCGATAACGTCTCCGGGGAAAAGTTTGTCGCCAATTTTAGAGGTTGGATTAAATAGCCACTTTTTCTCGTGATCGAGGTTGTTAACCGAAATACCGCGACAAATTCTATCGCCATACTCGTCGTAAACCTTGTTTAGCGGACGTTGAATTCCGTCGAACATATTTTCGATAAGTCCTGGTGCGAGTTCTACCGACAAGGGCGCAAAAGTTGACTGCACTAAATCGCCCACTCCAAGTCCACTCGTTTCTTCGTAGACCTGAATAGACGCTCTATCGTTTCTCAATTCTATTATTTCACCTATAAGTCCCTTTTCGCTAACCCTAACAACGTCAAACATTTTGCTATCAGCCATGTTTTCCGCAACGATTAGCGGTCCTGAAACTTTGATTACCTTACCTTGCATATCAATCTCCTTCATTGCCTTGATTGTGGTCGCCAAACAGTATGTCTACGCCCAAAGCCTTTTCCATTGCACTCTTTATCCCGTCCATACCGTATCCGTTACTTCCCTCTTTCGACGGAAGAGAGAGAATAATCGGAAAGGTTGACGAGGTATACCTCTTTATTACCGCGTCTATTTCCTTTGCAATAACGTCGGTTATAAAAATTATTTGGTATTCTTTGGCTAACTTTTTAAGCGTTTCTTCCGCATCGACAAAGTTTTCCACAGAATAAGCGTCAACTCCGCAAGCGGTAAAGGCAAGAACGCTATCTCCGTCGCCTATAATCGCCATTTTACCCTTCATAAATCTCTCTTAACTTCCTTTTAATATCTGTTTTATCTATTCCGTTGATAAGTCCTACGAGAATTATTCTAACGTTGCTAATCTCACTCAATCGCGAGTAAGTATAAAGCATTAACGGCAGAGCACCCTCTATTTCGTACTTATCTTTCTTTAATAGTTTTATTGCAAAATTGTCACCGAATTTTTCAAAGTCGGACAAAGGTTGTCCTTTAAGTTTTTCTTCAACCGCGGTTTCTATCAGCGTTTTATACTCGGTGTACCTGAATTGCTCTTTTAAGTTTTCTAACGGTATCTCACAAAGCGATTTAACTTCCCTTTCTGTTAAACTGCCGTTTGATAGCGCCATACCTAAATATTGCGAATAATTTCTTGTACGAAGTGCCGTACCAATATTTAAGGAGTCCACTCTAAACGTGTAAATCTTCCTCAAATACTTATCTTTTACGGCAATTTTATAAAGTTCTTCATAATACGCCCTAGTTAAAGCGACGTTTACGTTGAGTCCGCTAGCACGTCCACCGACAAACTCGTTATCACAAAGCAAAAGCGCGTTTGCCATTTGTTCGGACAAGTCTTTATAATCGTCAGTTATAATCTTTTCTTTAAGCCAATCTTTATCGAGCGTTCCGCTATCTACCGTCATACCGTCAACGTCAATTCTTAAATGCTTGCCTTTAATAAAAGCCTCTGCGTTATGGTAATCGTTTTTGAGCAAGATAAATCTAGCAAAGTTCTGCGGTGAACTTGCCTCTTTTAAAAAGCTGAATAGTTTTTTCTGCTCTGCACTTATGAGTCTTTCAAACTCTAGCGCGCTATCTAAAATCACCCCGTCGCCAAAACCGACTTCAGATAAGATTTTAATTGCATCGTCGGGGGTCGCCGACTCAATCATTCTGTTCAGCCTCTCGCTTCCGAGAAGATTCTTTTCCATTGCCTTTGCTCTCGCGTTAGCATAGATAAGGTTTGACATAACTTTAACCAAATATTTCTTTTACAGTTTCCGTAACGATATAATCTTTTTTCTCGTTCAATATAGACCTAAAAGTGAGGTCTTTATCGCAATTTTTTCCGATGAGCATAACTCCGCCGACAAAATCTCCGCGTTCGCTAGAAACTACAAGGTGCTTTTCGTTTAACGTGCCCTTAAAGTCTCTTTCACACAAAACTCCGTCTTTAGATAAAACGATTTCATCTCCGTCGTCTGCGCTCTCACGAATTAGCTTCAACACAAAAGCAAGATAGTCGTCCTTTTTCATTTTGCACATTTTTTCGTGTGCTAAATTTAAGACTTCGTCAATTAGGTCTTGCTTGGTTTTTAAGAGGAGCTTGCGCTTATCGAGCCCAGCGAGCGTAACCTTTCTGTCAATAAGTTGATTGCATTCTTCTTTTAACTGCACTCTCTGCGCACGCAAAAACTCTTCCGCCCAATCTTTATGCGCTTTTTCGCGCATTGCATGATTATAGACCGAAGTATCCTCTATCGACTTTGCCTTTTCTTTTGCGTCCGATAATATTTTGTTGATAATTGCTTCTGTTCCGTTCATTGTATTTTTCGCTTATTTACGCGCCCATTAAAAGTATGGAAACAACCAAGCCTAAAATTGCATACGTTTCAACCATTGCGGGGAAAAGAATAAGTTTACCCGAAAGCGATTCGTTTTTAGCGATTGCATAAATTCCGCCTACTGCCGTTTTGCCTTGATAAATACCTGAAATTAGACCGGTAATAGCAAGAGGCAACGCTGCGCCGAAAATCTTCCAACCGGCAGCTATAGTCATGCCGTCTACTACCGAGCCCATACCCATAATTG
>SVIY01000077.1 GCA_015069265.1 Clostridiales bacterium
CCTCGCACAAGGGTTGTCAACAACTATTAAAAGCGGTGGATATGCCTCTCGTTGCACCTAGTGCAAACCTTTCAAAGCATACTAGCCCCGTAACCGCACAACACGTTTACGACGACTTAAACGGTAAGATTGAACTGATTTTGGACGGCGGAAAGTGTTCGGGCGGAATAGAGAGTACAGTGCTAGACGTTACCGAAAAAGTTCCGAGAATACTCCGCGCTGGACTAGTTACCAAAGAGATGATAGAATCACTTGTGGGAAGTTGCGAAATAGCTTCGCATAAGGAAGAGGGGAGGGTGCGCTCTCCAGGCGTAAAATATACCCACTACCGTCCAAAGTGCGAAACGATGCTCTTTGACGACGATAAAATCGAAGAAGTTAAAGACGAGTATAAACGAGCAAAAGAGCAGGGCAAAAAGGTTGCAGTTATGTGTACCGAGCAAGTGGCAAAGCAGTTGAACGGTTACGTTATACTAAACTTGGGCGAAACGCAAGAGCAAGTTGCTTCTAATTTATACGATAAGCTTTTAGAGGGAGAAAAGACGGTAGACCTTATAATTGCCGTTGCTATGCCCGACCAAGAGGGCGTAAATTTAGGAATTATGAACAGGTTAAAAAAGGCGTGCGGATGAGAAAGATTTTGTTTGTATGCACGGGAAACACGTGCAGAAGCCCTATGGCTGAAATCATAATGAAAAACAAAATAAAAAAAGCAGGGATATCGGACGTTAGAGTGTCTAGTGCTGGACTTTCTGCTACTGCTGGTGCAAAAATGAGCGAGAACTCGTTCAAAGCGCTAAAAGAGTTAGGGTATAAGCCGTATGGTTTTAAGTCTAGAGTTTTGACAAAGAAACTTATGCTATCGGCAGACGCTATAATTTGCATGACCGAGAGTCATAAACGCTATCTGGTAGGATATCCAAACGTTACCACTATGCACGAAATGACGGGGCTTGGCGATATAGTAGACCCGTATGGTGGGAGTCTAGACGTGTACAGAATCACTTCTCGTCAAATCGACGAGGCGTGTGAAATAATTTTGAACAAAATTTTAAGATAAAAGGAGATAATAAAATGAAAGTAGCAATCGGGTGTGACCACGGCGGAATTAATTTGAAACCGCTACTCATCGAATACTTACAAAAGAAAGGAATTGAATACGTTGACTTTGGCTGTCACGATAAGACCTCTGTCGACTATAACGAATATGCTTTGGCGGTATCAAATGCAGTTGCTAAAGGCGAATGCGATAAGGGAGTCTTGATTTGCGGAACGGGTATTGGTATGAGTATCGTTGCAAACAAGGTTAAGGGAATTCGTTGCGGACACTGTCACGACGTGTTCTCTGCGAAGATGACAAGACTTCATAACGACGCAAACGTTTTGGCTTTCGGTGAAAGAGTTGTAGGACCGGGACTTGCTATGGAAATAGTGGATGCGTTCTTAACTACCGATTTTAGCGGAGACGAAAGACACGCAAGACGTGTAAATAAAATTCGCGCTATCGAAGAAGAAAATATGAAATAAGGGAAAAAAGGAAAATGATGAAACTCAAAAAAGCAATTATACCGGCGGCGGGACTCGGAACGAGATTTCTGCCCATAACAAAAGCCGTACCAAAGCCCATGCTTTCGGTGCTCGATAAGCCGACCATACAGTACATAGCCGAGGAATTAGACTCTATCGGTATTGAAGATATTGTAATAGTCGTAAGTCCCGATTCTGACGTTATAGAGCGCCATTTTGGTCGTAACGAAAGATTAGAGCAAAGGCTTATTGCAGACAATAAAACCGAGCTTATCGAGATTGAAAAGGCAACGCGCAAGTTTAACGTTCAGTTTGTAACCCAACACGTTCCGAACGGACTTGCAGGTGCGATTTTATGTGCTGAACCGTACGTTGGCGACCAGCCGTTCGCCCTTCTTTTAGGCGATGAATTGCTTTATGCGGAGGCAGGGCAAAAACCCTGTATGAAACGTCTTGCCGAGATTTTTGAGGATACGGGAAAGAGCGTTATAGCTACTATGGAAGTGTTTGGCGACGACCTTTCTAAATACGGCAATATAGGGATTGAGAGCGAAGTTGACGGAGTTATGCAAGTCAACGCTATCAAGGAAAAACCTAGTGTAAACGAGGCTCTATCCAATAATGCTATTATCGGCAGATACGTAATGAGCGGAAAGGTTATGGGTATGCTTAAAGACCTAAAACCTAAAGGAAACGAGCTGTATTTTACAGACGCGCTTGACCGCCTCGCAGAAAACGGTGAACTTTTAGCGACCTGTTTTGAGGGAGAGAGATACGACGTTGGCGATAAACTCGGATATATTAAAGCGAACGTCGAAATTGCGTTAAAGAGTGAAGAAATCGGCACGGACGTTGCCGAATACGTAAAGGAACTTTCAAAGAGACTTAAATAGATTATGTACGATAAAGTTTGTCCTACTTGCAAAACGTTATTATCACAATTTTATAATACAGGAATGCTTGGTTGTCCGGACTGCTATAAAGCGTTTGAACGCGAGATTAATATCGCGCTTAAAAAGGTTCAGGGCAGGACTTCGCACGTCGGGAAAACGCCGTATGGTACCGAACTCGACAAAAAGCTCCTTGCAGAGTACCAAATGCTCATTAAGGAAAAGGAGCGCGCAGGGTTAGAACAGCGCTTTTCAGATATGAACGAATTGTCTGAACAAATTCTAATTCTCGCAGAAGAACTTAAAAATAGGGGGCTTATATAATGGAAATTACAAGTCCTGATATTTTTAAGGGTAACATTATAATGTCAAGAGTGCGCCTTGCGAGAAACTTAAAAGATTATCCCTTTAAGGTTACCCGCCCCGCACTTGCAAAGGAAATCGTTAAAAAGGTAAACCGTGCGCTAGTTAGGACGGACACGTTCGATTTGTACTTTGCCTCAAATCTTTCTGCTATGAAATTGGAGGCAATGAAAGAAAGGCACTTAATCAGTCAAAACCTCATTGACAACAAATCGTGTGGCGCGGCACTCATTAACAGTGACCAAAGCATCTCGGTTATGGTTAACGAGGAGGACGTTATAAGAGAACAATGTTTTATGCGAGGATTGAGTTTATCCGAAGCATATAAACGCTTGAACAAGGTTGACGATGACCTTGCAATGAATTTAGACCTCGCCTTTGACGATAATTTCGGCTATTTAACCGCTTGTCCTACCAATCTTGGAACGGGGCTTCGCGCTTCGGTAATGCTCTTTTTGCCAGCGTTGACAGAGGGGCGTAAAATAAAGGCGCTCGCGAAAGAGGTCGAGGCTCTGGGACTCACCGTTAGAGGACTATATGGCGAGGGAAGTGAAGCCGAAGGCTATATGTATCAAGTAAGCAACGAGGTTACGCTAGGCGTTTCGGAGTACGAGATAATAAGCCAGGTCGAAGAGGCGGTAGAGGCCATTTGTAGAGCAGAGCGCGAGGAAATGAATAGACTGTTCGTCGCAAACGAGATAAAGACGATGGACAGGGCAAAAAAATCGTACGGAGTGCTGACCAACGCGGTAGTGCTCAATTATAGCGAGTTTTTATCGCACGTCGCTAACGTTAAACTAGGCGCAATGCTCGGTTATATAAACATTAACGACGTGTACGGTATAGACGATTTAATAATTGCCGTTCGTCCTGCAAACTTGTGCGAGGAATACGGCGGAAGAAAACTTACGGCGATAGAGCGCGATTTGTTTCGTGCGGAAATCGTTGCAAATAGATTAAGCAAATTAAAGGAGTAAAAAATGTATTACGAGGCATTTTCAAGAAACGTAAACGAAGTAATAGACATCGCTACGGCAGTCGTTAAGCGTTTGGGTTGCAGATATATCGGCAGTGAACACATTTTATACGGCTTGCTTAAAGCGTCGGACGGAAGGGCTGCTTCGATACTCAAAGAAGCAGATGTTGACGAACAGAGGTATCTTTACTACCTCCAAAGAGTAGTGGACAAACAAACGGTAATACCGGGAAATATGTTCACAGCACGTACAAAGCGCCTTTTCCAAACCGCTATAGACATATCATTAAAAGCTCGTTCGGGCTTTATCGGTACCGAACACTTATTGCTTGCCGTCTTGCTTGATAGCGAGTGTATGGCGGTTGCAATTTTAAGACAGATTAGAGTTGACGTAGACGCTGTTGCCGAAGGGTTAGCGCAGTCGCTATACGGCAACGACGAAGAAGAATATGCGGAAAGAGAAGACGATATGCTCGGTGGTGCATATGCGCATGCAGGAGCAGGTCAAAAACCGCATAAAAACGCCGAAAAAGAGAATGGCGAAGATAATCTCGGCGAGCTTGCAAAGTTCGGCGTAAACCTAAACAAACAAGCGCAAGACGGAAAACTAGACCCCGTTATCGGTAGAAAGAACGAGATTGACAGAGTTATTCAAATTTTGTCAAGACGAACTAAAAACAATCCCGTGCTTATAGGTGAGCCGGGTGTCGGCAAGAGTGCAGTAGTCGAAGGGCTTGCTCAAGCCATTGTAAAGGGTAACGTTCCCGAACTTTTGAGCGATAAAATCGTGTTCTCATTGGATATTGCAGGTATGCTCGCAGGTGCAAGGTATAGAGGCGATTTTGAAGAGCGCCTTAAAAATGCAATAGACACCGTCAAAGCAAACGGCAATATAATTTTGTTCATTGATGAAATTCACAATATCGTCGGTGCGGGAAGCACGGGCGAGGGCAACATGGACGCGGCTAACATATTAAAGCCGATGCTGTCGCGTGGGGAGCTTCAAACGATAGGCGCAACCACCATTGACGAGTACAGAAAATATATAGAAAAAGACGCGGCGCTAGAACGTAGATTTCAACCGATTATGGTGGACGCTCCAAGCACCGAAGAAACTGTGGAGATATTAAAAGGTCTACGTGATAAATACGAATCACACCACGGCGTAA
>SVIY01000078.1 GCA_015069265.1 Clostridiales bacterium
AAAGGTCGCAAAAGCGACGTGGAGGAAAATTATGGCAAGTTTAAACCTTAAAAACATTTACAAGATTTATCCGTCGGGCGTAACCGCAGTTACCGACTTTAATCTTGACATTGAAGACAAAGAGTTCATCGTATTCGTAGGTCCGTCAGGTTGTGGTAAATCTACCACCCTTCGTATGATTGCAGGTCTTGAAGAAATTTCTTCTGGTGAACTTTATATCGACGGCGTTTTAGTTAACACCGTTGCACCTAAAGATAGAGATATCGCGATGGTTTTCCAAAGCTACGCACTCTATCCTCACATGAGCGTTTACGATAACATGGCATTCGGTCTTAAACTCCGTAAAGTTCCCAGAGCCGAAATCGACCAAAGAGTTAAAGAAGCAGCAAGAATTCTCGGTATCGAAATGTACCTTTCCAGAAAGCCGAAGGCTTTGTCTGGTGGTCAAAGACAACGTGTTGCACTCGGTCGTGCAATCGTTCGTGAACCGAAAGTATTCCTTCTCGACGAACCGCTCTCCAACCTCGACGCAAAACTTCGTGGTCAAATGAGATCGGAAATTACCAAACTTCACAACAGACTTGCAACCACCTTTATCTACGTTACCCACGACCAAATCGAAGCAATGACCATGGGTACTAGAATCGTAGTTATGAAAGACGGTTTCATGCAACAAGTAGATACGCCTATCAACCTTTACGACTATCCTGTTAACCAATTCGTTGCAGGCTTCATCGGAACTCCTCAAATGAACTTCTTCACCGGTAAACTCGTTGGGGATAAGGACAACGTTCGCGTTGAGTTCGGCGGAGACAGCATTGCTCTTCCCAAAGAAAAGGTTGAACTTATTTGCAATCTTGAAAAATACCTCAATACCGACAAAGAAATCACCTTTGGTGTTCGTCCTGAAGATATGCACGACGAAGGCGAATGGGTTAACGGCAATGACGACCACGTTATCGAAGTTTACGTTGATACCATGGAAAAACTCGGACCGGAAACCATTCTTTACTGCAAGACCAAGTCTGAACTTGGCGCTGAAGAAAAGAGCCTTTCTGAAGACGTTGCAAACCTCATCGCAAAAGTTGACTCTCGTTCAAAGACTCAAACGGGTAGCATGATTAAGATTGGAATTGACGTAAGACATATCCACATCTTCGATAAGGAAACGGAAATCACCGTTCTTGCTCGTAGCATTGAAAACAAAGCAGAAATCGAAGCATTGCAAGCAAAACGTGCAGAGGAAGCAAAGGCAAAGGCTGAAGCAGAAGCTGCAAAATTAGCTGAAGCAGAAGCAAAAGCAGCTGCAGAGGCAGAAAAGCTCCGCGCAAAGATGGAAAAGAAGCTCGCTAAAAAGGCAGCAAAAGAAGAATCCGCAGACAAGGATGAACAATAAAAATTTTAGATAAACATCTTGAGCCGAGCCATAAAATGCTCGGCTTATTGTTTGATTTAACAAAAATTCGGCAAAAAGATTGAAATTTATATAAAAAACGGGTATACTGTATATATTAAAATTCGTAGGCATCGGTAGAAATGAACGAAGAAATCTTAAGTTTTTATAAAAAGATAGAGCAAGGAACGGGCTTAAAGTTAAAAGTTTATTTTGACGACGGCACACCTTGTTTTTCGGTTGATGAAGAAAGTCTTGATATAAAAGCGCAAGAGGTTTATACCGACCAAGTCAAAGATATAACGGTCTTTCCTTTTAAGTTAAACGGCGTTTTATACTTCGGTGCGCTATCGGGTGTGGGCGAGGAGAATAAGATTTACGCAAGTCTTATCGTCCAGCTTGCCGAAAAGGAAGAAAAGCAAGGTTTTGGGCTTTCCCGTTCGGACTTTTTAAGGGCGGTGCTTTTTGGAGAGGTAAACTTTACCCAAATTGACCGATACATGAAAAAGTTCGGCTTAAAAGACTCCTCTGCTTTCGTAATGGTGTTAAGCGGAGAAAAAGAGCAAATCGCCTCGATAAAGAATAGCTTAAACAACTACTGTTCGTCGAGCGGAGATTTTGTTCAAGAGATAGACGATAAAAACCTTGCGTTCGTCAAGTTTGCCGAGGACGGTGCGGACGAATACCAATCGCCTAGCGAATACGCAGAGTTTTTAATACAGTCCTTATACGAGGAAACGGGTGGAGAAATTCACGTTTCTATCGGTAGCACTGTAAAAAAGTTAGTGGACGTTGGCGTTTCGTTTACGCAAGCGCTCGCGACATCTCGAATGAGCGATACCTTTTCTTCGCGCGGAGAAGTGCACGCTTTTAAGGAATACGTCTTAATAAAAATAATAGAAGATTTACCTAAACATAAAATCAAAGAATATTTGGAAATTCTAAAAGACTCTGGCGCAAAAGAGATATTTTCCGACGAGGAAATGCTTTTAACTGCCGAGGAGTTTATGGAAAACGGACTTAACGTAAGTGAGACGGCAAGAAAAATGTTCTTGCACAGAAACACGCTTATCTACCGTTTGGACAAGATTGAAAACGCCACCGGCTTAAACATCAGAAAGTTTGCAGACGCGGTTACGTTTAGATTGATAATAATCCTTTCCAAATTATCAAGGTGACAATAATATGGGTACTAACAAAAAGAGAAACTTAATATTCGACGTAGGGCTCGTGCTAGCGTTAGCACTAGCGTTTGTCGGCGGTTATTTTTTGAATAATCTTTTGCACAAGAAAGACACGTCTAACACGAGTGCTATCGCGCATATCATACAAGACGTTGCATATATTGTTGACCCAATTACGGGCGAAGCAAAAGAGGTTACCGACGACGACATTGCGGACGCTATCGTAAACGGACTGCTCGACGATTATTCTGCCTACTATACCGAGGAAGAGTATCAAGAACTCTTAAAGGAAAGAGAGGGAAACAGAGCAGGACTCGGCTTTGCTTTTTACAGCAATCAACCTATCGTCTTTAAGGTTTACGGCAACTCACCAGCACACCGTGCAGGCTTTATGCAAGGGGATAAGGTGCTTTCCTTAAAGGTTGACGACGGACAAGTTCAAACGATTAAGAACGTAACCGACTTGAAAAAGGTTTTAGACCTTCTAAAAGAAGAGCAAACTCTCTCAATTACCTTTGAAAGAGACGGCAAGCAGTTTACCGAAGAACTTATGATGGCGGAATATGAAACCTCCCAAGTCGAATATAAGGATAGCGGTTGCGGTTATTTCTTTTCTTCAAAAGACGGTCAGGCGCTAGCAGGAAGTTTGGATATGACAAAGGCTGACTTAACGCTAGACGATAAGACTGCCTATATTAGACTTGACAGTTTTGAAAACAGTTCAATGTCGCAAATAAGAGAAGTTCTAGACCTAATGGCAAGTCGCGGTAGAGAAAAGTTGATACTTGACCTTCGCGATAACGGTGGCGGAAACTTAAACGTGCTTTTGGAAATCGCGTCCTATTTAATCTATAACGAGGGCGAGGAAGAATCGCTTATAGTGTTCGCGCAAAAGAAGAATAAGACCGAGGAGTATTACACCACGGCAAACAACTTCTATTCTCACTTAAAAGAGATTTACGTTTTGGCAAACGAGAACACCGCGTCAGCGTCCGAGTGCTTAATCGGTGCTATGCTTCATTACGGCGATTGTTTTAGCGAGCAAAATCTTATCGTTGAAAAGAACGCAAGAGGCGTTGCGTCGACCTATGGTAAAGGTGTTATGCAAACGACTTACACCTTGCAAAATGGCGGTGCTCTTAAACTCACCACGGGAAGAGTGCTCTTCCCCGACAAGACCACTTGCATAAACAAAGTCGGTATTATGCCAATAGAAACTAACGCAGTGGAAAAGGGCGAAGCGCTCGCTCACGCCGTTGAACTTATAAAAGGAGTTCAACTTCCACCGTCAGAATAATATTTATTTAACGTGTAAACGATATCTTTATCGGCAATATTTGCTATAGGATTTAAGTGTTCACCATGCCCGACGGAATCCGTCGGGCTTTTTTCTTGCCTTGAAAAAAGTCCGTTAATAAGCGGTGCTAACTGCGAAAGGTCAACGTTTTTTAGAAAATCGGTGACGGGCGAGTTTGCATTGCCGTTTATTCCGTTTGATAATAAAGATATTAAAGTTTGTAATATTTCCATACGCCCTCCGCTAACATTATAGTATATGACTTTCATAAAATAAAATTGAAAAATTTTTAGGAGGGGACTATGCAAGACTTTAACGAATTTGCATCAAACAACAAAAACAATTCAAATTTTAACCCAAACGCAGAACTTGACCAAAACATATTAAACTTGGTTAGTTCGCTCGCAGGCAAGTTTGACGGCAAGAGCCAACAAGACCTCATTAAAGCAATTTACGAAGAGGCAAGGCGCGGTAAAAAGAGGGGAACGCTTTCAAATAACGATATAGACAATTTTGCTTCTATGCTCGCTCCACTTCTTGACGACAAAAAGAAAAAACTTCTCAAAAAAATCGTGGAAGAGTTAAAGCGCATTTAACTATTTGCAATCTCTCTTACCGCATAGAGAAAATGCGCGATTTCTGACGAACTGTTCTGCACGGCAATGCTAACTCTAACTAGACCGCCCTCAAACGTATTAAGGTGCTTATGTATTAGCGGTGCGCAGTGCAGTCCGCCCCGAACGGCAACGTCGTATTTTTTGGAGAGCACGTCCGCGACCTCGGTGCTATCAAAACCGTCAATCGAAAAGGCGACTATACCGCACACGTTGGGGGTGGAATAGCATTTTACGTTAGGAATTTTTTCTAGCGCGCTTATAACGTTTTCAGTTGCGCGGAGTAAGTGTACCCCGAAC
>SVIY01000079.1 GCA_015069265.1 Clostridiales bacterium
ATGCTATTTATAATGCCGATGTGGATAAACTTTGTCCTTCGCGCAATGGCAATGAAAGATTTGCTAACCCTACTCGGTATATTTGGCTTTAATAATTACTTAAACGTTATAATAGGTATGGTATACGACTATTTGCCGTTTATGATACTACCTATATACACTGTTTTAATTAGAATGGACAAGAGCTACGCTGAAGCTAGTAAAGATTTGGGGGCAAGTGCATTCCAAACGTTTAGAAAGGTTACTTTGCCACTCTCAATGTCAGGTATTGCAAGTGGTGCAACCATGGTGTTTATGCCGACGATGACTTGTTACGTTATTTCCGATACTTTTGGTAACGGATTAGTAACGATTATAGGTAAACTTATTGACGAGCAGTTTACAACCTTCCAAAACTGGAATTTCGGCTCGGCAATGGCACTCGTGCTACTTGTAATAATGCTCGTATCCATGCTTATTACGGGTAGTTTTAAGAGCGATAATAATGTAAGGGGGACGAATATATAGTGAGAAAGTATATTAACGTATTTTATATCGCGCTCATATTGTTGTTCCTCTATGCGCCAATACTAACTCTTGTTTTATACAGTTTTGTAGACACTCCGATTATAAGCATTCAAGAGGTGTTTAACCAAGGTCTCTCTTTCGGTCTTTATAAAAAATTGTTTAACGACGGCGCGTTAATGAAAATCGTTTGGGATACCTTGCTTCTTGCAGGAATAGTCGCAGTTCTTGCAACCGTGCTTGGAACTTTGGGTGCGATTGGTATTCATTATAGTAAAGGAAGATTTGGAAAGGTTGTTTCCGCATCGTCAAGAATTCCCGTTATCAACGCAGAAATCGTGACGGCGGTTGCGCTCGTATTGTTGTTTGCATTTATCTTTGCCGAAAGTCGCTCTTATTTTGCAATGGTAATTGGGCATTTAGTAATAACAACACCGTTTGTAGTGTTGTCGGTTATTCCAAAGTTAAAACAAATGGATTCAAGCTTGTACGAAGCGGCACTTGACCTCGGAGCATCGCCTTTTAGGGCGTTAACACGCGTGGTTATTCCGGAGATTTTACCGGGAATTTTGAGCGGTTTTATGCTTGCAATTACCTTGTCGCTTGATGATTATATTATTTCTGCATACACCAAGCCTGCGGGATTTGACACTATTTCCACTTACGTTTACGGTGCTATGGCAAAATCTAACGCAAACTCTTCTTTGCCGGCATTAAGAGCCTTGTCCGCTATTATATTCGTAGTTATTATTTTAGTGGTTGTTATCGGTAATATTCGTTCGAGAAGAAAGGAGGCTAAATAATGAAAAGATTTATCACAATCCTCCTTGCTCTCTTTATGACGTTCCCCGTATTTTTAACTGCCGGATGCTCGGATGAAAAGACGGAAAATAAGGTCATTAGAGTTTGTAACTGTGAAGACTATATTGATGAAAGCTTGCTTGACGAGTTCGAGGAAGAAACGGGCATAGAAGTTATCTATTCCACCTACGGCACTAACGAAAACCTCTATAACGAGTTGGTTATCAACCCTAATAGCTACGACTTGGTAGTTCCCTCCGAGTATATGATTGAAAAATTGGCAGTAGAGGGAAGACTTAATAAACTAGACCACTCTAAAATCGCAGGGTACGAGCAAAACATTTCGGGATATATTGAAAATAGGCTCAACTCCATACAATTTACCGTTGAAGACGGTAAAAACGAGGGGGAACAAGTTGCCCTTTACGACTTTATGGTCGGCTATATGTGGGGAACAATGGGCTGGGTATACAACACCGAAAAGGTTAGCGTCAACGACGTTAAGAATTGGGACGGACCTTTTAAGAACAATAGCCTAAACAAGAAAATCACCATAAAAGACGCGGTTAGAGATTCATACCTTGTCGGTCTTGCAATGGTTTATCAGGACGAATTAAGAGCCACCTCAAATAACGAACAAATAACTAAAATTCTCAACCGTACGGGTAAAACCGATATCGAAAAGGTAGGAAAAAAGCTTGGCGAATTAAAACCTATGCTTTACGGATTTGAGGTCGATAGCGGTAAAAACGACATCGTGCTCGGAAATATCGACGCGTACGTTGCTTGGAGCGGTGACGCCGCTTACGCTATTGACGTTGCGAGTGGTGACGTGGAAAACGACGACGGAACGTTTGTAAAAGAAACAAAGAGTTTAAGCTACTATATTCCCGATGAGGGCAGTAATATTTGGTTTGACGGCTTTGTAATGCCCTCTGGTAGTGATAATTACGACGCGGTATACAAGTTCTTGGAATTTATCTCGCGCCCTGAAAGCGTGTATCGCAATATGAATTATACAGGCTATACTAGTATGATTGCAAAAGGCGAGTTCGATATGGACGTAGAGCAAGATGACGGAACGATTACAACAGAGAGAGTTTCACTTTTCGACGCGGTTGTTCTAGATTGGTTTGACGAGTCTGAAGACTTGCAAGCAGGCGAGGGGATAGAGGTTGACCTTTCATACTTCTTCGGAACGGATAACGAGTATAAAGTCATGGTTTCCGAAGAGAGTTATGGTAGGCTAATCGCGCAGTACCCCACCGCAGAGATAGTTGAAAGGTGTGCCGTTATGAGCTACTTTGACGGCGAAACGCTTATGGACGTTAACGAAATGTGGGAAGAAGTTAAAGGCGAAACTTTTCCGACTTGGCTTCTTATCCTATTTGCTTCGGTGATTGTACTCCTTGCAGTGTTTATAATTCTTTATAGAAATAGAGAGAAAATCAAGTGGTTTAAGCTCCCCGAAAGAAAGCGCGATTATGCGCAAAGAAAGGGACTTAAAGTAGTAAAAAGAGAAGATTTAAGATAAAATAAAAACCATCGGCATTTCCGATGGTTTTTTTCATTAAAAATCCCATTTGGGTATATAGGTTTCGCTTGCGCTTTTCATGTCTTGGTAAAGCATATTTTCAATACCTAACGAAATCGCATAATCAATCACCGTGTCGTATTCGCGAGCGGTGATTTTTCGTTTTAGTTCGGGGAAAGAATCTATCTCGCCAAACGGAGTGTATTGGCTCATAACGTTAATTATTGCACTTTCCTTAAAAGGATAAAACCAATCTAGCACTTTTTTGCTGTCAGACGTTGCTTGGGGAAGAACCAAGTGCCTAACTATAACGCCTTGCTTTAACAGCCCGTCCTCGCCAAACTTTAACGGTTTAGATTTTATCATAAATTCTAGTGCCTTACTTGCTATGTCAAAATAGTTTTCTTTGCCCGTGTATCTTTTTGATAGAGAGGGGGAAAAGAACTTCATATCGGGCAAATAAACGTCAACGAATTCGTTCGTTTCTTCAAGCATCTCAATGCGCTCATAACCGTGCGTATTGTACACTACGGGGACTTGCGGACGATAAATCTTAAAAGCTTGCAAAATTTTATCGGCGTAGTGCGTAGGGTTTACGAGATTAATATTGCTAGCGCCCATATCCTCTAAATTTTTAAAAATTTGAGCGAGTTCATCGGTTGAAATTACTTTTCCCGTAAGGTTTCTCGATACCTCGTAATTTTGACAAAATACGCATCTTAAAGAGCAACCGCAAAAGAACACTGTACCCGACCCCTTTTCGCCACTTATCATAGGTTCTTCAAAGGGGTGGAGATAGAATTTTGCGATACGAACGTTTCCGTCCGTACCGCAAGCACCTTTAGCGTTATTTTTATCTATTTTGCACCCGTTAGGGCATAGAGAACAAAAATTACTCAAGTTCAAAAGCTCCCGTGTATAATTGATAATACTTGCCTTTTTTAGCAATGAGTTCTTCGTGAGAACCGCGCTCTATAATGCGACCTTGGTCGAGCACCATTATAACGTCGGAATTTCTAACGGTAGAAAGTCTATGAGCGATAACGAAAACCGTTCTGCCTTCCATAAGCCTATCAGTACCCTTTTGAACGAGCGCTTCCGTTCTGGTATCGATTGATGAAGTTGCCTCGTCCAAAATCATAACGGGCGCATCTTTTACCGCCGCGCGCGCAATGGACAGAAGTTGTCTTTGACCTTGCGAAAGGTTAGCGCCGTCAGCTGTTAGCATAGTGTTGTAACCGTCGGGGAGTCTAGTTATAAAATCGTGAGCATAAGCGAGTTTTGCTGCCTCTATACAGTCCTCGTCAGTGGCGGATAGTCTGCCGTATCTTATGTTTTCCATAACAGTTCCTGTAAATAGGTTAGTGTCTTGCAAAACTATGCCGAGCGAACGTCTTAAATCGGCTTTTTTAATCTTGTTTATATTAATACCGTCGTATCTAATTTTGCCGTCTGCAATGTCGTAGAAGCGGTTTATAAGGTTTGTAATAGTTGTTTTGCCCGCACCCGTTGCACCGACGAAAGCAATCTTTTGACCGGGGTGAGCGTAGAGGGAAACGTTGTGCAGAACGATTTTATCTTGTACGTAACCAAAGTCAACGTCAAACATTTGTATATCGCCTTTAAGCTCGGTGTAGGTGATAGTTCCGTCCGCTTTGTGAGGATGTTTCCATGCCCAGTGACCCGTGCGTTCTTCACATTCGGTAATCGTTCCGTCTTCGGCAATTCTACAACGAACAAGCGTAACGTAGCCTTGGTCATCTTCGGGTTGCTCGTCGAGTAGGGTAAATATTCTGTCTGCGCCTGCAAGTCCCATAACCACCGAGTTTATTTGTTGGGAAATTTGGTTAATGTTTCCTGTAAACTGCTTGCTTCTAGGTAAGAACGCCAGTATGGTTGCAAGGA
>SVIY01000080.1 GCA_015069265.1 Clostridiales bacterium
TGCCGACCACACCGTTGCGAGTGGGTTTGCAAGACCTTTGCCAGCAATGTCGGGAGCAGAACCGTGAATTGGTTCAAACATAGAGGGGAAAGTGCGTTCAGGGTTAAGGTTTGCACCTGCAGCAAGCCCCATACCGCCTGCGATTGCTGCACCGAGGTCGGTCAATATATCGCCGAAAAGGTTAGAGGTAACAACCACTTCAAACCTCTTGGGGTCTTTAATCATAAACATACTTGCAGCGTCTACTAGGTACGAATAGGTTTTAACTTCGGGATAGTCTTGTCCAACTTCCTTAAAAATCTTATCCCAGAATACCATTGAGTAGTTGAGTGCGTTACCCTTGCTTATACTGGTGAGAGTTTTACCTTGCTTTTTAGCGAGTTCATAAGCGTAGCGAATAACCCTTTCGCAACCCTTACGAGAGAAAACGCCGTCCTGAATAACCACTTCGTTAGGCTTATCCTTAAAAAGCCAACTACCGCTACCTGCATATTCGCCCTCTGTGTTTTCGCGAACGAATACCATGTCAACGTCTTCTACCTTTACGTCTTTTAATGGACATGGAGCGCCTTTTAGGAGTTTAACAGGTCTTAAATTTATATATTGGTCAAAGCTCTTGCGGATAACAAGTAGTAAGTCCCAAAGCGAAATATGGTCGGGAACCCCGGGCGCACCTACCGCACCCAAGAATATAGCGTCGTGCTTTTTAAGCTCTTCTATTCCGTTCTCTGCCATCATTCGACCAGTCTCTTTGTAATATTCGCACCCCCACGGGAAGTGTGTGAACTCAAACTTAAACCCACCGTCTAACTCTGCAACGGTATTTAATACTTTTATACCCTCGTCAATAACTTCGGGGCCAATTCCGTCCCCAGCGATAACCGCAATCTTATGTGTTTTCATTTTTTCACCTCTTTTTTTATTATAACACACCTCTGCTTATTTGTAAAACACATATTTTAATAGTTAAAAATTTTTTAGCGCGTATAAAAATATTTTATTGTGCCATACTTACTATCCAACTTGTAAAATTTTCCTTATAGAGCCATACATAAAGGAGGATTTTATGAGTCATAAAGTGGTTATATGCGGTGTGGATACGTCCACTCTGCCTAGACTTAACGAAGAACAAACCAACGCGTTACTGCTTCGCATTAAAAAGGGAGACGAGAGCGCAAAGGAGCAATTCGTAGTTGGAAACATGAGGCTTGTCTTATCGGTAATCAAGCGATTTTGGTCAAAGAGCAAAAGCCTTGACGACGTTTTTCAGGCAGGGTGTATAGGACTTATTAAAGCTACGCAAAACTTCGATTTGTCGGTGGGGGTGAAATTTTCCACTTACGCAGTTCCAATGATTATAGGCGAGATTAAGAGGTTTTTGCGTGACGGCAATTCTTTGCGAATACCGAGAAGCATAAGAGATACTGCTTATCAGGTATTAAAAACGCGTGGAGAGATTGAAAAACGCGACGAGGAAGCGACGTTAGAACGCATTGCCGACGAGATGCACGTGGCGTTAAAAGAGGTTGTTTACGCACTCGACGCTATATCAGATACCGTTTCGCTTTTCGACCCCGTGTATAACAAGTCGGGGGATGAACTTCTGCTTGTGGACCAAATTGGCGACGAAAAGTGTTCGGAAGAGATTTGGACGGAAAACGTTGCACTTATTAGTGCGCTAGACACGTTAGACGGACGAGAAAAGAAAATTATAAAGTTAAGGTATTTCGAGGGGAAAACTCAAACGGAGATTAGCGAGGAAATAGGAATTTCCCAAGCGCAAGTATCAAGACTTGAAAAAAACGCATTAAAGGAAATGAAAAACTTAATAAGAATATAAAAGTAAGCGCGTATAAAAAACGCGCTTTTTCTTTGTTTTTTTCATTTAACGAGTGCGCGTGGCATATAATGGAGTATGGAATTGACTTTTGACGAATTAAAAAAGCGCGACGTAATTAACGTCGCAGACGGGCGCTGTCTTGGGAACGTGGTGGATTTAAGGCTTTCGTTTCCCAAAGGGGTGCTGTTAGGAATATACGTTCCTGGTAGGCGTAAGAGTGGCATTTGGCACTTGTTTGATAAATCAGTAATTTATATTAGCGAGAAAAGGATAATAAAAATCGGTGGGGACGTTATATTGGTAAACCTATCTTTATCCGAAGAAAAACCGACAAAACCGCAGTGTCCGCCCCCTTGTCCACCGCAGTGCCCACCACCTTGTCCTCCCAAACACCCGACGTGTTCTACGAGTGTAAACATCGGCGACGAAGATTTTGGTATCTTTGGGAATATGAGTGATAGAATAAACACCGACGATTACTAGCGACAAAAAATAACCGAAGAGAACAAATATTTTTATAAACCCCCTTGAAAATTGGAAGATTATGGTTTATAATAAGAGAAACCGCGAAAAGCGGGATAAAAAATTTACCGCAAGATTTAGGGGGAATATATTATTATGGGTAAAGTTTTATCAGAAAACATTAGAAATATTGCAATCATAGGACATAGCGGGGCAGGTAAAACCACGCTTGCAGAAGCCATTTTGTTTAACGGCAAAAGTATAGACAGAATGGGTAAAACAACGGACAAGAATACCGTTATGGACCACGACGAACAAGAAATGCAGAGAGGAATTTCTATTTCTCTTTCCGCTGCTTATACATATTGGCAGGATACAAAGATAAACATTATCGACGTACCGGGATTTTTTGATTTTGAGGGCGAATTTGAGAGCGCGATGAGAGCTGTTGGTGCAGCCGTTCTAGTTGCCGATGCAAACGGCACGGTTGCCGTTGGTGCAGAAAAGGCTATCGACCACTGCTTGCGCCGTCACATTCCGCTTTTAATTTTCGTTAACGGGGTGGACAAGGATAACTCTAACTACGTTGCAACGGTTGAGGCGTTCCGTCAAAAATACGGCAGAAAAATTTCGCCGACGCACTTGCCGATTATCCGCGACGGAAAAATGAAAGGTTACGTTTCGGTTATATCCGAAAAAGCTTATGAATTCTCACCTGGTGGAAGAGAACAGATTGAAGTACCTGAAAACTTAAAAGACGACCTTGCTATTCTTAAAGAGGCGCTTGTTGAAGCGGCTGCAGAAAGTTCTGAAGCGTTGCTCGACAAGTTTATTTTAGAAGGTACGTTAAACAACGAAGAAGTCGTTGCAGGCGTCAGAAGCGGACTTTGCACGGGTGATACAATCGCTATTATGGGTGGTTCAGCTCTTCAAAACATGGGTGTTATCAACCTTATGTATGAAATCGTAGACTTGCTCCCATCACCCTTTAATAGAAGACCTGTGCTTGCAACTAACGATAAGGGCGAAGTAGAATCGGTTACGTTCGACCCGAACAAGCCTTTCTCTGCCCAAGTATTTAAGACTGTTGCAGACCCGTTCGTTGGTAAACTCAATATGATAAGAGTGTTCTCTGGAACGCTCAAGAGCGGTATGACCGTCTATAATTCAACCACGGGCGAAAAGGAAAGAATTAACAGCATTTACATCATGAAAGGCAAAAAACAAGAAGTGGTAGACGAACTTGTTGCAGGCGATATCGGCGCGGTTAATAAGTTAGTTAACACCAACACTAGCGATACTTTGTGTGATGAAAATGCTAAAATCAAGTACTATGATATCGCTTTCCCCGAACCCGTTTTGACAATGGCAATCAGCGCCGCAAAGAACGGTGAGGAGGACAAGGTGTTCCAAGGACTTAACCGTCTAGCAGAGGAAGACTTGACCTTCAAGGTTGAAAAAGATTTAGAGACGGGCGAAATGGTTATTCGCGGACAAGGCGAAACCCAACTCGACGTTTTATGTAAAAAGCTCAAAGCCAAATTCGGTGCAGAAGCCGTACTTAAAGAACCGAAAGTCGCGTTTAAGGAAACTATAAACGGTGTTGTTGAGGCAGAGGGCAAACATAAGAAACAAACGGGTGGCGCAGGTCAATACGGCGTTGTTAACATTAAGTTTGAACCGGGTGCTGCAGACGGAAACTTTGAGTTTGTTGATGCGGTCGTTGGTGGTGCTGTTCCTAGACAGTTTATCCCTGCCGTTGAAAAAGGACTTAAAGAAGCCGTTCAAAAGGGCGTGCTTGCAGGATATCCGCTAATCAACCTAAAATGCACGTTATTCGACGGAAAATATCACCCCGTAGACTCAAAAGAAGTTGCGTTCGTATCAGCAGCAAAACTTGCTTATGACGACGGTATTCGCCGTGCTAAACCGACTATTTTAGAGCCTGTTTACGAATATAAGATTACTGCTCCCGACACTTATACGGGCGATATTTTGGGCGATATGAACAAACGTCGCGGAAGAATTCTCGGCATGGAAACGGTAAACGGTTTGCAAGAGATTTCTGCAGAAGCACCGCTTGTTGAAATGCTTAAATATGCGATTGACCTTCGCAGTATGACGCAAGGCAGAGGAAAGTTCTCGGCACAGTTCTTGCGCTATGAAGAAGTTCCCTTCTCCGCACAGGAAAAGATTATAGAGAGTGCAAAAAAATAAACGCGCTTTTAATATAAGCGTGATTGGAGATGATTTTTAATGATACTATCAATATGCCCGAATCCGAGCATTGACTGTACGATAGAACTTGATAGTTTGAACGT
>SVIY01000081.1 GCA_015069265.1 Clostridiales bacterium
CAATGTTTTGTTTTGCTCGGTTACCACATAATTGTTAAAAGCTGCGAACTGATACTTTTTCGCCTTTAAGTTGCTTTCACGCCTGCGTTTAAGAATTTCCTTTCTGTGCTCGTTGAAATAATTTAAGTCCATAATCACCCCATCAATTTCGTCCAACTTTTTCTTTCGGTAAATTTTGTCCATGCGCATTTTTAAGTAAGCCGTGTACACGTCATCGCTATGCAGAGAAAAGAACAGTTCTTCCTCTACGATAGGGATAAAAAACGCATCGTTAGTATTAAAATAATCCGTTAAAATAGTCTTGTTTTCTTCCATAAATTTCTCCTAATCTAAATATGAATAATCTTTCTTCTTGGGCGTGGACTTTTCAACCATATCCACGCTTTCCATCTTTTGTAGTGGGGTGATATAGCGTAGCCTACACCCGTACTCGTTAATCTTGATTTCTACTTTTATAAGCCCACGCTCTTGTAGTTCTTTTACGTTACGGCTTATGGTTCTACGACTGACGCTGTATTCTTTAGCAAAATACTCGTTGGTGGCAAAGCAAACGCCGTGCTTTTTAGCAAGCGTGCATATATCCCCATAAAGTAGTTTTGCTAGTGACGGTAGCGTTTTGTCGTTCTTTATCTCCCTAGTAAGGGAAATATAATAGTTCTTGTCTTCCTTTTGCATGTTTTCCTCCTGTTTTAAATTTTTTGTGATTTGCTTTAGCTTTTGTTTACATTGGCAACACCTCCTGGAAATGAAAAAACCGCAAAGACGGTTCTTTACGGTTTCTCTTGATTTATTATTTATAAGGGGGAAATAAAATAAGGCTGTCGGTAATGCTAGGCTCTGCATTACACGCCAACCTTTTCTAAATCCCCAAAATAAATTTTTATATAAAATATAAATTTTTATATTATTTATTTTATATTATTCTAGCAACATTTGTCTATACCAAACGCATAAAATTGTCTATACCCACTTGACAAATTTGTCTACACTTTTGACACGAAAAAAGCAGGGACGTAAATCTCTGCTTGAAATCTTTTTATTCTATTTGTCATGCGCTTGCGCCTACACTTATATTATACACCCGTACAGTGCATTTTTCGGCATTACTGCGTCTATGTTTGTAAGGCATTGTAAGGACTTTGTTCACGCTTGTATGCATAAACGGTGTAAATTGCTCTCCCCAATATTATCGTATCATGAGTTTTGGCTCGCTTTGGCTCTATATAGTTCACTTTTGTAAGGGATTATATTTCATCTTGCGAGCAAATATACATAAGGTCTATAGCGCGTTTTATAATATTGTTTAATTTTGTACGGCTAAATTGCCACTTACGCGCTATTTTACGAAGCGATTTTAACTCACAATAATGTTCCGTAACCACAATTTTTTCATAAAGAGGTAAACATTCAATCATATCGTCTATTTGTTGCATTTTTAGAACAAGTTCATCTTCTTCCAACCCGTCATTAAGACGTTTTTCTGTTATAACGTAATACTGGCGATAGTTATCTAAAAAATCTTTAATCTCTTCTCTATTCATTTTTATCATATATCGCCTCTAAATCCTTCATGCAAATTTCTATATACTTAAGAGCCTTGTTTAATCGCTTATATAACGTACCTTTTGCCATCCATGGATACAGCCTTTTTGGTGTTTTGTGGATATATTTATACTTTATTACTTCGTTCAAATAATCTGGCAAACAATCTATGCAAAGCTTTAAGCGTTCAAACTGTATCGCAAAGGGATCGTCCTCTTTGCCTTGCATAGTTCTTAAACTTGCGCGCATTCGATTTTCATCATAGTTTTCAAGGTATGCTTTTATTTCTTCTCTAGTCATATCAGCCACCTATTTTATCAGAATAACACGCCACCAAATATTTTACGGCTAATTGAATTTTATCGTTTACCGTTGTATGCGCTAAATTTACTTCCTTACCAACTTCACGCAACGACTTCTTTTGAAAAAAATGCATCTTAATAATTTTATTTAATTCAGGAGGCAAAGCTGCAACGAATTTTTCAAGTTCAAATACGCGCTGATACCAAGAACCGTCACCACGGCGTTGCATAAAATTATCTATTTGCGCGCGCATTTTATATAACTCGTAATTTTTGAGCATTTCTAATATTTCATCTTTTGTCATACGCGCTCCTATGTTTTTGCATTATACTTTTGAGTTGAAAGTGGTTGCAATTAGTCTAATTTTGTAAGGTATAATAATTATACTTATTTTTATTAAAAAAGTCAATGCCATAATGTCACCGTTTCGCTACTTCTTCATGAAAATATTCAACTCCACCGAATGGTTTCTATAATTTCCCTAAATTACTACGCTACTTATCATTCGTTATGGACAAAATAAAAATGGCACACTTTTGGGTGCCATTTTTATTTTGCGTGAAAAAGATGTGGATGAGAACCCTCGGGTTCGGTCGCCTTTGACGGGCTATCTTTGACGGGCAAAGTCCTGCCAGGGTTCCCTTTTAGGTATGGCAGCATCCTCTTCTCTCCGCCAACTAACAACCCAAAATGAACTTTAGTGTTTGTTTTGGGTTGTTTTTTTGCAATTACAACGGATTCTCACCTACGGTTCGATCCACTAGCGTGGGACGGCTACCCTTTTGTCGCATGCGACATTTCCCCTGTTAGGGGAATCCCCTCTTCTCTCCGCCAAATAAAACCTAATCCGAACCCAAAAGCTTGGTTTAGGTTTTTATGTTTTTTTCTAGAATCTTGACATATACAATATAAAAAGATATAATAATGTTGAGGTGGTTATTATGAAATGTTCTAGTTGTAATAATAAACTTAAAAAAGGAACTAACTTTTGCCCTAAATGTGGACAAGAGATAATAATTGACGCAAATAATTTACCCGAAAAGAAGGCAAACAAATTTGTTTCAGTTTTTAAGTCGATAGGTAAAGGCTTATATTTTATAGGGTCTAGTATAGTATATATTTTTTCAGTAATTTTTACATTTAAATTTATAACTGATTTGTTTGAGAACAAAAAGAAATAATCATAAAAGTCATTTATAAAATCAAGGCGAAAAGTGTTCGGTTTTCGTTCCACACGCTCCGCCAAGAAAAAAGGACACCAACACGGTGTCCTTTTTTCTTGCTGAAATTAGATTTGGTTTGAACCCTATGGGTTCGGTCGTCTATGATGGGCGTGCTTTCACGGGCTAAGTCCAACAAAAAAAGAACTTGTTTTTGCAAGTTCTTTTTTTATATATTAACTTTAATCTTCAATTAGAATAAGCCTGAGATTACGCCGTTTTCGTCAACGTCTATCTTTTCAGCGGCGGGGACTTTGGGTAGTCCAGGCATAGTTAGTATATCGCCTGTTAAAACGACTACGAAGCCCGCACCTGCGGACACTTTTACGTTTTTAACGGTAACTTTAAAGCCGACGGGAGCACCTAATTTTTTAGGGTCATCGGAAAAACTGTACTGCGTTTTTGCTATACATACGGGGCAATTACCAAAACCCAACGCTTCAAGATTTTCGATTTGTTTTTTCGCTTCAGGCATTACGACTATTCCGTCACCACCGTAAACCTTTTTAACCACCGCTTCTATTTTTTGTTCAATAGATAGGTCGTCGTTATAAGCAAAGGTAAAGTCACCCTTTTCTTCTTCGCATAGACGAACGACTTCTTTTGCAAGGGCTTCACCACCCTTTCCGCCTTCTGCCCATACGGTTGAAAGGACTGTGTTTACGCCCAGCGAACGACATTTGTCGATAATAAATTCGATTTCTTTATCCGTATCGGTTGGGAATCTGTTTACCGCAACTACGCAAGGCAATTTATATACGTTTTTGATGTTTGAAACGTGCCTTAAAAGATTTGGAATACCGTTTTCCAAGGCGACTAAATTCTCTGACCCAAGTTGGTCTTTAGACAAACCGCCGTGCATCTTTAACGCACGCACCGTTGCAACAACTACGACTGCATCGGGTACTAATGACGCAATTCTACACTTGATATCGAGGAATTTTTCCGCACCGAGGTCTGCACCGAAACCCGCTTCGGTAACCGTATAGTCACCCATTTTGAGTGCCATTTTGGTTGCCATTACCGAGTTACAGCCGTGGGCAATATTTGCGAACGGTCCGCCGTGAACGAAGGCAGGCGTGCCTTCTAACGTTTGAACGAGGTTGGGTTTTAACGCATCTTTAAGCAGAGCCGTCATAGCACCCGCAGCCTTTAATTCGCCACACGTTACGGGCTTTCCGCTAAAAGTATAGCCGACGATTATGTTTGATAACCGCTTTTTAAGGTCTATAATTGAATTAGACAAGCATAAAATTGCCATGATCTCAGAAGCAACGGTTATATCAAAGCCGTCTTCCCTTGGCGTGCCGTTAGACTTTCCGCCCATGCCGTCAACGATAAAACGCAGTTGACGGTCGTTCATATCCACGCAACGCTTCCAAGTTATACGCCTAACGTCTATACCTAATTCATTGCCTTGTTGGATATGGTTATCGAGCATTGCGGCGAGCAGGTTGTTTGCCGCACCTATTGCATGAAAGTCGCCCGTAAAGTGAAGGTTTATATCTTCCATAGGTACTACTTGTGCGTATCC
>SVIY01000082.1 GCA_015069265.1 Clostridiales bacterium
AAGTCCATCTTATCCACTTTCCATACGAAACGTTTGCCATTGAAAGACCAATTAAAAGTACGGGGTTTGTCGGAAGAATCATATCGGTAAAACCGTCTGCCATACAGTAAGTTAAAATTACTATAGCAGGAGAAATTCCGAGCGCCGTGCAAATAGGCATTATAATTGGCATAATTAGCATTATTTTTGCCGAAGCCGAGCCGATGAACACTTGCAAGAAAAGTATGAGTAAGTAAATAAGCACAACGCAAACGAACTTACTCTTTCCGTCGAGCGCGGTAATTACCGAGTGCATAACGGTATCTATTATATTACTTTCCGCAAGCACGAGTTTAACAGAAGATGCAAGCATAATCATAAATACCGCCGGAACCATGCTTAACGCACCGCTACCGAAGTCTTCAAACACTTTTTTCTTATCCGAAGAAACGATAAGTCCAGAGGTTATTCCGCCAATTAAAAAGGTTACTGCAAGAATTGGAATAGCAAAACCAGAGATTGCCCTGATCGACGCGATAAGCACTAATATTACCATTTCTACAAGAAAGAAAATAGCATACGTCTTAAAGATTTTACTCTCGTTCTCGATTGTTTCCTTGTCAAAGTTTATATTTTTAAGTTTTTCCCTATCAATTTCGTACGTTAGCGATTTTGTGGGATTTTTTTGTATTCTCTTAACGTGAATTAGAATAAAACCGGTTACTACCCCAAAAACTAGCGCAAAGAAAATCAATCTTAACCATACGCCCTCAAATACTGCAACGCCTGCGACTTCTGAAGCAAGACCTACCGAAAAAGGATTGGTAATCGCCGCAGAAAAGCCGAAACATGCTGACAACATGCACACGCCAAGTCCCGTCATAGTGTCAAAGCCCAAAGACAGCATAAACATTATGATTATCGGAAGAAGGGTTACTAGTTCTTCAAACATACCGAAGAAACTGCCAAACGACATAAAGAATAGTACAGCTACGCAAATTACCGCCTTTTTGCGTTTAGAAAAGGTTGCCATTCCCTTTTTGATAACCGCTTTAACGCCGTTGGTCTTTTCCATGACGTTAAACACTCCGCTCATAACGAGTAAGAACACGCTTATCATAATAATGGTGAGGCTATCCTCCCCTACAAGCACGCGGAAAGGTGCGGTTATAACGCGCCAGAACGCGATTCCAGACACTCCCGACACTACGTACGTACCCGGCAAAATGTTTCCGTCCGCGTCTCTTTGATAGCTACCTTGCGGAACGAAGTTGGAAAGAATTCCAGCAACGGCAAGTATTACTGCAAGCAGTATTACCACTACCAAAAAGGACCTAAAATTGATTGAACTGAATGCTTTTTCTTTTTGTACTTTTTCCCTAGTATTATCCATTATGCACCCTCGAATCTATTTAATTTTACCCTCGCTTAAATCTTTTAAGATAGCGCTAGCCACGTACCATTTGACGCAAGACCGTCTATCTTCGGGTCTAAAATAATAAATTTCTTTTTCCTGATAAATTTCAAAGTCTTCCCCTGCGCCGAAAAGCAAGCGATAAATTCCGTCCATTGAGAAGAACACGTCCACTTGTTCGCCGTCGTCAGTGCCTTTATACGTTAACCCCTCACGGTTTAACGTACAAACGCCCTCACCTGCCTCTCTTACTAAATGCTTTCCGTCAAGCGAAGAGTGGCAGAGCACCACCTTTTCAGTCAAAGCGTAATCGGGGTTGTCTATTATTTCTTTCTTTAAGCACTCGCATTGCCAATCGTACCAATCGGCAAAGTTGTTAAACGGACCGTCTACGAACGCGTATCTGTCGTTTATACTTGTTTTTAACCCACACTCCGTACAGAAAACTTCACGTTTATCCGTCTGAATAGTAAGTTCTTTTTTACAATGCGGGCACCTAAATAAAATATTTTCCAAACCCTTTGCAAGCGTTTTGCTCTTATAAACGTAGTCGGGGTGGCTTTCAAGCCAGTGGAAGTCGTTGTATTGCAAATTGGCAATAACGCCCTCTTTTAACTTGTCGAATTGCATTGACTCAACTTCTTCTGCAGAATAGAGTTTTGAAAGAGTCGCTTCTACGTGCGCGCCTTTCCTTACCTTATCCCCCCACTTGGGTTTAGAGAAATAACTGCCGTTAACGTTAATGACGTAAACAGCTACTTTCATTTTATGTATAAATTTAATGGTCGATTCTTGAACGTCTTCAAACTTGCCCACCGTAGACAAGCGCGCTTCGGGCATCATCATAAGCGTTCCGCCCTTCTTTAACACGCTCATACAGTTCTTGACGTTTTCTAGGTCAGTTACGAACATACTCTTTGGGAAAGCGCCTAGTCTTCTCATGAGTGTTGCAAGTTTTTTATGATAGAAATAAAGACGAGCAGCAACAGTGTTTGGCTTGTACTTTATTAGCGCCTTTCCACAATAACAGAAATCGTAAAAAGAGCCGTGGTTACATAAAACCATGCACGGACCTTGCACCTTGTCTTTGACGTTTAACTTATATTTAACGCGAGAAAAGTGAAATCTCATTACGACTCTAGCGATGAAAAGCGCAAATCGGCTGTGCTTTTGCACGGGGAATGCAAGTTTTCCACCTGCTATATGTTGGTGTTTATATATAAATCTATTTATTGTCGCAAAAACGGCTTTTCTATAAAAATATAGGAGCGCAATCAAGATTACTATTACACAGAATATTACAAGAGTCAATATCCAGCTTGCACTCATAACCATTTCGCCCATACCTACACCAAGGAATATAGACGGTATAGAACAGAGTGTTGTTAAAATTATGTATCTAGGATACTTTGTCTTCATAGACGCGTAGAACAAACATATTAGTCCATAAGGAATAGCCGGTAAAAAATATAATATGAACACTATAAACGCTATGCGCTTTGAACTTCTTATCTTGTCAAAATCTATATCAATATTCGACTTAAAATATTTAGTAATCTTATTGCCGAACAATTTATAACAAAGATAGATTAAGGTGTTTCCTAAAAACACACCGATTATGCAGATGAGCATACCCCAACCCAGTCCGTAGGATATACCAGACAATACTTGAACGGGTTCGGCTGGTAAAAACGCCATGACCACTTGAAGCATAGACAAAATCGTTAGGGTTATAGCACCCCTTGTCCCCAAACTTTGAACGAGTTCTGCAAACTCTCCTTCTTCAAGATTTCCCTCAAATAAAGTCTTGACAATTTTTGCGTTTTCCCCAGACAATGCAAACGCCAATAAGCCTACGACGATAACCACCGTAGTCAATATTGATATCCATTTGAATTTCCTTTCTTGCATAACTTTTTCCTTTATCCAAATGCTCAAATATATTTACGCTGTTTTTATGATAAAAAGCACCAAAACCGCGTTAACCATAAAGTCGGGCATTTTAAATTAACAGATATATTTTACCACAATATACCAAAGAATACAAGCACTTTGTCGATATTAGTCGAATGTCGGACTAACCCCACTTTTTAGCCTCTTAAAGTGCAAGTTTTTTACATAATAAAAAACACTTGGCAAAAAGGGCTCACTCTTAGGGATTTAAATTTAATAATTTATAAAACTCGACTTGCAAAAAGTCGAGTTTTCTTTTATCCACACAAAAATACTTGAAAATTTTTTTTATAACCGTTATAATAATTATGCTACAAAATGTGATGTAATAAAGGTATTGGAGGTAAAATATGGAAAAGCTTAATTTGATGAATGATTTTATTAGAAAAACTATTAAAACAAAAAATTGGTTCCTTGTGGTTCCTTTTGCTATTATTGTGACAGTTTTATGGTTAGCTTATTATATAGTTACATCAGTGTATTTACTATTGGATTTATTAGTTGTCGAATCAAAAAGGATATTAAGAAAAGATTCTAATGATGAATCTAATTTGGTGCACGCTGTAAAGCACTTGATTGGTTTTTTCTTTGTGGTATATTTTAATTTGATATCAGTTTGTTTATCTCTTGTTTTGGCTGTTTTATATTTCTTAGCAGCAATATTTATTTTTGTCAGTTCAATAGGAAAAGTAAGAATTAGTCCTTATGGCTTCCATACAATATGATAGACTACTCGGGACATTTATGATGCAAGAAATAGATAATTCTATCGGTAGTTCCAATATGTAAAAGTTTTAAAAAGATAATTTAGTAAAAAGTGTAGCACACTATACTTTGCAAGCAAAGTCGTGTGCTTTTGCGGAGCAAAAAGAAAGACTAACGAAAGGTGTTCGTTAGTCTTTTATATTGTCTAAAATCCCTTGTAGGGACTTAATAAAGCCAAGTGTTTATTTGTTGGTATGAAGGATGGGACTTTCGCCTGTGCGACCTTCTCCGGTAAACAGTCCGCTGGACTGTTTACCCTTCGGGAAATTTGCAAAGCAAATTTTCTCCTCATTCAAGTCCCATCTAACTAAAATAAAAAAGACCAAACCTTTCGGTTGGTCTTTTATTTTGGTGTGAAGGATGGGACTTGAACCCACACGGATAACCATACGCCCCTCAAACGTACGCGTCTGCCAATTCCGCCACCCTCACGCGTTAGCCTCTATATATTACTCAAAATTTTTGGATTTGTCAAG
>SVIY01000083.1 GCA_015069265.1 Clostridiales bacterium
CTGTTCCGGACTTATAAAAAACAATATTAAAGTTAAAATGGAATACGTATTCGACAGTACGGATATGCACCGAAAAGAAATCAATTTAACACAAAAACAGCAAAGCAGGCTTTTTAATAAATACGTTGAAAAATGTATAGATGAATACGAAAGGCTTAACGATAAACCTTCTGCAATATGTTGCGTAAACGATAGAAGTATGCACGCTTTTTTTGATGCCGCAACAAAAAGAGGAATACGAATCCCTGAAGACTTAACACTTACAGGTTTTGATTATATTGACGATGACAACGATTTTATTTCATCACACGGCATAATAAGCGTAAAACAAAACTTTTTTGAAATGGGCGCAACGGCTATGAGATTGATTTTAAAAATACTGAACGACCAAAGTTATCTAATGAACGAACTGATAAACGGAACGTTAATTACAAACACACAATAACAGTAATTTTTACTTTACGCCATATGGCAAATAGACCTCAAGTTGCCAATTACCCGCCTTTTTCTCACAAATTTCAACATTTTACAAACAAAAAACACCTAATGAATTTTCTCATCAGGTGTTTTAATTTGCAATTTCACGTCTTCTAATTTATTCTTATAAAACTTTTTCGTATATAGAAACCGATGTTTCGCCATCTAATGCGGAAAGATGCACTACTATTTCTTCCCTCGTGGAGGTGGGTACGTTCTTCCCTACGAAGTCCGCACGTATAGGAAGTTCCCTATGCCCCCTATCTACAAGTACGGCAAGGCGCACGCTATTTGCTCTGCCCGACGCCATAACCGCCTCTATTGCCGCACGGGTGGTTCTTCCTGTAAAGAGAACGTCATCCACCAAAATTACGTCCTTACCCTCTACGGGCTCAGAAAGTTTTTCAGTGTTTACTTTTACTTCCGAGCGAACGTCATCTCTAAAGTGCGTTATATCAAGTTCGCAAAAGGGCAAATTGATGCCTGACGATGCCATTATGTTTTCACGGATTGTTTGGGCAAGAAATACCCCCCTCGTTTTTATGCCGACAAGTACGGCGTTATTCAAGTTTACCCTTTCTACCACTTCAAACGATATACGCGTCATTGCGCGCTTTACTGCCAGTTCATCTAAAATTTGCGCTTTAAATTTCATTTTTTGCCTCCAATTATTATTAATTTTAACATTTATAAAAAAAGGTGTCAATTTTTTTTGCTCAATAACTTGTTTTTTTCTTAATTGTATAGTACAATATTAGTGTAAATGCATTGCCAAGTATCGGCTATGCCCATATAAAACTAAAGAGGTTACAATTATGTCAGACTTTATGAAGAACGTTACGGTTTTCGATCACCCCCTTATCGCACACAAGATTACACATCTTCGCGATATAAATACCCCAACTAAAGAGTTCCGCGAAATTGTCAGTGAAGTTGCTATGCTTATGGGTTACGAGGCATTCCGCGATATTAAAACTAAAGAAATTGAAGTTCAAGCCCCCCTTGCAAAAGTTAAATCACCTGTGATTGATGAAAAAATCACAATAGTACCTATCTTGCGCGCAGGGCTCGGTATGGTTGACGGGCTTACCGCTCTTTTCCCCAATGCGAAAATCGGTCACATCGGTCTATACCGCGATGAAGAAACCCTTGAACCCCGTGAGTATTATTGCAAACTCCCCCTCGATGCAGTTGACGGTCAGGCAATAGTTGTTGACCCTGCACTCGCAACGGGTGGAAGTGCTGCCGCCGCTATTACCTTCATTAAAGAAAAGGGATTTAAAAATATTAAATTCCTCGCTATGATAGCATCCCCCGAAGGCTTAAAGCGCGTTTACGACGCTCACCCCGACGTTAAAATTTACGTTGCTTGCTACTCTAACGCACCCCTTAACGAAAAAGGTTACATCGTTAACGCATTCGGCGATGCAGGCGATAGAATTTTCGGAACAAAATAATTTCATAAACTATAAAAAGTCCCGTTTTTCGTGTGAAAAACGGGACTTTTTTATTTATTAACAAATAACATCTATAACGAAATAAGCGTTGTATACACTCCAATAATCATAATTAAAACAATTATTCTTTTCTTCATTGTTATATTCTCCTATTATTTCTTTTCTCGCCAACCAGCGTAAAGCTTGGTTTCATAAGGTTCATAGTAATCTAAAATATTATATTCTGGTGGTATGAATTCAATCTCCTCAAAATCAAACGGAAGATCCACATACTTTTTTTCTTTAATTATATCCGTTTCAAAATTCCATTTTATTATACATTCAGGCTCCTTATACCACCCAACAAACTCGTAGCCCTCTCTTGTTGGATTTTCAGGAATAAATTCTATCAATTCTCCATCATAATCATCTATCATATAAACTCCGTAATTTGGAGAAGTCGCGTAATTATAATAATACGTGACGTTTGCAGGGCAATAGCGTGCAGAATAATGCTTGATTTCCAAATATGGAAAATCAAAATAGACATATTCTGCGCCATAAACTTGATCAATAAGCATGTATTTAGCATTTAATTCATCGTATATTTCATACATTAAAAAAATTTTAAACCATTCACTTGAAGTAATAGCAAAACAATTTAATTCAATGTACTTTGTAAAATACAACCTTTCCAATTTTTCAGACTTCATCCAATGCCCATTGGTGTAATAACCACTGTGCACGTAATAAGTACCAATAACCTCTCGCCCTGCAACTTCTTCGGGAAAGACAAGAACTTCTTTTTGCTTGCCTTCTTCTGAAAAATCATAGATAGTACAAGTGCCGTCCTCATTATAAATTACTTCCCAATCGCCGTGAACGTACGTTTTTGGCTTTGGTGTCGTACAACCACTGAATGAAAAACAAAACACCAAAATCAATAAACTGCTTATTAACTTTTTCATAAACCCCTCCTTAATTTCTATTTTTAATATACCACACCAATCATAAAATGTCAACACACAAACTAAAATTTTTACTTCATTTTCACAATTTAAAAATTGAGAGTCAAGTACCACCGGCTTAGCCGGTGGCTTGATTAAGCGCTTCAAGCGCATGGTACCGGCAGTGCTACTCGCACTCGAATCGACTGACACTCGCACCACCGATACAGCGGCCACCCCTTGGGTGGCTTTTTCTTTACTTGCTTTCTTTTACCGGCTCACCCGTGAACGGGTCTATATACTCTTTCATGCTTATTTGCTCGGCTATTTTGTCTTCTTCTATCTGATTCTTTATGTATTTCTCTATCGCTGTTTTATTTCTTCCTACCGTATCTACATAATATCCTCTACACCAGAAATGCCTATTCCCATATTTATACCTTAGGTTTGCAAACTGGTCAAATATCATTAGACTACTCTTGCCTTTTAATATCCCCATAAATTTTGACACGCTCATTTTTGGGGGAATTGTTACCAGCATATGTATATGGTCCGCACACGCATTTGCTTCTATTATTTCCACTCCTTCTATTCTTTCACATATTTTCCTTAAAATCTTTCCTATCTCAACTTTATACTTACCGTAAATAATTTGTCTACGATATTTTGGTGCGAATACCAAATGATATTGACATCTCCACTTGGTATGTGCTAAACTTGTTATATCCTCTTTCATTTGGGGACTTCCTCCTATGGTTTTATTTTTGCGATTGTCAGTCGCCTTTATTTTACCATAGGGGGATTTTTTTGTCCATACCTTAAGGATTTTATCCCCTCGCTCAGCGAGGGGTTGTCTTGCCAAGTTAAAAAAGTCCCGTTTTTCGTGTGAAAAACGGGACTTTTATTTCCTATTCTAATTAACTTCTTTTATCTTTAAGCCTTATGAATATCTTGGAAATTTCTACGGCAGGAATTACAAGTATTGCAATGCCCATTGCGAGGAAATATTCTTCAATATGAATAGGTGCGAAACTGAACGCTTCCCTTAAGAAAGGCACGAAAATTACAAGCGTTGTAAGTAGTAGCGACAAACCGAACGCACCCCACATTAAAAGGTTTTGTTTCTTCATTGTAAAGATGCTTTGCTTTTGACTGCGAACGTTGAATGCGTGGAACATTTCCGCCATACTCATTGTTAAAAATGCCATCGTTATGCCGTCGGGGCTATATTCTTTGGGGATTTCCAAAACAAATTTGCCCGTATCGTAGAATACTTCCATTCCGTGACCTACAAAGTAAGCGATGAGCGTTAACAGTGCAACGAACAAGCCTTGGAACACAACGTGGAATGCCATTCCACCTGCAAAAATACCGTCTTTGCTATCTCTCGGGGGACGGCGCATAATGTCGTCTTCGCCCTTTTCAACGCCCAAGGCAAGTGCGGGGAAGGTATCCGTTATAAGGTTAATCCAAAGTAGATGAACGGGTTCTAACAAGGTAACGCCCAAAAGCGTTGCAACGAATATGCCTATAACTTCCGAAAGATTGCTGGAGAGTAAGAACTGTATTGCCTTTCTAATGTTATCGTAAATTCTTCTACCCTCGCCAACTGCCGAAACTATTGTTGCGAAGTTATCGTCCGCTAGCACCATATCCGCGGTGTTTTTGGTTACGTCCGTACCCGTTATACCCATACCAACGCCGATATCCGCGCTCTTTATAG
>SVIY01000084.1 GCA_015069265.1 Clostridiales bacterium
TGCAGGAAGTTCTTCACTTAAATATCAACTTATCGACATGGCCGATGAAAGCGTTATCTTAAAGGGTGTTTGCGAACGTATCACTTTCACGGGCGGTCAACTCACTCAAAAAACTTTTGACGGTAGAGAATGCGTTATTATGCAAGACATGCCCACCCACAAGGAGGCTATGGAACTTGTTCTTAAAGCAATGCTCGACCCCGAAAAGGGTGCGTTAAAGAGCGTTGACGAAATCAGTGCGGTAGGTCACAGAGTTCTCCACTCTGCAGAAGACTTCCACAGTTCAGTAGTAATCGACGACGAAGTTATCGCAATCTGCGAAAAGAACGCAGAACTCGGACCTCTCCATATGCCCGGCAATATCGCTTGCATCAAGAGTTGTCGTGAAGTTATGAAGGGCGTTCCTATGGTTGCAGTGTTCGATACGACTTTCCACTCGACCATGCCCCCCAAAGCGTTCATGTACGGTATTCCTTATGCGGTATACCAAGAACATAAGATTAGAAAATACGGCTTCCACGGAACTTCTCATAAGTTCGTAAGCGAAGAAACCATTAAGCTCCTTGGCGACAAGAATGCAAAAATGGTTATATGCCACCTCGGTAACGGTTCTTCAATCTCTGCCGTTAAGGACGGCAAGTGCCAAGACACTTCTATGGGCTTCACTCCCTTGGAAGGTTTGGTTATGGGAACAAGAAGTGGCGACATCGACCCCGCAGCAGTTGACTATCTCCGCGTAAAACTTAATCTTAAACCCGAAGAAGTTGTTAACTACCTCAACAAAAAGTGCGGTATCTTGGGTGTGAGCGAACTCTCTAGTGACCTTCGCGACCTCACCGCTGCTGCAAACGACGGCAACGAAAAGGCAAGACTTGCTCTTGAAATGCTCGCGTACAGAGTTAAAAAATACGTTGGTAGCTACATCGCAGTTCTCGGCGGTGTAGACGCGGTAGTATTCACCGGTGGTATCGGCGAACACTCTCCGCTCATCCGTTCACTCGTTATGGAAAACATGGAATACTGCGGTGCTAAATTCGACGCTGAAAAGAATAAAGAATATTCTTCTGGCGTTGGCTATATCAATGCGGATGACTCCAAGGTTAAGATTATCGTTCTTCCCACCAACGAAGAACTCTCTATCGCAAGAGAAACCAAAACGCTTACCGCTAATATATAATAAATACCAAAAAGAAAAAATTCTCTTCAAAAAAAGTTGACAACGGTTTACAAATAGTATATACTTGTTAGGCTATTAATTTGGGTGTATTATGATTTTAGACATTAAACAACTCAAAAGAAGTGGAAAAGATTCAAGCGATTTTTTCTTTGAGTATCAACCAAGTGATGAACTTATCGATATCCCGTCCGTAACTTTTTCTGGCGATATAAAGATTAACGGCACGGTATCTTTGACGGGGGAACACAGCGTTTATATAGAGGGAGAAGTTGATTTTGCCCTCAAAGGTGACTGCACAAGGTGTTGTGCGACAACCGAAAAGCGTTTCGTGGTGGAGTTTTCAGAGTCTGCAAGTTTAGACGATGAGGACGGTTATCCCGTAAAGAACGATACGGTTGACTTATCAAAGATAGTCGACGACCTCGTTGCGATGAACATACCCGTAAGCTTCTTGTGTAGAGAAGATTGCAAAGGTCTTTGTTCGGGTTGCGGAACTAATCTCAACGACGGCGAATGTAAATGTAAAAACAAATAGGGAAGGTATAGAAAAATGGCAGTACAGAAAAGTAAAACTTCAAAACAAAGGACAAATACTAGATTTGCTCAATGGAAAATTGACGCACCCAACCTTTCAGAATGTCCTCAATGCCACGAACTTAAAGCATCACACAGAGTATGCCCCAAATGCGGATACTATGATGGTAAGCAAGTAGTGGATGTTGCTAAAAAGGAAAAAGAATAATTTTAGCGACTTATAAACGGCGCGATACTGCGTTACTGCTTTGTGTTTTGACTTGCGTATAACCAGACGGTTTATCTCACCCAAAACACTTCGCGAGCCTTGTCTCGCTTGTTTCTAAATCACTAAAACAAACAAAACAAATTATTATTAAAGCCACTTGTGTTTTTTACAGGTGGCTTTCGGCTTTTATCGACTTATAAGCGTCGTAATACATTAAACGTTAACAAAAAAACCGTTCATAGAGAACGGTTTTTTGTTTTTCAAATTTATTCTTTAATTGTAACTGCGGTTGCGTGAACGCAAATTCCTTCCTCTCTGCCAACGAAACCTAGTCCTTCCAAAGTGGTTGCGCCAATTCCTACGCTAGACTCGTCCACTTTAAGCACGTCCGCAAGGTTTTTTGTTATTTGAGGGATATGGCTTAAAAGTTTTGGCTTTTCCGCCATAATGGTTGCCGATATATTTTTAACACGGTAGCCTTTTTCTTTTATTAACGAAAGCACTTTTATTAAAAGTTCAACGCTATTTGCACCTTTATATTGTGGGTCTTTATCGGGGAAGTGGTATCCGATATCGCGCATTGCGAGAGAAGATAAAATCGCGTCCATAATCGCGTGAGTTAAAACGTCCGCATCCGAGTGTCCTAAAAGACCTTTGTCGTGGGGGATAGTAACGCCACCCAAAATAAGTTTTCTATCTTCGACGAGCCTGTGACAGTCAAACCCAACCCCAAAGCGTACGTCTTTTGCATTTTCTAATAACCGCATATCTTCTGGGTATGTAATTTTGACGTTTTCAGAACTGCCCTGTACTATACGCGCGTTATCTATATAATGTTTATAGACCTCTCCGTCGTCGTTAAAAGTTTTGCCCTCTGCCAATTGGTAGGCTTTTTTTATGTCGCTAACAAAAAACGCTTGTGGAGTTTGTACTGAAAAAAGTTCGTCTTTCCCCAAATACTTTTCCACCTTTCCGTCTTTTGCGAGAAGAATTGTGTCGCGAGAGGGAATAGCAGTTATGGCACTGCCGTACTTTTCTACCGATTCTATGCACTCCTTAATTATGCGCGCGCTAACGAACGGTCTTGCGCCGTCGTGAATAAGAACTATTCCATCGTCAACGAGGTCAAGCGCGTTCTTTACGGACTCTGTGCGAGTGCTTCCGCCCTCAACGACGATTGCCTTTCCTTTTGCAAGTGCACTAATCTCCTGAATATCTACGGGGGAGGCTGTAACTATTACTTGGTCGATAAGTCCGCTGTCAAGAAAAACTGACAAGGTTTTTTCAAAACACGTTTGTCCGTCCACTTTGACCAAAAGCTTGTTTTTTTCTTTGCCCACGCGAGAACCTTTGCCCGCACAAGCAAGTATAACAGTCTTTTTCATTTTTACTCCGTTATAATGCGGTACATATTTTCCGCATCTTCTTTTCTAACAGTATCTTTTAATTGCAAAACTTCAAAGCAGACCGTTCCGCTGTTAAAACCGATTTCTATAACGTCGCCAACTTTTAAGTTGTACGACGGTTTAACCGACCTGCCGTTTGCCTTAACTCTGCCTCCGTCGCACGCTTCTTGTGCGAGCGTTCTGCGCTTTAATATTCTAGAAACTTTTAAAAACTTGTCAATTCTCATAAAATCCTTGCCGAAAATTTTAACTATTTTGGTCGAAAAAGCAAGAAAAATAAATTTATTTTAAAATAATCATTTTTTTGCTTGACATTCTTGACCGATTAGGATAACATTATATAATGCATTATGATAGGTTAATATCGACCTTTATCGCCTTTTTCAAAAAAATCGCTTAAAAATTACCGATTTTTTTGAGGTAAAATCGGGCGAAAAATCGTTCGGTAAAAAACCTGACCGACAAGGTAAATTATAAAGCATATTTAATGTTTTGTAAACCAAATCGGCTAATAATTTAAATTTTTTTAAGGAGTGTGTGTTAATGACACGAATTCTACCCGAAATTGAATGTGGCAAGGTTAAGAGAAGAACGTTCAGCAAAATCAAAGAAGCAATCGAACTTCCGTATCTTGTCAAGATCCAAAAAGACTCCTATGACGCTTTCATTAAAGAGGGCATCGGCGAAGTGCTTGAAGACTTTTCACCGATTACCGACTATTCGGACCACTTCGAACTCTACTTCTTGGATTACAACCTTGACGGAAGCCCCAAGTACGACGAAAAAGAGTGTCGCGACCGCGATGCTACTTTTGCCAAGCCTTTGAGGGTTAAAGTAAGACTTGTTAACAAGGTTACCGATGAAGTTATCGACCAAGAAGTGTTCATGGGCGATTTCCCGCTCATGACCGACAACGGCTCGTTCATCATCAACGGTGCAGAGAGAGTTATCGTTTCCCAACTCGTTCGTTCTCCCGGCGTATACAACGGCTCGGAAGTGGACAAGTCTGGTAAAAAACTTTTCGACACTACCGTTATTCCGTCCAGAGGTGCTTGGCTTGAGTTTGAACAAGACTCTCAAAACGTTCTTTGGGTACACGTTGATAGAACTAGAAAATTAACCGCAACCGTATTGCTCCGTGCATTAGGCTTTGGAAGTGACGATGCGCTCAATACTTTGTTTGACGGCAACAAGATGATTGCCGACACTGCGGCAAAAGATACCTGCAAATCGGAAAGCGACGGAC
>SVIY01000085.1 GCA_015069265.1 Clostridiales bacterium
TTCCGTTGCCCCAATGATACCGCTGACTTCCCCAAACGTAAGGGTAACCCATAAGCGAACAGCCTATATCTATAGCTTTTTCCACCTCATCGTTCGAGGCTTCAACCTCTAATACTGCGCAGTACCCAGAGTGAACGTATGCCGTCTTCTCCTTAAAAACGGTTTTATAGTAATTGCCCTCGGTGCAAATGAGTAAAAGCGCGTCGTTTTTGTCAAGACTACCGATAACACTTGCCGTACCGCTTGGCTTTGTTCTAACTCGAAGACCGTTTGTGGTGGATACTATGTATTGCTTTTTGCGTTTTTGTTCTTCCTCGGTTTCTTCCTCGAACTCTGGCGGAGTGCTTTCAATGGAAGGTGGAGCAGGTTCGATGTATTGCTCGTTATTGCACCCAAGCATAAATAGTGGGAGGGTAAATGATACAATAAGTAAAAGTAATAAAATTCGTCTCATACCCACATTATAAGGTAAGTAACCTTGCTCGGTCAATAGGAGGTTATTGGTAAAAAATAAACCAAAAATGCACCGTAATAGAATGCGGTGCATTATGTTTAAATTAAAATTATACAAGCATAAAAAAGTATTCGGTTATGGTTTCGGGGGATAGTTTCATTTTGTTTTCTATCCACCATTTTAGCGTCTCTATTAGCGTGGACGTTAGGTGACTTATCCAAAAGTCTTCGGGAATATTTGTCGGTTTTTTGTCCTTAAAAAGCCAAAGGTGTTTTATTATTAAATGCTTGACTTCACCCTTAAAATATTCTAAAAATAGGTCGTTGTTTTTTGAGGATAAAAGTTTACAAATATTGTTATCGTTTTTCTTTATATGCTTAAACAAGTGCAAAAAAGTTGAATCGTTACTATCACAATTAAAAATATTTGGTTTATCAACTTCGTTTTCCGAATTGAATATATGGTCGAATAACTCTGCACATAAATCTTTTAATAAAAAATCTTTTGTTTCAAAATGCGAGTAAAAGGTCGCCCTACCAATATCAGCAATTTCTATTATTTCCCCGACAGTGATACTGCTATAGTTCTTTTTTGATAATAAAAAAATAAATGCGTTAAAAATCGCTTCTCGCGTCTTTCTTTGTCTTCTATCCATCGCTTTTACCATACTTTTTTTCTTTTTTGTTCAGTATTGAATTTTGTTAAACGTTTGTATTGACATTTTTTGCAATACTTATGCTACTATATTATCGAACACAATGTTCAATAACAAACATATTATACTGCAATATTGTTAAATTGTCAAGGAAGAAAAAATGAAAGCAAAATCAAAAATTTTTATCACGTTTGTGTTAAATTTATTGTTCTCAATATTTGAGTTGGTTGGTGGTTTTTTAACGGGAAGCGTAGCAATAACTTCAGATGCCGTACACGACTTTGGCGACGCTTTCGGGATTGGTATATCATACTTTCTCGAAAAAATAAGTGGTAAAAAGCCCGATGATAAATACACTTTCGGCTATGTAAGATTTTCAGTGCTTGGTGGCTTGTTGACAACGGTCATTTTGCTTGTAAGCTCTGGAATAGTTGTTTATAATGCGATTTTAAGAATTATAAATCCCGTTATAATAAATTACAATGGCATGTTAGTGTTTGCAATAATAGGGGTGGTGGTTAACTTGGTTGCTACCTATTTTACGCACGGCGGAAAATCAATTAACCAAAAAGCCGTAAATTTGCATATGCTTGAAGACGTGCTAGGGTGGATAGTAGTACTTATCGGTGCGTTGGTCATTCGTTTTACAGGTCTTTATATAATTGACCCTATTTTATCTATTGCCGTAGCACTGTTTATTATTGTCAATTGTATTAAGAATTTAATAAGTATTGCAAATATATTCTTGATAAAAAAACCGCGTGAGGTTGATTTAGAAGAACTTATAGAACACGTAAAGCACGTAGACGGTGTTGTTGGCGTTCATCACGTCCACGTTTGGACAATAGATGGCATAACAAATTGCGCTACCTTGCACCTCGTTGCCCAAAATTTTGATAGCAGGATAAAAAACGAGGTAAAAGAAGATCTTAAAGAACATGGAATTTCCCACGTAACCATCGAAATGGAGAGTCCGTTGGAAAATTGTGAAGAAATAGAGTGTAACGTAACAAGCTCCAATACTTGCACGCATCATCACCACCATTGAGGCAATAACAAAGCGTAGGTAACCTTGTTCGTTATCACGTCCTTGGAGTAAACAAAAAAGCACTATAATGAGGGGAAGATGGGATACTGCCGAAACTCCTAAAGGAGCCCTCTCGGCAGAACTTTGCCCGTCAAGAAAAGTCCGTCAAAGGCGAACGAACCTAAAGGTTCTCATCCCATCCAACAAAGCAAAAAACACCCAAAAGGGTGTTTTTGTGCTTTGGCGGAAAGGATGGGATTCGAACCCATGTGACGAGAACTCGTCAACCGCATTTCGAGTGCGGCTCGTTATGACCACTTCGATACCTTTCCGTTTGTATTAAATTGTTATGTTTTCGAAAGTTGCGAAATGCGGTTTTCAACCGCAAAGACTGCTCCGCTTATGCTACGCAGGGCTATCGCCCGAGTTACAGGCACGTCATCACCGCTTCGATACCTTTCCGCAAGACATATACTATAGTCTATAATATAGGCTACTCTTTATATTTGCTTTCCTATTCTATCACAAAAGAACTGTTAAATGCAAATAAAAATATGTAAAACAAAAAAATAGTGGCGAAAAAATTTCGCCACTGCTTTTTTGTTTTTCGTTTTAGTCGATAACTCTTACTCTGATAATATTTTCTACTTGAGAAATGTGCTTAATAGCATCAGAAGAAACTGCGTTATCAATGTCTAGAATAGTTACTGCGTAATCGCCCTTGCTTTGATTGGTGAGGTTGGAAATGTTAATACCTTCATTACCAACGGTACCAGTGATTTGAGCAAGGATGTTCTTTGTATTCTTGTGAAGAATTACGAGTCTATGTGGAGTGGTTCTAGGCATAGACAACGTGGGGTAGTTAACGCTGTTTACGATATTGCCGTTTTCGATATAATCTATGAGCTGTTTAGCAGCCATTATAGCGCAATTTTCTTCAGCTTCTTCGGTAGATGCGCCGAGGTGGGGGATGCAAATAACGTTTTTAGCACCGATAAGTTCGTCCGCGGGGAAGTCTACAACGTAAGTTGCAATCTTTCCACTTTCGGTTGCCTTTACCACGTCTGTATTGTCGACGATTTCGCCTCTTGCACAGTTGATTAAAACAACGCCGTCTTTCATCTTTCTAATGAAGCCTGCATTGATAAGACCTTTGTTTTGGTCGGGGATATAGGGAATATGAATAGTGATGAAATCACAATTTTTAGCAATATCTTCAAGTTCCTTTACAACGGTAACTTTAGAGGACAAGCGGAGTGCTGCACCAACCGACAAGAAGGGGTCGTAACCGTAAACTTGCATACCGAGGTCGATTGCAGAGTTTGCAACTAAAGCGCCGATTGCACCGAGTCCGATAACACCGAGTTTTTTGCCTTTAATTTCGTGACCTGCAAAGTTTGCCTTGCCTTTTTCAACGAGTTTACCAACCTCGTCGCCTTGACCTTTAAGGGTTTTAACCCACTCAATAGCGGGGATAATATTTCTTGACGCCATAAACAATGTGGAAAGAACAAGTTCTTTAACAGCGTTTGCATTAGCACCGGGGGTGTTAAAAACGACTACGCCTTGTTTTGCGTATTCTTCAACGGGAATATTGTTGGTGCCTGCGCCTGCTCTAGCAATAGCGAGAGTGTTTTCGTCAAGAGCATAGTCGTGCATCTTGAACGAACGAAGCATAATACCAACGGGCTTTTCTGCGTCGTTAGCTACGTTATAGGTCGCGTCAAACACGTCGTTAATAACGGGGCTTATCGCGTTTAATGTAAGAATATTTTTCATCTTATTTGTTCTCCATTTCGAATTTCTTCATAAAGTCTATGAGTGCCTTAACGCCCTCAATTGGCATTGCGTTATAGATAGAGGCTCTCATACCGCCTGTAACTCTGTGACCTTTAAGAGATACAAGACCGCTTGCTGTTGCTTCTTTAACGAATTTAGCGTCTAGTTCTTCGTTCGGGGAAACGAAAGGAACGTTCATAAGTGAACGGTCTTTCTTGTTTACCTTGTTGGTGTAGAAAGAAGAGTTGTCGATAAAATCGTAGAGGAGTTTAGCTTTTTCTTCGTTGATTTGTTGAATAGCTTTAACGCCACCGAGGTTTTTGAGCCATCTAAATACTAACATAGACATATAGATGGGGAAGCAAGGCGGAGTATTGTATAAGCTATCATTCTTATCTTGAATAGCATAGTTGAGCATAATGGGGCAAACGGGTGAAGCGTTGCCTAATAAATCTTTTCTAACGATAACGATAGTAAGACCTGCGGGGGCAATATTCTTTTGT
>SVIY01000007.1 GCA_015069265.1 Clostridiales bacterium
ACAATATATTCCTTATTGTCTTTTAAGCTTAACAATGACGGGAATTCTGCTCCTCCTAGGAAAAGGTCAGTCCACTCTCTACCCTCGTATTTTTTGAGCATTTCAGAGGCAATCTTTAGGTGTTTCAACTCCTCTTCAAAATGATTTAGCCAAATCTTTTTGATTCTCTCGTCGCTTTCCTCTTGATAGCACGAATAGTAGAGATAGCACTCGGTGTACTCGTGCATTACCCAGCACTCAAACCACGTTGACGAGGGGTCAAGTAGTGCCCCGTAGCCCGTAACGTGTTGTTCTTCTATCATTGCAATTTCGGTGTAAAGTTTTCTACCCAAGTCACTGTGATAGAACGAACCGACGTTCATATAATAGTTCATGGTCTGTTGTTCCGCCGCCGTAATAATGTGCGTGTGAAGTCTTGTAATTAAATCGTCTTGCCACGAATTGATATAAAATCTTACGTCGTCGTTGGGGTGGCGATGCTCTGCAATCGTCGGACGCGCAGGCGTGATTTCTGTATATCCACCAACAAGCCTTTCAGCATGCACGCCTTCCTCCATATCCAAAAGGTTAGCGTAGCGGTAAAGGTGGTCGAAATCTTCTAAAAGCGCAAAATCAAGTTGAGCCTTAACAATGGGGTTAGGCTCTTTTTTAGCCATTTCCGCAGTCAAGTCAACGGCAAGTTGTTCATAGCCAATAGTCGTTTCCAAAATGGTTTCGTCAATTGGTTTTAACGCGGCAATGCGTTTTTGTTGTTGCTGTTCTTGACGTCTAACCTCTGCAAGCACGCGTCTAACGTCATTGTTTAAGCAATGTCTGTGGAATTGGTGCAAAAACCAGTTAGACTCAAATTCCGTACCGTTCATTAAAATGATTCGCGTTTTAGTGTACGGACCGGTTGCGTTCTTGTCGTAAGGCTTTACTGCAATAGAATTCCAATTAGAATAGGAAATCTTACTGTCTTTTGGTAATTCTTTAAAAGGGTTCATAAATTCATCTCCTTAACATAAAAGTTTGACAAATTTATAACCCTTAAAAAAGTTTTTATACAATTTTTGTTTAGCGATTATATTTAATGGTAAGTTTTTTTAGCTTATCCGCAACCGATTTAGTAAAATCGCTATCGTTAAATCTTACCGCCCAATTCTTTTCACTGACTACGCCCGGTTCGTTTATTCTATAATCGCTACCGAGCCTCAAAACGTCTTGCATAGGAAGTATAAAAGTATTTGCTTTGCTACTAAAACCAAGCTCTATTATTGCATCCATAAGTCCGTCTAACGTGTTGCTATCCCCATCTAGTTCAAACTTATCAAGACTTTTTTCAACACCGCGTACAAGATTATTCCTATCCCATTCCGACGCGTTTTCGATAAGTCCTCTTAACGTATCGTTGTCGTGCGTTCCCGTATAGCACACGGAGTTTTCTTCTATGTTTTCAGGAAGATACAGGTTATTATCTTCGCCGTTAAAAGCAAAAGACAAAATTTTCATACCCGGGTATCTCGTATACTTTAGTAGTTCGCGAACGCCGTCGTCTATTATCCCCAAGTCCTCTGCGATGATTCTATCGGGAGCTACTTGTTTATGGATAGCGTCAAACAATTCTTTAGACGGAACGTCTATCCACTCCCCAACTTTAGCGTTTTCTCTATCACTATCCACTTCAAAGTATCTGTCAAAGCCTCTAAAGTGGTCAATTCTAACGTAGTCAAATATACCGAGCGCCTTTTTTATCCTCGTAATCCACCAGGAAAAGCCGTCCTTTTTATGCTCGTCATAGTCGTAAACGGGATTGCCCCATAACTGCCCGTCCTCGCAAAAATAATCTGGGGGAACACCAGCAACTTTTTTGGGTGCAAAGTTTTCGTCAAGCTTAAACAGTTCTGGGTTTTTCCACACGTCAACGCTATCTAGCGCAACGTATAAGGGCATATCGCCCATAATTTGCACACCGCGTTTGTTTGCGTAATCTTTGAGGTTTTGCCATTGCTCTTTTGCCTTGTACTGAACGAATTGCCAGAACAAAATCTCTTGGTCGTAATCGCGCATAAACGCCTTTAACGCTTTTCTATCCCTGTGTTTCAGTCCGTCTTCCCACTCATAAAAGGGCTTTTGTCCCGAAGCGTACTTGATAGACATAAAAAGTGCGTAGTCAAGCGACTCGCCACTATTTACGTATTTGAAAAACCGCGCGTCTCTTGTATTAAAGCGAGCGAACGCTTTGCGGAGTAGTGGATAGCGCACGGAAAATATTTCCGAATAATCAATAAGTGATTTTTTGCTCTCTGCGAACTGTAATTCGGAATCTGTCAAAAGTCCCTCGTCACGCAAAAGTTCAACGCTGATAAAATAAGGATTTAGAGAGTCCGAACACACAGAGGAGTATGGCGAATTGCCAAACCCTGTCTGCACTAACGGTAAAATTTGCCAAAGCGATTGTTTTGCACTGACTAAAAAATCAACAAATCTATATCCTTCTTTTCCAAAACTCCCCATTCCGTATTTTGATGGAAGGGAAAATATCGGCATAAGTATTCCACTACATCTTTTCATTTTATATATTAGGGCGAACTACCGTCCGCCCTTTTCTCCGTTTTATTAATTTTATTTTCTACAACGTAAACCCACCGTCAATAGTGATTACTTGACCTGTGATAAAGTCTGACTTTTCACTTGATAAAAAGCCAACGAGTTCTGCAACGTCCTCGCCTTTTCCAATTCTGCCAAGAGGTGTACTATCAATCAGCTCTGCCATTTCGCTCTCTGAAAAACGAGCGTTCATTTTGGTATCTATTACCCCAGGGCAAACACAGTTGACGTTTATTCCGCTATACCCAACCTCTTTTGCGAGCGCTTTGGTATAACCTATTATAGCCGACTTTGACGCAGAGTAAGCAACTTCCATTGACGCGCCGACAACTCCCCAAATTGAAGACACGTTGACTATTTTACCTTTCTTTTGGCTAATCATACCGTCAAGAACCAAAGAAGTGAGCGTTTGCATACCCGTAACGTTTATGCTAAACAGGTCGTTCCACTCCTTCTCTGTCGTTTCGGTTGCGAGTTTATATAGTCCAACACCTGCGCAGTTCACTAAAACGTCCACGTTTTGTTTAACGCTTTTAATTTTTTCCACTGCCGACTTGATTTCTTGCCCTTTTTTTAAGTCAAACTTAATCGGGTAAACGCAATCTTTTTTGTCGGATAGTTTTTCTATTAAACTCTCAATACCTTTTAAGTTGTCGTTATACTGTGCAAACACGAAAAAACCGTCATTGACTAAACGCGCGGTAATAGCACCGCCAATCGTTCCGCTTGCACCCGTAACTATTGCAGTCTTCAACTTTAACTCCTAAAAATTTGCTAATAGCCACAAAAAAATTTGTGGCTATTGTTCGCGTTTATAAAATTATTAACCCTTTACACGTTCCATGTATTCACCGGTTCTGGTGTCTACTCTGATGTATTCGTCTTGTTCAACGAACATAGGAACTTGAATGCTAACGCCGGTTTCGAGGATTGCTTCCTTGGTTGCGTTGGTTGCAGTGTTGCCCTTAACGGAGGGGTCTGCTTGGGTAACCTTTAAGGTTACGAAGTTTTCACATTCAACCGAGAATGCAACGCCTTTGAAGAATCTTACGATAACGGGGTCGTTTTCCTTTATCCACTTCAATGCGTCTTCAACTTGGTCGTAGTTAAGAGGAATCAAGTTGAATTCTTGGTCCATAAAGTAATAAAGTTCACCGTCGGTATATGAGTAAGTCATATTTCTGGTTTCAATGGTTGCTTCTTGTAATTTTTCGGTGGGGTTCCAAGTTCTTTCCAATACCTTTCCGTCGATTACGTTTTTCATTTTCGTTCTAACGAACGCTGCGCCCTTACCGGGTTTAACGTGTTGGAAATCAACTATGGTCCATACCGAACCTTCGTATTCAAAAGTTGAACCTTTTCTAAAATCGCCTGCTAACATAAGTTTTTCTCCTTGTTTTGTATCAAATTTATATTTTTACTTAATTAGTAACAAATTTTTGTCGTCGGTAAAAAGTCTTTTAACTTTTCCGCCTGAAATCAGCACGGTATCTTCTATTCTTATACCGAACTCGCCGTCAAAATATACGCCCGGCTCTATGGTAACTATCATACCCTCTTCAAGCAAATCCTTTCTTTTTGGGGAAAGGGTCGGATACTCGTGTATTTCTATTCCTACCCCATGACCTAGTGAGTGAGTAAAATACTCGTCAAGCCCTTTTTCTTTTAGGTAGTTCCTAGCAATAGCGTCCGCTTCGTCCGTTTTCATACCCGCAGTAATTTGCTCTTCTGCTAATTCATTCGCTTTAAGCACTGCATTGTAGCACTCGACGAACTTATTAGACGGTGTACCGAAAAAAGCTGTTCTAGTTAGGTCTGATAAATACCCTTTATAATTTGCGCCCATATCTATTAAGATAGGCACGTTCTTTTTTAGAGTTGTTTCGCTCGTTTGGTGATGCGGAACCGCACCGTTACTTCCAAACGCGACTATTATATCGAAAGACGGACTCATTGCCCCCAACTCTATCATTCGCTTTTCAATAGCCGATTTTAGTTGGTTTTCGGTCATGCCTTCTTTTACTTTTACTATTTCGTCTAAATACGCTCTCTCTGCTATTTCACACGCCTTTTTTATCAGCGTTATTTCCTCATCGCTCTTTATTGAGCGCGCATGAAAGAGTTTATCCGAACAGTCGCCGATTTCTACGCCGAATTTTTTATAATTTTCGTAGTCTTTGACCGTTACTTTAGAATAGTCAATGAAAAGATTTTCTATCTGTCTTTCCGCTAAAAATTCGCTTAAACTTTCCTCGCCTTTATAAAGCCCTGCTTCCACTCCGACAGACGATAGCATTTGTTTTGCCGCGTAAAAATAACGCGCGTCGGTATAACATTTCATGCCCTTATCGGTAACGAACAAATACCCCTCTTTAATATCAACACCTGTGAGGTACTTCACCGTCAAATCGTCGGTTATTAAGTATGCACTTTTTTTGTCGCAAGAAAGTTTCATTATCTAACCTTATTTATTTTACCAAAAAATATTATATAAGTCAATCGCCAAAATATATTTTTTGCATTTTTACCGCATCAACGTCTTGAGTTCCTGCAGATTCGCACACAATAAATGGCTCTAAATTCAATTTTTTAAGCGCTATTGATAGTGGCTCAAAATCCGGACCGTATCTTTGATCCTCGAAAGTAAGGTGTCTTACCTCGCCTTTTGCGGAATATTCTATCTTGGAAAAATGAACGTGGAAGTGTTTCATCTTTTCTTCGCCTAGTTCATCTACCATGTATTTTAAGCGCTCGTAATAATCTTGTTCGGTTTTTAAGCTTCCCCACTCGCGCGCATTGATATGCCCAAAGTCAACCGCTGGGACGTATATTTTATCCACCTTGCAGAAGCGAACTATTTCCTCGATAGTACCAATCTGTCCAAGTTTACCCATAGTTTCTGGGCAATATATTAGGTGCTGTAAACCTTGCTCGTAAATTCTATCTCTCAACACTTTAAGTCGCTCTTCCGTGAGGTCTACCGCCTTTTCCCTCGTCATTTTACCTTGGCTTGCAGGATGAAAAACCACCCTTTTCCCGCCCATTAATTCGACCTTTCTTGCCGACTGTAAAACGTATGCGTATGACTTTTCAGCATTTTCATCTTCTGGGTTCGCAAAGTTAATGTAATACGGCGCATGCACGCTTATCTCCACTTCTGCATCACTAAACGCTTTGCCGATAGAGAGTGCGCGCTCGTCGGTCATATTAACGCCCCTACCGAAAGAATATTCAAAACAGTTTAAGCCGAGATTTTTAACCCACGTTGCCGATTGCTCGCTTTTAGTTAACCCTGCCTCGCTAAACGCTATTGAGTTTCCACTCGGTCCAAATTTAATCATACTTTCTTCCCTTAACAAATTGTAAATCTTTTTCTAGTTGTTCTTTTAATTCTTCAACGGAGTCAAACTTTCTTATCCCTCTCATAAAAGAAGTGAAATAAACTTTTATTTCTTTTCCGTATAAATCTCCGCTAAAATCTATGATATGCGCTTCTACAAGCTTGTTCTTTAAGTCAAACGTAGGTCTTGCGCCGTAGTTTACAATAGCGCGATAACGCTTATTATCAAACTCTACCCCACCTAAATACACTCCGTCGGGAAGTCGTTCTTTGTCGTTATCAAGCCTAACGTTAGTGGTTGGAAATCCGATTTTTCTTCCCACCTTTCTATCCTCAAACACCACGCCCGATACCGAGTATTCTCTACCCAGGAGCGCATTTGCGCCCTCAACGTCGCCAACCGACAAAAGTTTTTTTATCTTGGTCGAGGATATTTTTTCTCCGTCGCTATTCTCTAACGGTAACGCCTTAAAGTATTGGTTATTCTCGCTTGCGTATTGCTCAATATCTTTTATCGTGCCGTCCCCGTTCTTTCCAAATCGATAATCTTCACCACAAACGTAACCTTTTACGTTGTATTTTTGATTGATATATTCTAAAAACGAACGTTTATCTAACGACAAAAAATCATTAGTTATAGGTGCAAAAAACACGTCGTCCGCGCCAAATGAACGGTAAAAACTCTCGCGCTCTTTTTCGGTGTACACAACCTTTTCGTTTCCGCCAAAAAGTACTGCGCGTAAATTTCCACCAAAGGAAAACACGACCAGTCTTGCACCGATACCGTCCGCAAACTCTTTCGCGGTCTTTATTACTTTTTGATGCCCCAAATGAACGCTATCGAAATATCCTAGCGCCAAAACGGTAGGCAAACTTTTATTATCTGACATAAGTGTTTATTTTAAGTACTCCGTTACTTGCCGTGCCAACACCCCAGAACTCTTGGCCGTTATACACTCTATATATTCCGTCGTTTATTCCGTAGTTATCAAACACGCCGTTGAGTATTTTATTAGCTTGTTTTTCTGTTAATACTATTTTAGGGAAAGACACAGTGTCTTCGGGCGCGATTAAAAGCTTTTCCGCATCCTCCGTGTCTATAAAGTCTTGTACGCTAACGCCGTTTTCTATACTGAAAATTCCGCAAGACGACCTAGTGAGCGCACTCATTACGCCGAGCGATGAACACGCGCTTGCAATATCCCTTGCGAGCGAACGGATATACGTTCCGCCTTTTACTACAAACTTAAACTCAAACTCATCGCTATCCGTTTGCCCTAAAAGGTCCGCGGAAAGTATCGTAACTTTTTTAGGTGCGAGTTCAAACTCCACCCCTTTTCTTGCTAACTGATAACCTCTTTTTCCGTCTATACATTTAGCAGAATACTTGGGTGGAACTTGGTCTATCTCCCCTACAAATGTGGGTAGAACGGCTTTTAACTGCTCCTTGGTGGGTATAATTTTAGTCGTATCGAGCACCGTACCCGTAACGTCTAGAGTATCGGTGGTTTGCCCAAACTTAAATTTGGCTATATACGTTTTTTCTTTATCCAAAAGGTATTGAAACAATCTTGACGCTTGTCCTATTCCAACGGGCAGAACACCCTCTGCCATTGGGTCTAACGTTCCCATATGACCGCACGGCACTCTAAACTTGCGTTTTACCGCACCGACGGCGTAAGCAGAACTCATACCTTTAGGTTTTATTAGGTTTATAAATCCTTTCATAATATTATTCCGGAAGCTCTCTACTGCAAGCAAATCTTATCTTGTCAACTACTTCTTCATAGTCGCCGTGAATTTGGCATCCGCTGGCTAAAACGTGCCCACCCCCACCGAAACTACTAGCAACTGCGTTTACGTCTGCAGAGAGGGAGCGGAAACTTATCTTGAACTTGTTTAACGCGTATTCCATAATCATAACGCCGATTTCCACGCCGTTAATACCCATTAAAAAGTCTATAAAGCCTTCCGTTTCGTTTTGCCTAGCACCCGTCCTTTCAAAGTCGGAAAGTCTAACCGTTGCAATCGCCACTTTTTCGTCGCAAAAATAGCGGATATTTGCCATAGTTTGACCAAAAAGTTTTGCTCTTTCTTTGCTTTGCGCGGAGAACATGTGATAATAAATCTTGTTTATATCCGCACCTAACGCCTTTAACTCACCAGCAGTCTTTAAGGTCTTTTCGGTTACGTTTTTATGCTTAAAGCAACCCGTATCCGTAACGATACCGAGCATTAAGAGATTTGCTATTTCGCTATTTATCGTAGCCCCCATTTCGCATATTAAGTCGAACACGTTTTCGCAATTACTTGCATTGTCAAAAACGTAATTAATCTTTGCAAAGCGGGTATTTGAAACGTGGTGGTCTATGACAGCGGTGTTTTTATGTACTGCAAAATCAGTATAAAAACCACCGAGTCTTGTAACGTCCGCACAGTCGATAGCGAGCATCATAGAATATTCGCCGTCAAGTGCATTTTTGACCGTTTTTGCCTCGTTTAAAAACAAAAATCTCGACGGAACGACGTCGTCGCAAAAGACTTCCGCGCCTATGCCGAGATTTAATAAGGCAAGTTTAAGAGCGAGCGCGGAGCCAAGCGTGTCGCCATCAGGTCTGATATGAGCTATAAGGGCAACCTTTTTTTCACCCTTTAATTTTGCTGCGATATCACTTAAACTAATCACGCTTTTCCCCCTCGCTTATGGTTTTGAAAAGTTTATCCATTTTGCCTGCATATTCCATACTGTCGTCCAAAAAGAAGTGCAGTTCTGGAACAGTTCTCGCACGGATAACCTTTGCTAGTTCATATCTAATTTTCTTTGCGTCTTGACAGATTGCTTCAAAAGTTGTCTTTTTCTTTTCTTCGCTAGTCGAATAAATGCTTATGAACACTTTTGCGTGCGACAAATCTTTGCTCGCATCCACCCTCATAACCGAAAACATCTCGGTAATGAGGGGGTTTTTGAGTTTTCTTGAAATTATTTCATAAATTTCCTTTTGGAATTCGCCGTTAAGCCTGTCGTTTCTATTTATCTTTGCCATAATTAATCTTTACTTTCTTCTACTTGATAACTTTCGATGAAGTCGCCTACCTTAATATCGTTAAATTTCTCGATAGAAATACCACACTCAAAACCTTGAGCAACTTCCTTAACGTCGTCTTTGAAGCGCTTCAATTGCAATACGTTACCTTCACAAATCATAACGTCGTCACGATAAATACGAAGTTTTCCGTTTCTTAAAATCTTACCTTCGGTTACGTAGCAACCTGCAACTTGACCGACACCAGAAATCTTAAACACTTCTCTAACCTCTGCTTTGCCGAGGTAAACTTCGGTAAACTTGGGTGCAAGCATACCTTTAAGTGCCTTTTGAACGTCCTCTATCGCTTCGTAGATAACTCTATAAAGTTTAATATCTACACCGCTTCTTTCTGCAATTTGTTTTGCATTGGAGTCGGGACGAACGTTAAAGCCGATGATGATTGCGTTAGAAGACTCTGCAAGCATTATATCAGATTCTTTAATAGCACCCGCCGCCGCATGAATAACGCTAACCTTAACTTCTTCGTTAGAGAGTTTTTCAAGTGATTGTTTAACCGCTTCTACCGAGCCTTGAACGTCTGCTTTAACTATGATGTTAAGCCACTTCATTTCGCCCTCTGCAATTCTGTTAAACACGTCGTCAAGCGTAACCTTTTGAGATGCTTTTAAGAGGTTTTCTTTTTCTTTGTTCTTTCTTTCTTCAGCAACGAGTTTGGTGAGTTTTTCTTGCTCTACTGCGTACAAGATATCGCCCGCGTTAGGCACTTCGTCAAGTCCCATAATGGATACGGGAGTGGACGGACCTGCACTAGTAACGCGCCTTCCCTTGTCGTCTATCATTGCTCTTATTTTACCCGTAACCGTACCAACTATAACGCTGTCAGAAACTTTTAGCGTTCCGTTTTGAACGAGAATAGTTGCAATCGGACCTTTGCTTTGGTCGAGTTTAGCCTCGATAACAACGCCTTTCGCCTTTCTGTTGGGGTTTGCTTTTAGGTCTTTGATTTCCGCCAAAACGTTGACGTTCTCTAAAAGGTTATCAAATCCTTCGCCAGTCTTTGCAGACACGGGACATAAAATGGTATCTCCACCCCATTCTTCAGGAAGAAGTCCGTGTTCGGTAAGTTGAGTTTTAATTCTTTCAACGTTTGCTTCGGGCTTATCAATCTTGTTAACTGCAACGAGGATTGGAACGTCCGCCGCCTTTGCGTGATTTATTGCTTCAACAGTTTGGGGCATAATACCGTCGTCCGCAGCAACGACCAAGATTGCAATGTCCGTTGCTTGTGCACCACGTGCGCGCATTGCAGTAAACGCTGCGTGTCCGGGTGTATCGAGGAAAGTTATGATTTCCCCACCAACGCTAACTTGATATGCACCGATATGTTGTGTAATACCACCTGCTTCTCCAGCGGTTACGTTGGTCTTTCTTATTCTATCAAGAAGTGAAGTTTTACCGTGGTCAACGTGTCCCATGACAGTAACAACGGGAGGACGTTTTTTGAGGCTTGCCTCGTCGTCAACCGCGCCCTCGAATCCTTCGCTTAACACGTCTTCTGCAGTCTTGTCGAGCTTTAATTCAAGTTCGATTCCTAAATCGGCTGCGATAAACGCTGCGGTATCGAAGTCGATAGAATCGTTTATGGTCTTCATTATGCCTTCTTTGAATAATCTCTTCGTTATTTCAGCAGCGGTAATACCGATTTTTTCACTCAATACTTTGATTGCGATGATTTCGGTGTTGATAACTGCTCTTTCAATTTTAATGGCTTGAACTTCTTGAGTTTCTTTTGCTTTCTTTGCAGGGCGGAACTTTCTGTATCCGGTCTTGTTCTCGTCAAAATCGTCGATATCTACTTGATTTCTGATAAGTGCGCGCTTATTGAGTGCATGCTTATCTTCGTACTGCTTTTCACCGCCTTGCTTTTTCTTGTTAAAGTTTCTCTTGTCGGGAGTTGCGATAACGGGAGGAGCAACATAAGTGCTATGCGGTTTTTTCACGCCCATTTGCGGTCTTTTAGCGTCCCCACCTTGACGGTTAAATTCGGGTTTGGGTCCGCGCTTAAAGTCGCCCGTACCTTGAGGCTTGAATTCTTTGTACGGTCTATCACCGTGAGGTTTACCCTCTCTATTGCGGTCATATCCACCCTTTTCTTTTTCGGGTTTTTGGATTGCGCCCTCTCTCCTTACGATGAACGAGGGGCGTTCGGGAACGAATTGCTTTTCGGGAACAGGAGCAGGCGCAGGAGCAGGTTCTTCCTTGGGTTTTTCTTCGACCTTTTTCTCCTCAACCACAACCGGTTCTTTCTTTTCTTCGGGTTTTACTTCCGCCTTTACCTCTACGGGTGCGGGAGCAACCTCTTCGGGTTCGGGTTGAACCACGGGCGCAGGTTTAACTTCTTCTACAACCGTTTCTTCAACCTGTTTTTTCTTACTCTCGAACTCTTTGAGTTTGGCTTCAAGTGAAGACTTTAAGCCCTTTACTCCACCCTCGATAGCAGAATAACCTTTGATAAGCTCTTCAATCTTTCCTTCTTTAAAAATTTCCGTTGCTCTTTTGATATTGTTGTTACGCATTTCCTTTTTTTCAGCCATTTTTATCTCCTAAACCCTCGCAATGAAATCCTTTTCCGTATTTTCTAATATTACTTTTGATAGCGCCTTGTCGCCTATCGCCATAACCTTGGCGTTTTCTCTCTTAACTATTTCCTCTAACGTTTTAGTAACCGTTTCAATCAGTGGACAGTTAAATTTACCTGCAAGCTTTTGTGCGTCTTTTTTAGTATTTTCGCTCGCTGACTTGCACACTATCATAAGATATGCTCTCTTTAACGTAGCAGAGGCGTTCATACCTATTTTATATTTTCCCGTCCGCATTGCAAAACCGATAAAGGTCTCCGCTCTACTTCTCGTCTCCAAGGAATTCCTCCATTATTTTATCGTAAACTTCGTCGGGAACTTGACAGGAAAAAGCACGGTTTAGCATTTTTTGCTTTTTGAGTTTTTCAATACACTCTTTATCGTTACAAACGTAAGCGCCTCTGCCGTTTGCTTTTCCCGTTTTGTCAAGACTGATATTATCGCCGAACTTTACTACTCTAAACAATTCTTTTTTAGGTTTTTCCGTTCTGCACGCTATGCAAGTGCGCATAGGTATCTTTTTTTCCATTTCTTACTCCGAAATTTCCTCGTCTACTTGTTCGGTAGCACTCTCGCCGAGTTCAGCAAGCGCGCCCGATTCGCTCTTAACGTCTATCTTCCAACCGGTAAGTTTAACTGCAAGTCTTGCATTTTGACCGCTTCTGCCGATTGCGAGTGAAAGCTTATCGTCCGGAACGATTGCAATTGCGCTCTCATCACCCGTTTGGATAACCTTAACTACGCGTGCGGGTGATAATGCTCTTGAAATGAATTCCAAGGGGTTTTCGCTCCAAGTAATGATGTCGATTTTTTCACCGCCAAGTTCGGATACGATTGCGTTAACTCTCGCGCCCTTATTACCTACGCAAGCACCGATTGCGTCAACCATCGGGTCGTCGCTATAAATTGCAATTTTGGTGCGTTGACCAGGTTCTCTTGCAACGCCTTTAACTTGAACGATTCCTTGTTTGATTTCGGGAACTTCGTTCTCAAACAAACGTTTAACCAAGCCGTTTGCAGTTCTAGACACCACGATTTGCGCAGTCTTTCCACCGCTCTTTACTCTCTTAACGTAAACGTTAAGTCTTTGGTTTAATTCATATTTTTCTCCGGGAACTTGGTCTCTAGGCATCAAGATACCTTCGATTTGGTTTCCACCGATTTCCACGTAAACGTTGCCGTCCTCTATACGACGGATAGTACAAGCCATAAGCTCGCCCTCTTTATCTTCAAACTCGTTTACGCTGTTTTCACGCTCGATTTCGCGAAGTTTTTGCATCAAAATCTGCTTTGCAGTTTGCGCGGCGATTCTGCCGAAGTTTTTAGAGATTATTTCGGTGGTGATAACGTCGCCTGCCTTATAGCTCTTTTTGATTTCAACCGCTTCTTCAACGCTTATTTCCTTTTCGGGGTCGGTAACTTCTTCAACAACCGTTTTGGTGCTGTAAATCTTGATAGATTTTTTCTCGGGATTAAGTCTTACTTCAACTCCACCCGAAGTTCCCGTGCTCTTTTTATAAGCAATTACCATTGCGTTTTCCAATGCCGAAATAAATTCTGCTTGGGAAATGCCCTTTTCTCTTTCCAAATCTTCAAGCGCTAAAAAGAAATCTTGATTAATCATTTTGTTCTCCTTAATTTTTACGTTTATGTTAATTGTGTTTTTATACAAAGTCAATGTACTCGTTCATCTTGGCGATGTTTTTCATCTCGATTGTGAACGTCGTCTTTTCGTCTACTTTTAGCGTTACAACCTTTTGGTCGTACGAAACAAGTATTCCGTCGTAAAACTTTTTGCCCCTTATAGAGTTTTTAAGTCTTACTTCCACTCTCTCGCCTATATGCGAAAGAAAATCTTCATGAGTCTTAAACGGTCTATCAATACCTAGGCTTGACACGTTTAGTCTATACGGCTCGCCAAAAGTCGGGTCAAACTCATCTAACGGCTCGTCTATCGCGCGGTGTAAAAGCTCGCACGAGTCGAGGTCTACTCCGCCCTCTTTATCGATAAACACCGTAAGTTCAGGGTTTTTGCCTTGCTTGAACTCCACCTCAACCACTTTTATGCCGAGCGGAGTTGCTATTCCGTTCAAAAATTCCGCTATTTCCGCGGTAGATTTTATCTTCATTTTAGCCCCCTATAAAAAGATATGAGAACGGCAAAACCGTTCTCATAAGTCAGTCTCGTTATAAGCATAAGTATTTTAGCACAATTTATAATCTTTTGCAAGCGTTTTTAACGATTATTTTTAATTTTCATAAGTTCTATAAACGCCTCCGCAGTCGCGTACGCGTCCGAAAGCGCTCTGTGGTGGTGGAAAATTATTCCAAAATGGTCGGCAATCGTGTGGAGGTCGTGTCTTTTTAACTGCGGTAACTGCGCTCTAGCAAGCTCTACCGAGTCGATAACTTTGTTCTTGACCTCGTACTCCTCCGCCCCTGCAAACCTCTTGATAAACTTCATATCGAAATCGGCATTGTGCGCAACTAGTATTGCGCCGTCGATAAACTTCATAAAGTCTGGAATAACTGCGCCTATTTTGGGCGCGTCCTTTACCATTTCTTCGCTAATACCCGTTATAGCCTCGTTCTCCTCTGTAATGCGATAGTCCGGTTTAATAAGCGTTGTAAACTGCTCGGTGAGTTTACCTCCAACGATTTTTACCGCGCCTATTTCAGTTATGCCGTTGTTCATAAAATCAAGCCCCGTGGTTTCAGTATCGAACACGACGTAAGTGTTATCGGTTAGTTCTGCTGGGAGCACTTCTTCCGCGTCAAACACGCTCTTGACCTTAACCGTCTTTGCTTCGGTTGGGAAAATTAGTTTGTAGTTATGCGGAATTGCTTTTTTGTATTTTTCTTTCTTTACAAAATCATCGGGGAAAGTGCAACGATTAATCTTGTCGAAAGTAAACGAACGCCTTCCGTTATAGTCGCCTATACTCCCCCTAACTATTATAGCGTCGCCCACTTGCAGTTCCTTAATTTTGTGATAGGTGTTCTTTTTAGAAAAATAAACCCCACTCGTCCTACCCGTTGTGTCGTCTAGATGAATTATTAAGAACGGTTTGCCGTTCTTTGTTTCGCGCTCTGCAATTTCGGTAATCTTTCCGCAAACGGTAACCTCGCCTTGCACTGCGTCTTCAATGTACAGCGCGAGGTTGCCCATATTTTCATCATCGATAGTTATAACGTCTTTAACCTTGATTGTGCGGTGCTCTATCTTTTGTAGTTCGTCAGCATACACCTCGTCGGATAAAAGACTGACCGTTTCTTCCGCTTCTTTTATTTCCGTTCCACCCACGAAGTCCGAACAGAATTTTTTAGAAAGGTAATCGTTGAGCTTTAATATCGCACCGTTCTTGGTAACGTACTCTGCACCGTCTTTAGTGAGTCGTAACACATATTTAACGAGGTTTCCGACAACCGTGCAAACAACGTCCGTCGGTTTTAAGAATATAGATACGGACGGATAATTTTTTGATAGGTATCTATAAATCTCGTTATTTATAAGCTCGTCGTTACTAACTATCTTTTTAACGCTAACCTTGACAGTAGAAAATGCAGGGGAGGTTATTTTTTCCGCCTCTTTTAAAATCTTTCTCTGCAAGTCCTCGTCCACCGCACTGTCGCATATAAAAGCGTATAGAACAGCCTTTTCCTTGCGGTCTATCTCGATAGAACTTATTCTTAAATTTTTAAGTCGCTCGTCCATCGCCCTTAAATCAGCGATAAATTCCGAACTGCTCTTTACAGTATACATCTATCAATCTCTCCGAAAAATTCCTTTTCCGCGTCCTCTTTTTTGACTTTCTTTACAATCTTGCCCTTGACGAAAATTGCACACTCTTCCTTTGCACCTGCAATTCCAAGGTCAGCGTCCGCCGCCTCGCCTGGTCCGTTTACCACGCACCCCATAACTGCTATCTTTAACGGTTTTTTTACCCTTTCAACGTAATCTTCGACCTTTTTAGCAAACGCCATGCAATCCCACTCACACCTACCGCAAGTAGGACAAGCTATAACCTTGACCGCGTCGTCTATTAAATTAAGAGATGAAAGTATTGCGCGCGCAGCTTTAACCTCTCTTTCTGGGTCTGCAGATAGGCTAACCCTTATCGTATCGCCTATTCCCTCCGATAAAAGCGCGCCTATGCCCACCGAATTTTTTATTATGCCGTGATATTCGCCACCAGCCTCCGTAACCCCTAGGTGCAAGGGGTAATCGGTCTTTTGTGCTATGTACTTATACGCCTTTATCATCAGCGGAACGTCCGACGCTTTTACCGAAATAACGATATTGTCCACCCCGTACTTTTCAAGGAGTGCAACGTTTTTAAGCGCGCTTTCCCCTAACGAGATTTCGTTTTTTCCGTATTTAGTTAAAAATTCTTTCTCAACGCTACCTGTGTTAGCTCCAACCCTTACGGGAATATTCGCGCTCTTTAACGCCACAGCGACTTGTTTTACCTTGTCTTCTCCACCGATGTTGCCGGGATTTATGCGAATCTTATCCGCACCGCCGTCTATGCAAGCGAGTGCGAGTTTGTAATCAAAATGTATATCTGCAACGAGTGGAATATTCGCGCGTTTTTTTACCAAACCGAACGATTTAGCATCCTCTAAATCGGTAACGGAAAAGCGGAGTACGTCGCAACCAGCTTCTTTTAGCCTAACGCACTCATTGACCGCTCTATCCACCTCTTTAATCTTAAAAGTGGACATCGATTGAATAGCGATTTTATTTGCACCGCCAATATTAACGTTACCAATACTTACAACTTTACTCATGGTTATGATTATAACACACTTTTTAACTATTGTAAAGACAAAAAAACACGGATACGACAATCTTTCGCCGTATCCGTGTTGATTAAAGACCTGCTCTCGCTCTGTATAAGTACAAAACGTTGGAATAGTAATCGTCCAAGTATATCATAATTTTTTGGTCTGAACAGAATTCCTGATAAGCAATTTCCGCATCAAGCACGTCAAAATACCCTCTAATGCACCTTATAACGTCCGCATAGTATCCCATTTCTACTAGTTGGTCTTTTGTAAACTCGCCAGAGCTTATTTCCATAAACTTTAGTTTTAGCGAAGCATTGGTTTGCATAATGGTGTTTTGGTAGCGCTGTTCTTTTTCGTCCAAGCTATTGTTGTACTTAAAGACTTCCCTTTCGATAGCTTGATAGTTCGCTCGCATCTCGACAAACTTTTTATCCACGTCCATTACATGCACGTCAGCATATACTTCGGTCAGATTTTCAAGTTCCTTTCTCTTTACGTCAATCTCCGCGGTGTAGTTTTCGATTTCTGAATTTTTCCTCTCGACAACCTCTGCTATTTTTGCGTTCTTTTCCGCTTCCAACTGTGCAATTTTATCCACCGCTATTCCAGACGATATCAGCCCGTTTTTCTCCGCTTGTTTTTCTACCTTTTCAATACTGCTTTCATAAAGTTTATTTATGTTTGCAATCTGCTCCTCTTTGGATAGCGTGCACAAATTTATCTTGTTTTCAAGCGAAGATATCATCAGTTCATACTCGGCTTTTTTACTCATAAGCTCGCGTTCTTGTTCACCGCGAAGCGCTATTTCCGCCATCTCTAAAATCTCCGATTCTTCTGGATGCCTATACTCTAACCTTTCTAAAACTAGTGGTTCAAGTTGTAACTCCTCATACCCTGGTCGCTTTATTCGGTAATGGTAGAACAATTCCTCCAAAATGCTATACATTTGCTCTTTATTCGTAGGTAAATTAAATTCCATATTATTCCCCCTTTATTTTGTATTCAAAAGTAATTCCGTTGACGCCAAACGGCTTATCGCAAGATACTCTAAACTTAAACTCTTTGGAACGGAGATTTAACTTCTTTACTGCGCTGTTTTTGGGCATTAAAAACTGTTTCTTTCCAAAATCGCCAAAAATCTCCATTTTTACAGGCTCTGAAAAGTCAGTCATAACTGACAATAGCGCCTTGCTTTTAGACGTATTGAAATCATCCCACAAGCTCTCGTACAGCGCGCTACCCGAACTTTCTCCCTCGTTTTCTAAAAGATGACAAATTGAGTTGTCGCTAACTATAAAACCTCCGCAACCAACGGCAACGCTATCAGTATTGTAAACAGCCTCGTTTCCGCTTTCGGTGTCCTTTACTAAAACGTAACTATTACCCTCTTTAGTTTTATAGACTAGCATTACTTCTCTGCCTATCCTAGCACACTTTCCAAAAGTAATCTCTTTTAGGTCAACACTAGTGGGAAGTTCGCTCACCTTTTTGTTCTTTAATAGGCATAATGAGTTGTTGTTGATAAAAGCAAAACCGTTCCCAACGTCCACGATACTTCCCTCTTTTACGTCAAGCACAGGAAGGTCTTGGACTTCTAATTGATAATCTATCCCTTCTCCGAACGCTTTAAGTCGCGCTACCGCGCTCTTGCAGAAGATAAGGAGTTCTTTTCCGTCGGGGAAAACACCTACAATTTCGCCCAATCTTTCAGGCAGACAAATTGTGTTCGCGCTATTAGAAAAACCCGTTAAGTCGTTTGTTTCACCAAACGCTACGATATTCCCCTCACCTAAAAACAATTTTGCGCCGAGCACTGCGCCGTGTTTTTTATACGGCAAAGACACTTCTTCTTTTTGACCGTCTACAAAAAACGCCCTATCCTTACACAGCAATAGCGTTCTCTTTTCGCCCATATAATTTATTCGATAAAGGCTCGCACCTTCAAGTTGGTTCGCATTAGCTAATAAGCTGGCTTTGCCGTTTTCTACAGAATAGACCCCGTCTTTTGTAAAAAAGAAAAGGCCATTGTTAAAGCAGTAGATATCTATAGGAGTTTGATTTGCGCTTAAATCACAAACCTTATTTTTTCTATACCCCTCTTTAAGCGCGCCGTCTTTTATTGCCAAGTTTTCTATTGAACTTGCCGACTTAAAAAAATCTGAAACAACGTATTTTTTCTTATCAACCTTTACCTTTTCAAGATAATTAATCTTCATCTATGCCCATCTCCTGCGCTTAACTTTTTTGTTTTGCGGTAAACAGATTGCTTCTACCCCGTCAACGTACCTTTTGTGCCACATAACAGCCTCGTCAAATTCTCCCTCGGTTATCGCGTACTCGGCAAGCGTTCCGTAACTTAAAACGCGTTTTTCAATTTTGCTTTCCGAATAGCAAAGTTCATCGTCTATTCCAACTACTTTGGGAAGATATTCATACTCAACGGTAGCTGACGGGCAACCGAAAGTAAAGAATTCGTTATATTGCGTAAAATCAATTTCTTTTCCGTTATCGTCAATGACGTGAAGAATTTTAAGCACTCGTTCAGACAATCCGCTATAATTTACCTTTCCGTTATATAGCGACACTCTCTCACTTTTAACGGCTGGAATATAGGTAGACGAAAGTTCGCTTACAACAAGGTTAAGTAGCTCTACTAAAACGTTTACCGTTTTTACCGTATCGCTCCCCTCTTGCGCCACTCCGCTATCTAAATATTCTATTACGTCTTCTCTATTAAGTAAAAGCGCAACAGTCCTAATTACCTCTTTAACTTTCATAATAACCTCCTTTTAATAAAAATACCGAGCCATAATCGGCTCGGTATTATCTATTGAACTACGCTTCAGCAATACCCGTGAGCATGCCTTGTCCGTTAGGACGAGAACACATGAGTTCTGCGTATTTAACGAGCGTTGCGGTATAGACGGGTTTGCCGGGGATTTGTTTAAGCACTCTACCGTCGTCGTCAGAAAGCCATTGCCAATCGCAGAGTTGATGTAACGCAAAGTCCTTGCTGTTAAGCAAATACATCGTGCCTTGCGGACAGAATCTATCAACCACGATAGGAATACCGTTATAGCTCATAGCCTTAAAGCCACCTGCAAGTTCCATAGTGGGAAGAGCAATCTTGTTAGCGGAGAACGCCTTTTGAAGAGCGCGTCTTACACCCCAAGAACAAATGATGAAGTCTACCTCGCCACCGCTTCTCTTTTCGATTTCGTCGATTGCGGTTTGGATATCAATTTCGTCGATTGCACCAACCCCTGTTTTTTTATAAGGCTTAATCCAAGGATTTGCGATGGTATCAATACCGTAGAGATATTGTTGATTACCGAAAATTGCACCGAGACCTGTCAATTCTTTTCCTACCATGCCGTGTTTACTTAAATAGCATCCCTGTCCAACACCCATTCCTTGCAATGAGCCACTGTAATTTAATATTACACCGCCCTCGCTATCTACGTTCTTAATTTCTATACCTGAAACTATCACGTTGCCAGATTCACCAACAATGTCTACTATCATTCCTTTTTCGACATTTTCCGTATTAGAAACGTAAACGTTTTCATCGTCTGCCATATCAATATCTACAAGTTTTCCGTTACCTTCGCCAAAAAGCATTCTGCCGAAATGGTACTTGCTTGCCTTAATGAGATTTTCCATTTCCGAGTTTAAAAGATTTACCATTGCACCTGCGTTGTTTTCAGAAGCTCTGATTGCCTTGTCGGAAATCTCGATAACGCCGTAAAGGTTTTTAAGCGTTGCGGTCATTTGATAATAATTGGTCTTATCTGCAGCTGGGAGATTACCGTCTTCATCCCCTGCACTTACGCCATTATTAATTCCTTTGATGATTGCCTTTTTTACGTCTTTGCCCCAAACGTCGTTTGAAGTTTGTTCGATTACCGCTAAAAAGGGGTTTGTGTTAAAGTTCAATTGTTCGGACACTGCGTCGAGATAAGTTGATTTCAATACGCTGTCCGCATTAGTTAAATTTACTGCCATAATTTCTCCTTAAATCTAAATGTTTTGTTTTTTATAGGCTTTACTATTTTTTAAAAACCTATTTACTGAAAATTTCTTTAGCAAGATTACCTGCTTCTTTTATAGTCTTGGGACGGGATACAGGCGTTTTTACGCCAGCGCCTTCCCCGTCAAGAACGATTGCCTTTTGCTTTCCAAAGAGAACTCCGCTCAAATATTCTTGTACGATTTCTTTCTTCTTCTCGTCGCTTATTTCTTGCGGTTTATTCTCCCCTGCAAAACTCTCTTCCGTAGGGGGCGGTGTAGCCTTTTCCTCGTCCGACAGTTTCTTTTCTAATTCTTTTAGTTTCTGACAGCGTTTGGTAAATTCAGATTCCAAAGAATTATACGCATTAAGCAAAGCCTCTGCGTCCTTAAACTTGCCCAATGAGACTTCCGTCTGTCCTGCGCCATTAGTTTCTTCCGCCTCCGCGGTTTGCGTGCAAACTTCCGTTTGTTCATTTTTAAGTTCTTCCATTTTCTATTCCTCTCTACTTTTTTCTTGATTTTCTTTGATTTTTTCTTTATGCTCTCTTATGTGAGCGTAATATCTTTGCTTTTGTTCATCGTTTAGCGAATCATACTCGCACAATACGTATCTTACGTGTTCGTCCGCGTGGATAGAATGGTCGTCAATCTCCTCGACGGATAACATTTCTTTCCTTAAACGTTCGTTTTCTTTCAGCGCCTTTTCCTCTTGAAGCCTTGCCATACCCTTTTGATAGTCTAGGTCTTTATATCCGAGGAGTGATAACACCTTTTCCTTGGTTACCGTACGAAGTTTGCCTTGCTCGTCTAAAAGAAGTCCGCTAGAATAAAGCTTAAATATCATTTCCTTCTTTTGCGCGGGACTAAACATCATCTCGTTTTCACTTTCAAGATAAACGTCATCAGACTGTAATGCGCTTTTATCAGCATACACAACTCTTACCTTGTCCGCCTTATCTTGATAGCGAACAACCTTTACACCAGTCATAAACTGTGCGTAAAGACGGATAGTTTGGCGAGCCACCTCTAAATACGCCCTACGGATATCTTCTGCCGTTGCAATCATGCGTGAATTGTCTTGTTCAACGAGTAGTTCAAGGGCGCTACCGCTACTTAAAGAGGCGTTTTGTGAGCTTGAAGAAACGTCGCTCACACCACTTACCACAACGAATTCGTTTGCAAGTTTTTCCTCCTCTACGGTAAACTCGTCGGGCATAGTCATATCGGACATAAGCTCTGGTGCTTTTGCGCCTTGTCTATACACCAATACCTTTCCTGGCGATAGTCCGTCCGTTTGCAAATCATCCACGTCCACCGCACCATCCTCTACCGTCAGGATACCCATAGAAAGACGGTTTAAAAACTCGTGTTTTCTGTTCTTAACCGCGTTAAAAGCGCGCTGTACGGGGATTAAGCGTTCAATTACACTCTTTCCAAAGAAACTTCCCGTATTGCCAATAGATACCTGTTTTACAAACGGAAAACATCTCTCACCGTTCTCGCCGTTCAAATACGGCATTTCGCCCTCGTAAAGAAGATGATTACCTGCAACGGTAACTAGTCTTCCGTTTGGTGTTTCTACCGTCGGGCGTTCGTATCGCTCTATTACGATAACTGCGTTTTCGATAGTGCGTTTATTGCTCTTTTCAGTGGGTATAACGCTTGCTCTTAACGTTTCTGCAAGGCTTATTTTCTCGCCGGCAATTTTAACCCCGAACTTTTTATGTACGTCGTCCGTACTCATAATGCGTGCGTGAATTATGCTTGCACATCCGTTAATATTCTCGCAACAAACATTGTCGGGGAATATTTCAAAGGGGGATACGGGAATGATTTTAACGTCGCCTTCGTGAAGATTTTTGCCGTCAACCTCTGCGACCACCTCTCCACCCTCGTTATCCCAAACGACTTTGTAGAAGCCCGTACCGCACGTTTCGCTCCAATCGGTAACCTTTTTAACAACGCCCGTCATATCCTCTCTTTTGAAAACTCCTGATATGATTTTTTCAGAAGTTGCTGCAGCGTTAACGTCCTTATCGTCGTCAGACTTTGGTCTAACGTAGACTGTCGGAGTAACGCGCGAGAGTTTTGCAAGGCGGGTTTCCATAATAGGCGCTATGTGATTGTACACCCCCCTATCCTGCCAGAAAAACTCTTTATTGTCGTCCACTATTTCCCCTCTACCGTTAATAGAGCAGTACTGTTTTCCCGACAAGAAATTAAGGTTTAATTCCCACTGCCTCTCAAACTCTTTTCTTTCCTCTCTGCGACGCTTAAAGTCGCTCTGCACTTCGGCAACGAGGTCTTCCTTTCTCCTTTGCTCTCGTTTTTTCTCGAGTTCAATTAATTGGTCTTTCAATTTATTTCTCCTTTGCCTCTATTGACTCGCCTAACAGTTTTAATAAGCGCGTTTTTTCCCTCTCTAATTCTTCATCGCTCATATCTTCGATGCTCGTTTGGTTGTCTTCTAAAAGAATTTTTATAGCAGTAATATCAGGAGGAACGTTCTTTTTCGTCACCTTTTTCTTTGTGAGTTTTACCTCCCCTTCTTCACTGCTTACGTATTCTTCAACAACCTCGGTAGCGTCGTATCCTAGCGCTTTTTTAATTAACGCTTCTTTAAAATCTGCTTGGCTTAACGAGGCTTTTTTCTTACTTTTTCCTCTCATTAATAATCTTCCTAATCAATCGTTCTTTATCTTTTTGAATTTGGCTCTTTTGTTTTGCTATCGGGACTGATTGAGGTTTGGTCATGAGATAATATCTTAATTCGTCTAATGCGTGGTCGTCCGTTTTAACAGGCGCGTCACCGTTTCCCCAACGGTAACTTTTTAGTTCTCTGATAAGGTTTACACAGCACGGAAATATGTAAATTTTGCTCTTCCCGTCGTTAACTTTTAAGTACTGTTTTACCCTTTGAATACCAGAAAACATATCCTTGTTAACGTTGGCGTTTACGTTTATTCCACACTCGTAGAAAAGCTCGCTAACGCTCTTTAACGACGCGAGCGTTTTTTGGTTAGCCGCAGAGTCTATAAGTGCGTCTATACCGCCGTTGTGCCCCTTCTTCCAACCTAACCGCGCGGAAATCTCCTTGATTTTTTGAGCGTGATACTGAACGTCTTTACCCGCCTCGAAGTGTTCTGCTACGACGTAGACGTTGTCGTCATAGTCCACACAGTACCAGTGCGCAGAGAGCGGATTATTGAGTCCTGGGTCTATTGATATTGTATCCTGCCATGTAGATGGCACTGAAAAAGGATGCTCTAAAACGTGCACCCTTTCATCAAATTCCGGATATACTAACCCACTAGACGCCCTAAACCGCCCGTACCTACGCGCTTGCAACTGTTCTTCGGAAAGCGTTTTGGAAAGCATCTCTACTTCGTCCTTATTGAGATACGGATTATCCGCCCACTCCATAAACTCATACCAGACTTCAGGAGAGTTTGAACTGTTGAGATAGATTTGGTCATGGATAAAGGTTAAGCCTTTTAAGGGGGTCATAGTCCCAAAAATATCTCCACGCTTATCAAGTACTCTCATCCTACACTCGTCGTAAATATCTTCTGGGGGCTCTTCGTCAAACCACACGAAATCGAGAGAACTACCTTGAAACTTTTCTCTGCCTTGGTCGCACGACTTAAACCCTATAACCGACCTACCTCCAAACACGTTTTTTATAACAATTTGGTCGATAACGCCGTATTTGAGGCTGTCTTTTTTGCCCGAAAGCATAGTCACGTCCTCAATCCAACTTTTATTTAGATAATTTAGAATTTTTGCTTGCGCAACGTCCCTTTGCACTTGTTGAGACAGCGACACCACCCACCCGAAAACATCCTTTCTATTTTCCCTGTAAGGATGAATCCCACGTGCCATATAAATTGTCTCTACCGCACCACACTCTGTCTTTCCACTTCTATTCCCACCGAATACCCACCTATTCTTTTTTGGACATTTATGGAAAGCAAGTTGTTTTAAGTGTTTTACCTCCCCTGCGTTATATAGTGAAAGTTTGTCGCCACTAAGTCGCCTTTTTTGTTCTTCTTCAATTTCTCTTATTCGCCCGATAATTTCTCTCAATCTCTTTCGCCTCCCGATTTCACTGTGATTGTAGCACCGATTTTTTGCATAAAAAAGGTTATATGACACAAAAATTGAAATTTTTTTGAAAATTTTTTTCTTTACGTTTTACCTCGCGCGCTTATTTAAAGTAGACAATATTATAAGTTTATTGTATTATTTTCTATTGCTTTTTTTTAGAGATGGTGTTAAAATATACTTTAATGAGATTATGGTAATTTAGGAGAGAATACTATGAGCAATAAAAAAGAAGCAACGCGCGATATGATTAAAGGTATTTCCTTTTTAAACCCTGTTGACGTTGATAGAGATTATTATCTTTTCGTTGTCGACTACGCGATTAAAAACGGATTCGACCACGTTCAACTTATCGGGCCGACCCACCACAACGTTAAAGGTAACGTTGACGGTATGATTTACCTCAAAAAATATGCGCAATTTAACGGAGAAAAAGATAAAGAATACGTTGACTACTGTCTTGACTGTGTTAACGAAGCAATAAACAAGGCGCACGATGCTGGACTTAAAAATTTCTTCTGGCACCATGAACTTGACCTCCCCAACGGATTTAAGGAGGCTTTCCCTGAAACACTTAACGAAAACGGCGATATCGAAGTTACTCACCCCATCGTTAAGGACTATTTGGAAAACAGATTGTACGACTTCTTTGACGCTTATCCCAATATGGACGGCTTGATTTTGACCTTGCACGAAACCAAGGTTCCGTTACTTAAACTTAAAAATCAAAAACTTGACAAGATTGGCAGAGTAAAATACGTAACTGAGATTCTCTATAAAACTTGTAAAGAACTCGGAAAAGAACTTATCGTTCGTCCTTTTGCAAGTTTAGAAGAAGACTATATTATGATGACAAAAGCATACGAGCAAATTTCTACCGATATGCTTATGATGGACAAGTGGACGCAGTTTGACTGGTCACTTACCGCTCCTCACAATCAATTCTTCAAAAAAATCGAAAACAACCCCTTATTCGTCGAGGCGGATATCTATGGTGAATTCTTCGGAAAAGGCAGACTTCCCTTAATGCTTAAAGACCACATTAAACAAAAATTTGCTTACTGTGAACAATTTAAGCCCGCTGGTTACGTTGCACGTATCGATAGAAACGGCAATATCCCCTTTAACACCGTTCAAGAAGTTAACCTCGTTATTTATCACGCGGTTATTTCTGGTGAAGACGTGGACGAGGCTATCGCTAAATTCATGAAAGAAAGATATGGCGAAAACTATCAAGAAGTTATAGACGTAATGGAAAATACCGAAGAAATCTTGAAAAAGATTATCTATCTTAAAGGCTATTATTACAGCGAACTCAGTATGTTCCCCACCCTCAATCACTGCAAGAACCACTTCTATTTTGAAATGATGAAAAAAGATTGGAAGATTGCTTCTAACGAATGGTTTATTCCTATCAATTGGGAACGCGGTGATATTGAAGGCGTGTTTGAAGAAAAACGCGAGGCTAGGGACGACGCAAAGATTGCTTACGAAAAGGCGCTTAAATTAAAGGGCAGAATTCCCGATGCTGAATACGAAAAATTGTTCGTTCAGTTTGCTAACCTTGCTCTCGTTGCTGAAGCGTGGTATTATCTTACCGAAGCGCACTTCAACTATGCAAGATATATGGAAAGCGGTTTGGAACAATATAAAAACGACTTGTTCGTTGCTCTTGATAAGTTGTTAGAGATTAACGAACGCGGTGAAAAACTTCTCGGCGACAAGTTCTTGTGCTTAATTAGCGACGGCTCTTACGACAAGAACAACCGCATTGAACTCATCAAAGATTACGTTAGAGAAACAAAGGTAAGCTTTGCTTACGAAGATAAACTCAATAAACAAATGCTTGCTGAAAACCTTACCGATTACGTTATTTGCGGTGGTGCAAACGAATCGCATAAACTCCAAAAGGAAGTTAACTTCTCTGACAGCATGATTATCGACGACGAACTCTGCCGTATTTGTGGTCACAGAAACGGTCTTAAATGGAGTGCTATCAACGCTCACGGCTGGTTCTCTTACGAAGTTAAGGTTAAGGAAGGTCAAAACAACATTGAACTTCTCTTGGGTAGCGCAACCGGTCACATCGACGTTAAGGTTGATATCGACGGTGAACAAACGGTTATCACCGAAGCAGTTGAGGGTAAAAAATCTTTCACTATTCCCTACACCGCAAAGGCTGGTCAAACTAGTGCAAGAATTCGCTTTGACAGAATCTCTGCAAACACTCCTTGCGTATACTCAATCAAAGTTAAATAAGTTTATAAAATTAAAAGAGTTACTTGAAAATCAAGTAACTCTTTTTTTGTTTGTTGTTTTTTAACCTAGAAAGAAATCAACGGCAAGCATCACGCAAAAGCCAATTAGAAGAGTAAATGTTGACGCTCGCTCGTTTCCGTGCGCGTGCGTTTCTGGTATCATTTCATCGCTTATTATATAAAGCATCGTTCCTCCTGCAAACGCAAGTGCAAAAGGCAAAATTATGGTCGATACAGACACTGCAAAATAACCGATGAAAGTGCCGATAATTTCCACAACACCCGTCATTAATGCAATAAATAAAGTGCGCTTTTTGCTTATGCCCGCAGCAACCATAGGCGCGATAATCACCATACCTTCTGGGATATTTTGAAGGGCGATACCACCTGCAACCGTCAATGCGTCAGCGGTATTCCCCGTACCAAAACTTACGCCCGTTGCTATTCCTTCGGGGAAATTATGTATTGCGATTGCCAAAACGAAAAGTAATACCTTGCTCGCGTTTTTACTTCTGTTCGGATGCTTTTCTTCGCCAATTCCGGAAAACTTGTGCAAGTGCGGAACGCATTTATCTATAAGATATAAAACCACCGCTCCGATAAATATTCCGACAACAGTGATTAAAACAGGCCAACCGCCACTGCCATACTCTAGCGACGGAACGATTAGTCCCATAACCGCAGCGCAAAGCATAATTCCTGCCGCAAAAGACAATATTACGTCGTTAAACTTATGCGACGGATTTTTAAATAAAAAACCTATAAGTGCGCCGACTGCGGTTGCACCGCCAACGCCAAGTGCCGTCCATAAAACAATTAACATCTTTCCCCCTTTATTCGATAGAAGTACTTCCCTCAATCGAAATTTTAGTCTTTTTATAAGTAATAGGCGTGAATATTAGATAACATATAATAGTTATAATCCAGCTTGCAGGATACGACCAGTAAATAGTTGCAAAATACGGGAAGAAGTGCATCATTATTTTTAAAAACCCTATTCTAAATACCGTTGCACCCATAACGCTTATAACTAGCGATACTATTGGTTTTCCCATAGCTCTGTTGGAGTTTGCAAAAACCTCCATAATTCCGCACATAAAATAGAAATAACCTAGTATCCTCAATCTCACCGTCGCCATTTGGATAGTTTCTTCACCATTTGCAATAAGCGAACACAAAACCGGTGCTAGCAAGCCGAAAACAAGCCCAACTAAAAACTGGAATATTGTTACAAGCAAAACACCGTATAATATAACTTTCTTAATGTTTTTTGCATTTTTAGCACCGACATTTTGACCGATAAACGCCATGCAAGACATTGAAATTGCATTGCCCACGTTATATACTATTGCGTCAAACTGTTGTGCGGTTGTATTTGCACTCATACCCGTATCGCCAAAGCTGTTTACCGTCCTTTGTATAAGCACGTTTGCAATATTAAAAGCAACGCTCTGTAGTCCCGACGGAATGCCAATTATAGCAATTTCTTTTAGTTGATAGCCGAATACTTTTAAGTATCTTACCCTTAATCTTGCATAGCCTTTACTCTTAAATAGCACGGTAAGACAGCATATAGCCGATATGGTTTGCGATACGATGGTTGCTATTGCAACCCCCTCTACCGTCATTTTAAACACAAGTACGAACAAAATATTTAGTCCAACGTTAGCAACTCCCGATATTGAAAGAAATATAAGTGGACGACGCGTATCTCCAACCGAACGCAAGACGGACGCGCTAAAATTATAAAGTAGCATTGAGGGTGCACCGATAAAGTAAATTCTTAAATAGGTCGTTGCTTCTTCGATTACACTTTCCGCGCAGTTCATAATCTTTAAAAACCAAGGTGCAAGTATAATCCCTATCACCATGAGCGCAATTCCCGATAAAAATGCTATAACGATAGAAGTGCCGACTGTTCGGCCTGCGCCCTCTTTATCCTTTGCACCGACGTACCGCGCCAGCACGACGTTCGTACCGATAGAAAGTCCGACAAATAAACCGACGATTAAGATAGTCAGCGAAGAACTTGCGCCAACCGCCGCAACCGAAGTATCCCCGGCAAGAATACCAAGCACGGCAATATCTGCCGCATTAAATAGAACTTGGAGTACATTGGTGAGTATAAACGGCACCGAATATATTATCATTTTTTTCATTATGGATCCTTTTGTTAGATCCATTTCTTTGTTCTTAAACATTTTGTCCTCATCAATGCTGTGAATAAAAGTAAAAAAATAAAAGTTCGCTGGCGGAATTTCCGCAGTTTACAAACTTTTTATCTCAAAATTATTAGATTTTCGTGTGGAAAAATCCACTAAAAATTATCCTCATCGTTTTTTCTCTTTTAACTCTTTACGGCTTAATTATATACCGCAAAAAAATTATTGTCAACGTAATAAGAGCGAAACTTTTTCGATTAATTAAAAAGTTTTAACCGCCGTATTTTTATAGGTAGTAAAACGGAATTTATAACCGTTACTCTCCATTTCTTCGCCCTCAAATACAACCTTAAAGTTGTCTAATTTATCTAGGTTTTCAAAAAAGACGTCGGCACTTCCGTCCGCCTCGACTTTGGTTACCAAAACCTCGTCCATAAAGGGAAGCATTTCCCTATAAACACTTGCTCCGCCAATAACAAATACTTCGTCAGACGGATACTTTTTAATTTCTTCAAATAGCTCTTCGTACGAACGTACAACCGTGCAATCATCCCTTTGTATTTTAGTAGAAAGCACGATATTTACTCTATTTTTTAAGGGGTTGCCGTTCGGGAAAGAACGCAAAGTATTACCGCCCATAACCACTACCTTGTTTAGCGTAGTCGAGCGAAAAAATTTCATATCTTCGGGGATAGAAAACAACAAGTCGTTGTTTTTGCCTATTCCCCAATTTTTATCAACTGCTACGATTGCCTTCATTAGATTGCAACCTCAAACTTCTCTTCAATTTTGTTATACTCGTATCCCTCGATTGTAAAATCGTCCACGGTAAACTTATAGAAGTCTTTAACTTCGGGATTTAAGGTTACCTTGGGCGCAGGGAATTTCGGGTTTTTCATCATCTTTTCAATTACGGGAATATGCCTATCGTAAATATGCGCGTCTGCAATAACGTGCACGAGTTCTCCGGCAACAAGTCCAGAAACTTGCGCCATCATCATGAGAAGCGCAGAATATTGCACTACGTTCCAGTTGTTTGCAACCGCAACGTCGTTAGAACGTTGGTTTAATATACCGTTAAGAACGTTTCCGCTGACGTTAAACGTCATTGAATATGCGCACGGATATAGGTGCATTTCGTGAAGGTCTTCAAAGGTATAAATATTAGTTAAAATTCGTCTTGACGAGGGGTTGTTTTTAAGGTCGTACAACACTCTATCGACTTGGTCAAACTCGCCCTCTTTATACTTGTGTTTTACTCCAAGCTGATAGCCGTAGGCCTTACCGATTGAGCCGGTCTCATCTGCCCAACTATCCCAAATATGACTCTTTAAGTCGTGGATATTATTAGACTTTTTCTGCCAAATCCACAAAATTTCGTCTATTGCAGACTTAAACGCCGTACGGCGAAGGGTAAGGATAGGAAACTCCTCCCTTAAATCGTATCTATTTACTATGCAGAATTTTTTTACGGTGTGTGCAGGCGTTCCGTCAAGCCACCTTGGGCGAACGGGAAGGTCTGTGTCCCATACTCCGTTTTCAATAATATCCGTACAGTTTTTAATAAAAATTTCGTCTGCTCTACTCATATATTTTTCTCCTTTGAATTAAAAGGCATCCTTTCTTTCTTTTTTCCACCGTCTTGCGATGAAATTAAGCACTATTTTTTTAGGTGCTATCCTCATAAGCGCGTTCAGGAACTTATTAAAAAATCCCGGAATGAACTTAACTTTATTTTTTCTAACCTTTTTTAAGCTCTTTTGTGCAATATATTCAGGGGTCTTGGCAGAGAGTTTTCCCCAAAGCCCTTGACCTTTTATTTGCTCAACTATATCAGGTCTTGTATAAACTCCACCAGGTATTACTGTCGTTACTTTTACACCCTCTTTTTTAAGTTCATAATGAAGCGCGGTGAAAAAGTTGGTTAGCATTGCCTTGGTCGCGCTATATATTGCAAAATACGGCATAGGCGTTTGACCAGACATGCTGGACACGGTGATTATTTCCACCTCTTTTTCTCTGCGCTTTAAGAGTGCGTGCGTTAAACTCAAAGTCGCCTCGGAGTTGACCTTAATTTGCATTAAGACCTTTTCTTTATCGTACTCTAAAAAAGGCTTTTGCGTATCGACCCCTGCAACGTTTATAATTCTATCGAATTTTAAACTCTTTAAGTCAATAAAATCTATCATATCAATAATAGACTGTTCTTTTTCTAAATCGCAAGCGCAAATTTGCACGTCTACGTCTTTAACTTTTTGAAGTTGTTCTTTTAGTGCGATAAGTTTTTGCTCGCTTCTACCCGTCAAAAAGAGAGAATAACCTCTTTTTGCACACTCAAAAGAAAAAGCCTTTCCTATTCCGCCCGTTGCACCGCTGATAAAGGTATATCCCATCATTTTGCCGTAAGAACCTTGCTCTTTACCCCATCAAGCATACCGAGTTTGCCAGAGAGGTTGTTTATTATTTCTTGAGGCGCGTCCATAACGACGCTTATAACGTTAACGCCCTTTTGTTTATATGGAATACCAAGTCTACCGATAACGTACTCGCCAAAAGCATGCAAGAGCGAATTTATCTTTTCCACAGCGTTTAAGTCGCTTACTATTATTGCCACGACGGAAATCTTACTGTCCATACTTTTTCTCCTTTTGTATAATTGTATCACACCATTGAGTTTTTAGCAATAAAATTGCCCTTTTTTTACCGCCACTTTCAATTTTTCTACCGCTTTTTTCTCTATCCTTGATATGTACGAGCGGGAAATTTTCAAAAATTTTGCTACTTCTCTCTGCGCATAGGTCTTTCCGCCCTTAAAGCCGTACCGCAAGCACAGAACGGTGTACTCGCGTTCAGTTAAAACACCCTTTATAAACTGCAAAAATTTTTCACGCTCTATACTCTTATCAACCTGCTCTAAAACGGCGTCTTCTTTTTCCGATAGTAAGTCCATAATTGACAGTTCGTTTCCGTCCTTATCCGTTCCAACGGGGTCGGAAAGGGAGATATCGTTTTTAAATTTCTTGTTTGCGCGAAGAAGCATTAAAATCTCGTTTTCAATACATCTTGCCGTATACGTTGCAAGCCCCGTCCCTTTCCCCATTTGATAGGTGTTTACTGCCTTAATCAGTCCTATGCTCCCTACTGAAATAAGGTCGTCAGTTTCTGCCGAACCAGTATACTTTTTAACTACGTGTGCAACGAGGCGCATGTTGTGAGTGATAAGTTTTTCCCTCGCGCTGTTATCCCCCTCGTGCATTCTCTTTAAGCATTCCTCTTCTTCCTCTTTTGAAAGAGGTTTCGGATACGAACTGCCCCCTAGAACACTACCTGCAAAAAAAGTTAACTTACCAATAATAAAAGACAAAAATTCAAACAAAGACCATTCCTCCTTTTTCCTTTCCCTTTACCTTATGCACCGAGTTTTTTAGTTATATTAAACTGCAAGTCCGAAAAAAAAATTTTTAAAATTTTGTCATATAACCTTTTTTATCTAAAAATTTGGTGCTACACTCTTATTGGCGTTTGGGAAAATATATGTCAAGGAGGAAATTGCAATCGAAACTCATTATTTAAGGTTTAACGGCTTTTATAAGCGGTTACAGAAAATTTACGCATTGAGAAAGAAATAGTGATTTCCTCTTTAGAGAAGGTGAATCATGAATTATTTTTTACTCAAAAACTTTTTATCTTCTTACAGCCTACCCACCTTGCTAATTGCACTTTGCGTTGCGTTCGGCTGTTACCTTTTAGAAAAACTCATAAAAAAGCAAATTTCCGGCATGATTAAAGCGCAGTTGCCTTTTATTATCGCCATTTTGGTTTACTTTGCTTACGATATGATTTTTCTTGCAAAAGACTTTGTCTTTCGTGATACCGCCTTTATTGCAGGTATAGTTTGCGGTTCGCTTGCAGTCGTATTTCGTGCGCTTATAAACAAATTAAAGCGCGGAGATTCGTCAGTGTCAAGTGCCGCTTCTCTGCTCGTAGAGGGCGTTTTAGAGGGGGTTATCCCCACCGAACAGTTGCACGGCGTAGCAAAAGCCGTAGAACGACTGATTTTGGAAAACGATAACCTAAACGAAGAACAAATCACTATTGAAATTAGTCTATTGATAAAAGAAAATACGATAGAGGAACTTTCTGATAGCGATATCCAAAGTCTAGTAAACTTAATTTTACAAGCTGTAGGTGGGCTTAATTAGAAAAAAAGACGGCGCGAGCCGTCTTTTTTCTTTTAGCATAAATTTTTTAGTTATAACAATACTAAACGTATGAAAATTTCGCGCGATTTGACTGAAAACTTAAATAAACTTAAAAGCACTTTTACGTCCGAGGATATTACCTTTTTGGACCTCGAAATTGGTGTGCGCAA
>SVIY01000008.1 GCA_015069265.1 Clostridiales bacterium
GACCGATGGCGGTCACTTAACATCCGCAGGATACGAGGTGCTTACAAATACGATAACTCCCACACTCGAACAACTATTAGGTAGATAACTGCGCTTAAATAGCAGAAAATATTTATACAAAAATATATTAATTTTTTATTTGCAATATTAGTTATACGAAAATCGTCAGAGAATTTCTGGCGATTTTGTTTGTTTTATAAGATTATTTAGTGCACAATTTTATGAATTTACAAAAAAATTTTGTAAAAAATTGGAAACGTTTCCAAAAATGCTTGAAATCTGGGTTTTGATGTGATATAATAAAATCGACATAATCCTAAAATATAGGTGGAGAGGGATAAAAAATGGCAAATTTGTTATTAAGACACATTTATAAGGTATACCCTGGAACAGGTAAGGCTAAAAAGAAAGCCAAAGGCGAAGCGAAAAAGAGAAGCGGTGATTTTGTTGCTGTTAAAGATTTCAGCATGGAAATCAATGACGGAGAATTTATCGTATTCGTTGGCCCGTCTGGCTGTGGTAAGTCAACCACGCTTCGTATGATTGCGGGGCTAGAAGAAATCACTAGCGGAGAACTTTACATAGGTGACCGTTTAGTTAACAATGTCGACGCTAAAGATAGGGATATAGCAATGGTTTTCCAAAGCTACGCATTGTATCCGCATTTAACCGCGTATGACAATATTGCATTTGGACTTAAAATTCGTAAAATCCCGACTCCGAGACTAGATAAAGAGGGGAAACAAGTAATTGACTTAGACACTAACAAAATCTACGAACTCACCAAAAAGGTCAACAAGTTGAAAAGTGATTTAAATTCTTTTGCTTACGACATCGATAAATGCAAGTCGGGCATTGATAAGACAGAAAGCCTAATTGAAACGTTAAGTCAAGAAGAAAAGCTGCTTAAAGAGGGCGAACAGACTTCAGGGGCTCAAAAGAAGCTAACAAAGGTTTGCAAAAAGCTTGAACAGGCGAACTATCAAAAAGAGAGTTTTGAAAAGGAAATAATCTTTTTGAACGAGCAAATCGAGTTAAACCAAAAGCGTTTAGAAGAAAGCCAAAAAGAATTAGAATACTTTAAGACCACCCCCGTTCCTTTATTTAATATGGTACATATGAAAAAGGAAGAGATTGACAAGAAAGTTAAGTGGGCGGCAGAAATACTTGGCATAGAAGAACTTTTAGATTCCAAACCGAGCGAGATGTCGGGTGGACAACGTCAACGTATTGCACTTGGTAGAGCGATGGTTAGAGGCCCCAAGGTATTCTTACTTGACGAACCGCTTTCCAACCTTGACGCGAAATTGAGAACGGCGATGAGGTCGGAAATAGTTAAACTTCATAACCAATTAAAAACGACATTTATTTACGTAACGCACGACCAAATCGAAGCAATGACTATGGGTACGAGAATCGTGGTTATGAAACTTGGAATCGTTCAACAAATAGATACACCGACAAACCTTTTCGATTATCCGGATAACAAGTTCGTTGCAGGGTTTATCGGAACGCCTCAAATGAACTTTTTCAACGTTACGATAAAGAAAGACGGAGAAAAGTTAAACGTAACCTTTAAGGACGGGCAAAGCGTTTCTCTAAATCTAAAAGAGCTTCGCACTATAGATAAGGCATACCTAGACGGTGAAGAACACAAAGTAGTGCTCGGTGCAAGAGGAGAAAACATCAGTCTTGCGGAAAACGGCATTAAAACCAAATTGGTAATAAAAGAGGTTTTAGGCAACAGCACTCAACTTTTCGTCCGTTTGGAAGAAAAAGGCGAAGATTATATCGTGACTATTCCCGAGAGAAACGATTTGGTTTCAGGGGATACGGTAAACATTAAATTTAATGAAAAATTCGTTCATCTTTTCGATATGGGAACCGAACTTTCCATTATGAAAAGAGAATATGGAAACGACTAGACTATGCTAAATTGGATTAAATTTTTTTTCACGTCGTTCTTTTCCAATAAACGCTCGAAAGAAGCGGTTAGGAGAGGATACTCAAACCTATTTTTAGCTCTAATATTGGCTTTGGTGTACTTGTGTGTAGGGTTGATTGGGGCTGACGTTCTACCGTTTGGTAAACATTATGACAATGCGTCAAGCTTTAAGGACATGGCAAGAAGTGCGTTTATGTATCCGGACGGCGTTAGAGGCGTTGACGTCTTAATAGAAAAAGGCGAACTCAAAGCGAGGATTAACGGCGAGTTTGAAAAAGCGCTTGTTGTTGATACCTTTAACAGCGAAGAGGATAGGCAAACTTATTCTAGAGGCGGATACCAACTCGTTATAGATACTCGTTCTGCCGATACGCTTGCGGAGATAGAGGCTACGTGCGTTTCTACCGACGAGCAAAAAATGGTCATTTCTTATGAAGACTATCTGACCTTAAACGAAGTTGCAAGAAAGAACTTCGAGTTTAAGTTAAAGTATACGGGAAAAGAGCTAGTGCTTGACGACCTTTCGGTTGTGAACTATAAAGCGTTTGTAGACCAAACGAACGACCAGAACAAAGAACTTGCAAAAGACCTTTCGGACAAGTATGAAAGTGGCGATATAACCAAAGAGCAGTACAACAGAGGGATATACGAACTATATTTTACCGCTTATTATCCCGAAATTACCGAGTATGAAAGTACTTCTAAAGTTCCGCTACTGCGCAATTACTACTTCCACGAGCTTATAGATAACGGCGAAGATAAGTTTTTAATGGTATTTGACGATTGTATGGTTGGCTCGTTTGAAACGGATGGCGGAATAGACGTGTTCTTTTATGGCGTTTATGATTCGCTTCCCGACGGAAAGCTTATAGAAGGGTACTATGGTGCGCCTACTAGAATAAACGCTGTGGACGACTTAATCATAAAGTCGTATAAAGCGACGGTAGATTTGAGCACTTATATATATATAATGAATACGATAAGGCTCGTGCCTATCGTTGCCCTTATGGGAATCGTCGTCGCAATGTTAATGCATTCCATACTTTCGCTTAAAGGTGTGGAGACGTGCAGAACTTTTGGCGCATCGTTAAAAGTCGTTGGCTCTTACGTATGGTTTTCAGGACTTATAACGGCAATACTTACGGTGGTGCTTGCGTTCATATTGCAAAAGAACTTGATTACAATGATTTCTCTAGTAGTTTTCTTTGTGACATTGCTTGCGAGAACGATTGTATTTGCACTTAAACAAATAAAAGAAAGAAAAATTGAGTTGGAAAAGCTAGTTAATAGCGAAAATCAACCAACAGATAATACGGAGGCTTAAAATGATTGTTTGTATAGGCGAAATTTTAGCCGATATGATTGGTGAAGAAAAAAACGGTATAATCACTTACGAAAGAAAGGCGGGTGGCGCGCCGTTTAACGTGGCTTGCGCGCTGAAAAAGTTCGGAGCGGAAGTTAAGTTCGTGGGAAACGTTGGTGACGACCTTATCGGTGAGTTCTTACTCAAATTCGCATCTGACTTCGGTATGGATACAACCTATATCGGAAAAGACGATAAAAGAAACACCACTCTAGCGTTTGTAGAACTTAACGAAGAAGGGGAAAGGTCTTTCTGCTTTTATCGTAAAAACACAGCAGACTATTACTTGCCCGAAGTTAGCGACGAACTTTTAAGCGAGGCGGATATCGTTTGCATAGGCTCGCTTATGATGGCAACGGATAGTTGTGTGGAATATGCACTAGACGTTATAGAACGCGCGCACAAACTCAATAAGCTCGTGGCTTTCGACGTTAATTACCGCACGGATATATTTAGAGATACAGAAAGCGCCGTTAAAACTTATAAGAAGATTTTGGCAAAAGCAGATATCGTTAAGTTTTCAGAGGACGAGGTTTTAACCTTTGGTGAGGACTACATAGAAAAGCAACTTTCAGATAAACTCGTCTTGATTACCCTTGGTAAAAACGGAAGCGAGTGGAGATATAAGGGAAAAAGAAATTCGCAAAGTTCTATCAAGGTAAACGTGGTAGATACCACTGGTGCGGGAGATGCTTTCTTTGCTGGCGCGTTATCCGTACTAGATAAGCTAGGCGGAGAGTTTAGCTTTGAAGATTTGGACAGAGCGATTAAGTTTGGAAATATCACCGGTGCTCTAAACACAACGGGGCGCGGTGCTATAGATAACCTACCGTCTTTAGAGACAGTAAAACAATATATATAATAAGAAGAGAAAGAAAAATGAGTAAAAGAGTTAAAATATCATTCTTATCAGTATTAGCAATAATGTGTTTTTTGATGGCGTTCTTAATTATGCCTAGCAAAGCTATGGCAGAAGGCGTAACGATGGAAAGCCAAGGGGACAAATTCCTTTTGCAAGAGGAAAGCGTGGAAAAAACGGATAAATACGTTTATACCGCAACAGTTTCTTTTGAAAGAGGCGTTGCAGCAGGACTTGTTTTCGGTGCAGAGGACGGGGAAAGATATTGGGTTTTCAACGTTGACAGAGAAGCTAACCTCGTTAAATTGCTTTATTTCGGACTAAACGACCAAAACGAGTTAAAGCCCACCGAATTCTTGACCGATTACTTTATTGGTAACGATAAGATGACCGACAGCGAAAAACGACTTGTCGGCAACAAAGTTAGAGATATCGAGAAAGTTCAGTTAAAAGTGGTTATCACGCCCGAAGAGGACGGAGTTTATGCAGAGTTTTATGCGGACAATATCCGTAGGTTCGGCATAGACAGAGTTATAAAGTTGGACGATTTTGAAGCAACGTATGAGGGCGGTAAAATCGGTTACAACTGCTTTAATTCTAAAGTAACTTTTAACGACGTATATTTTGGCGAAAGCGACTATTCGTATTACACTGAATTGTACCGTAACCAATACCACTTCTCACAATACGCACACTGGAATAACGACCCTAACGGCTTGGTGTATTACGACGGATATTATCACTTGTATTACCAACACCACCCCTTCAACAACTATTGGGGAGATATGTATTGGGGACATGCTAGAAGTACCGACCTTGCACATTGGGAACTCTTACCTATTTGTTTATTCCCTGATGAAGACTGGGGTACGGGCGCGGGATATATGTGGTCTGGCTCTGCGTATGAATATACTTTAGGAACAAGTACCGCAATAGACAATGCAAACTGGTTCCCGAACGGAGGCGGTAACGGAATTATTGCTTTTTACACTAGAGACGGTGGAATGCAAGACCAAATGATTATGTCTAGTGACGACGGCGGTATGACGTGGTCAAAGCGTGCTATTATTCCTCAAACAACTGCTACCGGTCAAGACGGAATTTACCACAAGGTCGCTTGCCGTGACCCCAAAGTTTTCCCGATAGAAAAATCGGGCGAAAAGGTTACTGCTTGGGGTATGGCGCTTACCGGACAACAAGAAAATAAGGTTTGGTTCTTAAAATCTAACGACCTTTTGAATTGGTCGTACGGTGGTGAATTTGATGCGATTGCTCCCGAATGTCCGGACGTGGTTAACATGACGGCGGACGACGGAAATACGTATACCATTATTACATTGACTGCTAGAGAATATCTCGTAACCAAAATGTCCTACGACGGAAATTTGATTACCTTTACCGATGCGAAAGGCGGAGAGATAGATGCTAGCGACTTCCAAAAAATGGATTTTGGTCCTGACTCTTACGCAACGCAAACCTTTAGTATCAGCGATAGTGTTAGCGAATATTATGGAAAAGTAGTTTCTCTCAGCTGGTTTGCAGGCGTTCCCGCAACTACTGACAGCGGAATTTATGCTAATGCTAGAAAGGTTTGGAACGGAAGCGGTATGACCATTCCTGTTATTTGGAATTTGGTAGAAGAGGGCGATGGATATATCTTGACTCAAACGCCTATCGTAAAGGATAGCCAAGCGTTTACCAAAACTGAAATCTTAAATTTAACAAATAAAGTTGTTGAAAAAGACGGCGAAAACATACTCGATAGCATTAACACTCACGTGTTTGAAATGAGTGCGACCATCGACAACCCCAACGATGCGGATATCTCGATTAAAATCAACGTAAGCGACGACGAATATACCGAAATCGGTTGGACCAAAGAAGAAGGATATTTCGTAGACCGTAGGCACACTTCTTCCGCGGGATTAAATATTAAAGACTATAAATTCAGATATACTTCTGGACCTAGAAGTTCGGGAACACAAACCTTCTATATCTTATCGGATAACGGTGGTGTGGAAGTGTTCTGCGACGACTTCAAAATTCCTTTCTACGTATTAACCTTGGCATCGCCCTATTCGGTAAAAGCAGAATTTGCCGCTAGCGATACGGTTACGGTAGAGGAGATGAAAATCAACCAAATCGCTTCTACTTGGAGAACTTTTGAAGCGGTTGATGGCGAAACGGTATTATACGTAAGCGAGCAAGACGTTAAAATGGATACCGTAATTACAACCGAAAAACTTTTAACTGCGTTCTCTACCGCAGGCGGAGATATCAACTGGCAAATAGTAGAGGGCGAATCGGTTGTTAGCTTCGAGAACGTTACGGGCGGTATTAAATTAAAAGCGCTCTCCTCTGGTAAGGCAACCTTAAAGGTTACTTGCGGTGAGCAAGAGAAAACCATTCAAGTAAACGTTTACGGCGGACAACCTAAATCAGATATACCCTTCACTTCTGACGGAATTATCTCGGGTACGTGGTTATCTGATGGCACAGGAATTGTTGCAAGCAGTCCTGCAGGGGACGGATATCTTCTTTCTTCGGCTAGCGCAAGAGACTTTAAGTGCTCTGTTAACTTCAGTTTAGAAGCAGTTGCAGCAGCATTTATCTTCAGAGCTAACGAAGACATGAGCGAATACATTATATTCAACTACGACAACAACGAGAAAATCGTTAAGATGTGGTCGCCCAATGGAGAAATCGGTAGAGCAAGCGTTTCTGGTATCGACACAAACAACGTTACTTTGAGAGTAGAGGCAAACGGCGATAACGTTAAAGCGTTTATCAACGGAAGATTGGTTATAGACGTTATGCTAGATGCTGACGAACCCACTGAAGGTTACTTTGGTTTGAACGTTTTCTCTGGAACGGCAACGTTTAAGTCAATCGTCAAAGTTGTTGATAGCTATACTTATTCAAATGGAAACTTGACTGTCGCAGGGGATTCTGAACAACCTGTAATAAGCTTATATAACAAAACCAAGAATAACGAAAAAGTTGATAAGGCATTCTTTACGGTGGCAGGAAGATACCTTACCATAAACTCTAACTACTTTGAGCTTTTGAGTGTTGGAACTTACGTTTTCAAAGCGTACAGCCACACAGGTTCGTATGAGTTTACCGTCGAGGTAACTGCTATTCCGCAAACTGTTTTACAAGATACTACCGTTCAAGAAAACACTAACGTTGTGATTTATCTTGGAAACGTAGAATTGACATCGTTAACCGTAAACGGAGAACAAGTTTCAAAAGACGATTATCAAATCAAAAATAACGTTTTAACTTTAAGCGCAAAATTGTTTACACAAGAGTATAACACCGTAGTAATTAACGACCAAACGCTAACGGTTACCGTTGTGGAAATTGGTTCTACGGAGATAGGCGCTCAAGATAGCGGAAACTCCAATTCGAGCTTGATTATATGGCTTTGTGTAGGCGGAGTAGTCTTAATCGGTGGCGTTGCAACATTCCTCTTTATTAGAAGCAAAAAGCAAAGGAGAAAATAATTTGACACCGACAATTAAGGACGTAGCAAAACGCGCGGGCGTTGGAATAGGGACTGTTTCAAGGGTTATAAACAACCAAAAAGCCGTTGGCGACAAAACCAGAACAAAGGTTTTGGGCGCGATGAAAGAACTAAACTATTCGCCCAACAACATGGCTTCGCAATTAAGAAAAAACAGAACAAAAATTATAGCCTTGTTAGTTCCGGTCATAAACCACCCCTTCTTTTCAAAGCTAGCCTATTACGTTGAGGACGAGGCGGATAAATACGGCTATAGCGTACTCCTCGTTTCTTCTCAACAAAGGGTAGAAAAAGAGAAAGAAATCATAAACCGTATTAGGCGAAGAAAAGTGGACGGGGCGGTGTTCGTGACTCACTTTATGCACGACGAAGAGATGTTTAAAAACTGCCCGATAGTTTCTATCGACAGAACTTTTGGCGAGAACGTGCCTTACGTTACGTCAGATAACTATGAAGCGACCAAAACAGCGCTTGAATATATGATAGAGCGCGGTGCAAAGAGGATAGGCTTTTTAGGGTCTAAACCACTAGTTGATTCAGAGGTCATGTATAGGGAAAAGGCGTACGTAGACTTAATGAACGAAAAGAATATGCCCATTTGCTCGGTTAACGAAGTTATTCTTCACGGCGAAGAAGAATTGATAGTTAACGACTTTATGGAAAAGTATTCGGACGTGGACGGGGTTTTCGTTTCGGGATATTCTCTTTCGCAAGTGTTTTATAAAAGAGCGGTGGAAAGTGGAAAGAAAATCCCGGACGACCTACAAATCGTTTCGTACGACGGAGAGTTCACTCAATGGAGCATAAACGATGTAACTTGTGTAGAGCAACCCGTCGAAGAAATGGCTAGAAACATAGTAAACCTTCTTATTAAAAAGATAAGAGGCGAGGACACTCAAACGAGAACGGTGCTAAAAACACGTTTTGTTTTGGGCTCAACAACTAAAAAATAAAAAAATATAAAGATAAACTAAAAAAGGAGAGAAAGATGAAAAAACTTTTAGTTTCAATTTTAACAATTATGCTTGCTTTGTTTATGGCTTTTGGTATGACCGCTTGCGGTGATACAGGAAGCGATGACACCGACAAAGACGGTAACACTATCGTAAAGATTATGTTCCACGTAGATAAATCTTCTACCGAGGGACAAGCGTATCAAAAGAGATTGAACGCGTTCAATGCTGCTTACAAAGACCAAAAAATCAAAGCGCAAGGCGTGTTTAAGGCTCGTACTGCCGGTGCTTCTGGTTACGAAACAGAACTTTTGAACAACCAAATTGAAGGCACTCTTGCAGATATCGTTACTTTTGACGCTCCTAACACCGCTGCTTATGCAAAGTCAGGTTTGCTCTACGATATTTCTAGCTTGATTTCTCAAGAAGACCAAGCAAAGTTCTATTCGTTAAACAAATACGAAGGCAAATTGTACGGCTTGCCCATTCAAGAATCTAGCGCAGGATTCTATTACAACAAGAGAATTTTTGCTGCGGCTGGAATTAACGTAAGTGGTTATACCGCAGAAAATCCTTGGAACTTTGAGCAGTTCAAAGCTGTTTGTGCTCAATTAAAAGCACACGGAACAACTGCTGTAGATATGCGTATCGACGCGGTTAAGGACGAAACTGCTCCTTATCTTTTGTATTCGTTTATTTATGCAGCAGGCGGAAGTTTTACCGATAGCACTGGATACACCGCTAACGGCTACTACAACTCCGCTGCAACCGCAAGAGGTTTCCAATTCATTAAGGACTTGATTTCTGCAGGTTACACCTCTTATGAAATTGGTGCGACAGACTTCTTTACAGGTAAAGTTGGTATGTACTTGTCTTCTGGTTGGACAATTCCTGATTTGGACAACAAATATAAACAATACTTTGCATCTCGTGAGGATTGGGGTTTGCTTCCTTATCCCAAGGACGAAATTGCAGCAAGTGCAACGGGAAGCTGGTCTTATGCAATCACAAACAACCACCACACCGACAAAACGGCTATCGTTGAACTTCTTAAATGGATGACTTCTTCTGAAAGTTCAAAGGCAATAACCGATGCAACGGGTATGATTCCTGCTCGTAAAGACGTTAACAACAACTACGCTGCAGGCACTCCCGAATACACCTTGTTAAAACAGTTGGAACTTTCTGGTAGGGAACGTCCCGTAACCGTAGCTTATCCCACCTTCTCAACCACGTTTAACCAAGTAATTTCAGGTTTGGGTACTAGCGACGTAAATACTCTTTTAGCAACAGCAACCAACACATTGCAATTAGAAATGAACAAATTGCAAAATCTTCACGGCTAAAAAACTGCCTTAAATAAGGCAAAAAGATAGGCGGAAAAATGTTAAAAACAACAATTACAATTTTAGCAGTATTTACAATCGCGTTTATAATCTTTGCCGTTTACGACGGGATTACGGCAAAAAGACGAAAAGAAGTGTATCGCACCAAATCAACGATAACAGCATACTTAATGTTGTTGCCGGCGGTAAACCTAGCATTTATGTTTGTAATGCTTCCGATACTTTACTCGTTGGGATACGCCTTTACCGATTATTATTTGCTAAAACCCAATGAAATAAATATTGTATGGTTTGAAAACTTCAAGGACTTCTTTAGTGAACTTGCTACGAAAGGCACGCTCTACCACGCAATTAAGAACACTCTTATTTTCGTTGTAGGGGTAGTTCCTTTACAAATCGGACTAGCGCTTTTATTGTCCCTTTTCGTAAATCGTCCGGGCATAGGCAGTAAAATCTTTAAGGTTTGCTTCTTTGCCCCCGTAGTAATTTCTTTGAGTGTAACGTCATTCTTGTGGTTACAAATACTAGCACCCGGAGAGAACGGTTTGTTGAACTCCTTACTAGGACTTTTTGGAATAGCTCCTCACGATTGGCTACGAGACCCAAGAACTGCAATGCCTTGCATCATAGTATTGAGTGCTTGGCAAGGATGTGGCTATCAAATGCTCATATTCTTATCGGGACTTTCAAACATCCGTAAAGAACTGTACGAGGCGGCGTCTTTAGACGGGGCAAACCGCTTGCGCAAATTCAAGCTTGTAACTTGGCCGGGATTGCGCTCAACGTTCGTTTACATAATCATTACGGTGTTTATCGGAGCGTGCAGAATTTTGACACAACCTATGTTAATGACGGGTTATCAAGACCATACGGTAACACTTTCGTACTATATGTACCAACAAGGTTATACTTTCCGTTGGGTAGGTTATTCTTCGGCGGTTGCGCTGATTATGACAATATTCATCGGTGGAATAACTCTTATTCAACGCAGGATGTTTAGGGAGAAAAAGTAATATGGATAAAAATTTAGTTAAACTTTTACCAAATTTTAGACCTAATAAAAAGCCTGCCAAAAAAACGGTTAAAGAAATAGTTTATCACATAGTGGGAATCGTGCTTTCATTAATATTCTTGTTCCCGATAATATATATGATTGCAACTTCAACCAAAAGCGAATCAGCGTACGCTGCAAGCGTGGGCAGTTTGAAGATGTTCCTTCCGGACTTTGCAAACATTGGAACTATGTTTAGTAACTATAAAAGCGTTTTAGTCAACTACGATATATGGAAATACGCATTAAACAGCTTTATTTATGCGGCTATAGTTATCGTATTGAACGTTTTAATTAACGGGCTTGCAGGCTACGTTATGGCAAAACTTCGTTTCCCAGGGAAAAGGCTATTGTCTTTCTTGATTATATTCTTAATAGTCGTTCCTGTAGAAACTTCGATTATACCGCTTTATTCAATCGTAAAAATAATGCTAGGCCTAAAGAAAGGAATGACCGTAATCGGTGTAATTTTACCTGCAGCCATAAGCATATTCAACATATTCTTGTTTACTCAATTCTTTGAGGGTATTCCAAAAGAATACGAAGAGGCGGCAAGAATAGACGGCGCGACGACGATGGGTGTTTTCGCAAAGGTAATAATGCCCTTATCCAAGCCTATAATAGCGACGGTTGCCGTGTTCTGCTTTATAGGTGTTTGGAACGACTATCTCTGGCCGTCAATGATACTTCCCTCGGTAGACGACGGTTCGTGGCCGTTACTGCCAATTCAAACGGCGCTAATGTCTATCCAAAGCATAGAGGGAATAACGACGGGTGAAATTATGGCGTCGCTTATCATAACGAGTATCCCGATATTTATTATTTACGTTGCGGCGCAAAAATATATCGTACAAGGTTTCGGCACTGCTGGACTTAAGATGTAAGAGGAAAGAAATATGAAATTCAAAAAAATTATAGCGTTAATAACAGGAAGTGTTTTACTTTTTGGTTTGTTGGGCGGAGGCTGTGGCACTCCGAATGACGAAAAGGAAGAAAGCACTCTCGCACTACACTATTCTTTGGACGAAACTTCGGGAAGTTTGGCAAAAGAATCGGTTAGCAACACAGATTACACTATAAACTACGTGTTCAACCAATCAAATGCTGATACACTTTTCAAAGAACCTAACGACCCACTTCGTAGAAAGGGTGTAAAGGGCAATGCTCTTTATATGGACGGATTTTCTAACAATATCGTCAACAAAGATTTTAAGGCACCTAGCTCGGCTATCACAATGTCGGCTTGGGTTGCACCGAGAGTTTTTGAAAATATCGTTTACTATGACGGTGCTTCAGATGCGGCAGGACATACTCGTTTAACTTCTATTATCAACAAGGGTGATATAGAAATGGGCGAAGGCTTCTTGCTAGGCTACGGAAGATTAGGACTTTGGGGTGTTCAACTCGCTCTTTATAACGAAGAGACGGGCGAAGACGTTGTGGTAGGTTTTTACGACCCTATCAACACCTTACCCTTATACGAATGGTCGCACGTAGCAATCACTTTTGACGGAGAAAGAGGATATATCGCTTTGTTCTTCAACGGTCAAAAGTCTTACGAAGCGTTGATTCCCGACCTTCAAGCGACAAGTATCATACCTACCGAAGAACCTTTGCGCATAGGTTGTTACGTTAACCCGCAAATTGAATTCGGTATTAAAAGACAAATGATATCTGGGCTTTTAGACGAAGTAAAAATTTACTCGTCAGCTCTTACTCCAAAAGAGGTTTTGGACGTTTATAACGATACCGATTACAATGGAGAGCACCCCGAACTCGACTGGAAAGATATCGCGTTAGATTCTTCAGTTTATGCGGGGGACCGTTATCGTCCGCAATATCACGCGCTTCCTCCTGCAGTATGGATGAACGAACCTCACTCGCCTTTCTATTATAAAGGTATGTACCACGTGTTCTATCAACATAACCCAGCAGGACCGTATTGGTCACAAATTCGTTGGGGACACTTGGTAAGTGAAGATATGGTACATTGGGTAGCGGTTAAAGATGCGGTTGTTCCCACGGCAGGTATTTGCCCTGAAGGTATTTGGACGGGTGGCGCATGTATCGGTCCGGACGGAACGCCTTGGCTAGTTATAACGGCAGGTACGAACACGACCACTTGGACGGGACAGAACGTTGCGTTTGCTCACGCAGCAGACCCTACAGACCCCTATCTATCCGAATGGATTATAGAAGACAAATTGGTAATCACTCAACCTAGCGACGACACGCAGGGAGAAAGAGAACAATTCCGTGACCCGTTCGTTTGGTTTGACGACGGTGTGTACTATATGATGGTTTCAACCTCTATCCCTGGTGCGGGTGGCTCTGCGGTTATCTACACCTCGGAAAATATGAGAGAGTGGACGCATAGAGGATACATTTACCAATGCGATTACAATCGTTATCCCGAACAAGGCGCTCACTGGGAATGCGTAGTTATGCTACCTATTTCCACCAAAGACGGCTCTCAAACAAAGTATGTCTTGTTCGACTGTCCTCAATATACTGTAGACGGATATATCGTTGATTGCTATTATTGGATAGGAACTTTCGATAAAAACACTTGCAGATTTATTGCAGATGATGATAGACCTAAACTTTTTGATTTAGGTAGAGGCGTTTATACAGGTCAAAACGGATACTGCTTCTTAACCGAAGAAGATATCGCAAATGGCAAGACCAAGTATGAACAAGGCAGAACGGTAATTTATTCAATCGCGCAAGGTAAGGACGCAGGTACTGCTCAAAACTACACGGCAGGCTGGGCGCACAACTTTGCAATTCCGCTTGAATTGTGGCTTTCTGACGATGGAAGAGAAATTATTAGAGAACCTATCAAAGAGATAGAGTCTTTAAGAATGGAAACATTATACGAATATAAGGGCGAGGGCAAAACGGCAAGCGAAGTCAATGCAGAAATAGCTTCTATTCGTGGCGATACGTTAGAAATTAGAGCAAAGATTAAACTCGCTCCGACTGCTCCTGATTATTCTAGTGGATTCTACGTTAGATACAATCCTAACGTTGTAAACAACCAAACTGAAAGAACTGAAATCGTATTCTCTAACGGTGGCGTGTTCATTGATAGAAATAAATCATCTTTACTTGATTACGTCAATAGACAACCAAGTTTAACTTGGGATAGAGTTAAGAACGAGTATGAAGTTATAATCTTGTTAGACCGTTCAATGTTAGAAGTTTACGTAGACGGGCTAATGAGTTTCACGACAAGAATTTATCCCAAATACGGTGATTCCGATTATTTGAGAGTATTCGACAACAATGCAAACATCAAGTTTACCGAACTTACTATTTACCGTATGGGAAGTGCGTATAGTGACGAGCTAGTTCCTCCTTATTACGGAAACGTTGGTAATCTTGGAGAGTAGGAGGGTAATATGCGTAAAAAATTAATAGCAATTTTAAGTTTATTGTGCCTGCTCTTTTTAAGCTTTGGCGTAATAAGTTGTGGAGAACAGCCGAGCACAAAAGGTGCTGATAGCATACTTAACGGTGGCTTTGAAACCGCTGACCTTTCGGGTTGGACGGTTGAATACGGCGACGCGTTCAACGACGATTGCGTTGCCTCTGCAAAGACGTTTACCTTTGCCGACGACACGAACAACAACCAACTCTCCATTAACCAAACGGGAAATTGGTATTTGACGGGCAAAGGATATCACGGCAAATTCTCTGGTGCAAGAAAGGGTGCTATTCGTTCAACCAACTTCGTTATTCCCGAAGACGGTGTGGTAAGCTTAAAGCTTGCCGGCGGTGCATTGACGATAGGAAAGGGCACCGGTGCTCCTAAAAAAGCAAGAGAAAAACTCTGCTACGTTGGTTTCTATACCGTAGAGGATGACCAACTCATAGCAATGCAAACAAACGAGTACTTTTTAGAACATACTGAAAGTTACGTAATGCCGAATAGATACGCTGCCGGCGTATACAATACCGACAACTTCTATGAGTATATTCTTGATTTGTCAGAATACAAAAACCAAGAAGCATACATTAGAATCGTTGATAACGACGACAGTTGGTATTACGGATATTTCGCAGTAGACGATATTAAGTTTGGCGAATACGCAGATTCTCAAGACGAAGGTGCATTCTTCACAAAGACTGTTTCTTACGAAACTGAAGCGCAAGCTCCTTCTAAATACGAAATCAAAAACGGCGGTTTTGAAACAGGCTCTCTTGCCGGTTGGACTATCGTTGAGGGCGAAGCGTTCTCTAACGAGGGAGTTAACACCGAATCGGTTTGGTGGAACGAAAACATTCCTTATCATAGAGACGGAAATTACCACTACGGAAAATATATGCCGTCTGCAAAGGGAGTATTGAGATCTTCGGAATTTGAACTCGGTGGAACGGGTTACGTTACCTATAAACTTGGCGGTTGTGCTGACCAAAGCAAAACCTACATTAGATTTATGGTTACGCGTGACGGGGTAGCCGAAGAAGTTGCAAGATACTCTAACTTTAAGTATTGGAACTTCCAATTCCCGTACGCTCAAAACGGAATGAGACTTCTAAACCTTGTTCAGTACTACGCAGACTTATCTGCATATATCGGCGAAACTATGTATATTGAAGTTATCGACAATAACGATTCTTCGGACGAGCTTGGCTGTATAGTATTAGATAGCGTTCAAACGTATTGGGAAGAAAAACCGTTATGGATTGACAGCGAATCATTTTTAGCAACTTATGATTCTGATATTATGTTAGAGAGCGAATATCAGATAACCAACGGTGGCTTTGAAACGGGCGATTTAACCGGTTGGACCGAGGGCGGTCAAAAAATCGGTAAGGTTACCAACGCTTCTGGTTGGTGGCACGAAAATTTCCCGTACAATAAAAAAGGACAATTCTTGTTCTCTGGTATTGTAGATGAGGGCGCTGGTGTATTAGAATCTAATAAAGGCACGCTCACGAGTTCTGCCTTTACGGTTGGCGGAAGCGGTTATATAACCTATCTTTTAGGTGGTGGCGGTAATCCATTAGAATGTTACGTTTCGATTATTGACGCAACTACCGAGGAAGAAGTAGCAAGATTTGGCAATAGATGGTTTAGCGACTTGGGAACAGGTCTTATAAATAGCGGAAGCAATCTTGCAAACATGGTATTGTACAAGGCAGACCTAACGGAGTTTATGGGAAGAACCTTAAAAATCCGCTTGGTTGACAATGCAACTAACAACTGGGGACTTTTGACAGCCGATAGTTTCGTTACCTACTATAAGAGCGAAGTCGGTGTTCCCACAAAAGCAAAATTGGCAGTAGATATTAAACCCGAACCCAAGCCTGACACAGTGCTCGGCGAAAACAATGCTTATCAAGTTCTTAACGGTGACTTTGAAACGGGTGATTTGACCGGCTGGACGTTGGCTAAAACTTCTGGCGAAACGGAAATCGGTTACCTTTCAGGACAAGACGTTTTCTGGAAGAACGCAAACAAACCCTATAACAAAGACGGAAGTTATTTGTTCACGGGTATTGAGGACGTTATGGGCTCTATGGAATTTGCAAAGGGCACGCTAACGAGCTCCAATTTCACGGTAGGCGGAATTGGTATTATTACCTTTAAGCTTGGCGGCGGATATAACGAAAATTGTTATATTGAAATAGTTAGTGCAGAAAACGACGTTGTACTAGCAAAATATCACAACGACAACACCGATAATAACGAAGGATATATGTTCCAATATAAAGCAGACCTAACCGAGTTTATGGGACAAGAAGTTTATATTAGAATAGTAGACAATGCCGAAAATAGTTGGGGTTGTTTGGCTGTAGATAGTTTTATAACTTACTATGAATCTAGCGAGAATTTGCCACAGGCAATTCTCGCAGAAAATAAATTAGAAAAATAAAAAAGGAGGATAGAAAATGGTAAAGGATATTGGATATGCATTAGAGTCTGCCACTACCAAATCGAAAAAACCCTACGAGCCTTTGAAATTTGAAATGAACGTTTTTGGCGAAGACGTGATTTTAGCATCAAATTTTGAAACTAAAGGAATGTATGGCGATGATTGGATCATTTTCGATGACAAGCTTTTATGATTAAAAAAAGAATACTGGCTCTAATAGTCGCAATATTTGTGCTTGTTTGTTCAGCCTGTGTGCTTACTGCGTGTGGCGAGGACGACAATTCGGGCAACCAAGATACAGTGCAAACGCCTGTTGAACCTGAAAACCCAGGTGGTCCCGAAGACCCCGTTGAACCGGAAACACCTGTTGAGCCGGAGACTCCGAACGAACCAGAAGAACCCGACGAGCCCGAAGATGAGGGCGGAGACGGAAAGTTTAACGGCAACTTGCCGGGTAAACCTAACAGAGAAGATTCATACGAGGCCAAATAATTAAAAAATAAAAAGAAGGCAAAAGGAAGATGAAAAAGTTATTTATTAAAAACAGAATTATCGTATTATTAGTCGCTCTTACGATAGGTTTGTTCTCTGCTGCTTGCATTCTAGCTGGAAGAAGCGAGGACAACAGCGCATCCCCTTACGTTACTAGTGGAATTTACACTGCGTATGCGGATGTGGTGGTAGAAGAGAGCGAAGAAACACTTAAAGAGTTAAAGGCTAAAGCGTCTACCGACGGAAAATACCTTTTACTCGTAACCGCGTTTGACGACGCAATCCTTAATGAGAATGGACTTTATTACATAGGATATAAGTACACCATTAACGGTGAGGAAATTGACACGACTCAATTACCCGAAGCAAAAACCTCTACTTATTACGGTGCAGTAAGTCTTAATACCGCAGACGGTGTAATCACTTACGGCGCAAGCGAAATTTATTCAAACGACGCATACGAAAATTATGGACTTATCGTATACGAAATCGAATTTGAAACTACTTATGAAGAAGAAGGTGCTCTTATAGAAAATCTTCACGCATTCATTACCGAAGTTGAAGAAAACGGCGAGGGCGGATATAACGTAGTTAAAGAAATCGTTGGTAAGAACTACCTCAACAAAGATGCGTTCCGCGTTCAAAACAGCAACTTTGATAACGGTTTGGAAGGCTGGACGTTTACCAATATTTCTGGCGATATGCCGTTTGCAGGCGTTCACGCAAATGAAACTTTCTGGGGCGAAGGCTACGTAATGAACAATGTAGGCAACTACTTCTCCTCTTATGCTGACGGCGCTAGCGAAGGTTCTACCGGTACTTTGGCATCACCTTTATTTAAGGTTGGTGGCACGGGTATTATTACCTATATGCTAGGTGGTGCAGGCAACCAAAGATGTTTCATTACCCTTGAAGATGCAGAAGGCAACGTATTAGCACTTTATCGCAATACAAGATTTACCGATTTCCCCGCAGGAGATTTCTCTGTTGAACAAAGAAGGGAAATGATTGGTAATACCGTATTCCTTGCAAACTTTGTAACTTATAAGGCAGACCTTACAGAATATATGGGTGAAGAGGTTAAGATTGTTATTCACGACTTGGCAACTGCAGGATGGGGCGTTGTATTCTTCGACGAACTCAATACCTACTACGCATCAGAGAGCCAAATTCCTGAAGGTGCATTAGTTGCTGAAAATCTTTTAGCTGACAAGACCGCATTGCTCGATGAAATTGCACTTGAAGTTAAACAGCAAGGCGATTACACTGCAGATTCTTATAACGCTTACGTTGAAAAACTTAACGAAGCAAAAGAAATTTCCGGTTTGATTTACGCAACTCAAACTGACGTAGACAATGTAACCACTGCTTTAGCTCAAGCTCGTCTTGCATTGCAAGTTAGACCTATCGAAGAAGTTGACGGAGCGATTAAGTCCTTTAGATTAGCTTCTGGCGACCAAAAGGAAATTGCTCTTGCTGACTACGTAAATACTAACGAATTAAGCAAGATTACCTATAACGTTGCATCAAACAGCGGAAGACTTGCTGTAAGCGAAATAGTTGACGGCGCATTCACGATTACTGCTGGAAACGTAGATAGTAAGACTGACGTTATCTTGACCGTTCAAGTATTATATAATGGTGAAGTTGAGTTGACGGTGGAAATTGCCGTTCAAATAAGCAATGAACTAGCTCCTACTGTATACAGCGACGTAGTAAACAAGAATTACGACGTATACCTTTTAGACAATAAAGAAAGCATCGTTATCGACTTTGCTGAAAACGTAGACAATGCAGGCAAGTTAGCACTTACCTATACTATCAAGTATGAGGGAGCAGTTATTGAACTTGACGGTAGCACCTATACCTTCAGTTTGAATCAATACACAACTACTGCAACAACCGAAGCGTTTGAAGTAACCGTTTCTTTCGTTGCGAACGAACAAGCTGGTTCTATCACTTACGTTTACAACCTCATAATGAAGAACACCGAAGAAAATAGACTTTACAACGGTGGCTTTGAAAACGGTTTAGACGGATGGACGAAAGTTGGTAACATCGGTAACGTAAGCGATACAACTCACTACTGGGTAGAAGAATGGGAAAACAACGGCAAGGGCTATGAATTCGGCTTGGACGGAACTCAAATGTTCTCTGCTTATGCTGGCGGACAAGAAACTGCAGTAGGTACTTTAACCAGCTCAACGTTCACTGTTGGCGGCTCTGGTTTTGTAACCTTTAAGCTCGGTGCTGCTAAAGACGGCAACTACGTATACGTAGACGTTGTTGACGCTGAAACTAAAGAAATTCTCGCTCGTTACTACAACGGCTTGTGGGCTGAATTTACTAACGACTTAAAGAGCGGATGTACGCTAGTTGCATACAAGGCAGACCTCTCTGCATTTAACGGTAAGGAAGTATTCTTCCGTATTAGCGATAACGCAGACAGCGGATACGGTTTGTTCTTTGCAGATAGCTTTATTACCTACTATGAAACTGAACCCGAAGACTTTAATGTTGCAACAGCGGTAGCTTACCAAGTTTCTGGCACTATCTACGACTTGTTCAACGGCGGATTTGAAATGGGCGACGTTCAAGGTTGGTGGAATAACGGCGAACCCGGTAAAGTAACCAATGCAGACGCGTTCTTCAGTGGCGTTGCTTACGGTAAAGACGGCACCTTCCTCTATAGTGGTGTTGAAGACCATCAAGCAGGCAACGGTAGAGAAGGCAACCAAGGTGTATTGACCAGCTCTGCATTTGAACTCGGCGGTAACGGATATATCACTTATATGTTAGGTGGTGGTAACGCATTGTGTTACGTTCAAGTAATCGACGCTGAAACCAACGAAACTCTCGGAAGATATCGTCAACAAGCAAGACAAGACGCTGTTCTCGTTAAGTACGTTGCAAAGCTTTCTCAATATATCGGCAGAACTGTAAGAATTCAAGTTGTAGATAAAGCTTCTAGCGATTGGGGTTGCATCTCTTTCGATAACGTTGTAACCTATTACAACACTATTCCTGACGGATTAGAAGCAATCGACGTTAAAAACCAAATCTTAAACGGTAGCTTTGAATCTGGTCTTGAAGGCTGGACGATGAACATTACCGAAGCAGGCGCTTACAACACGTTGGGTTGGGTAGAAAGCACAGAACACGACGCTGGTTGGTATACCAAAAACGACGGTAGAAAAGATGGAAACAACTTGTTTACCTTCTTAAAACCTGACGGCACTAACTGTGAAAAAACCAAGGGTACCTTAAACAGCTCTGTATTCACCTTAAAGGCAAATTCGTTCGTAGCATTTAGATTTGGTGGTGCAGGTACTCGTGAGGTTAGTATGGAATTGTGCAAAGCAGACGGAACTGTTATTGCAACTTTCTACAACGAAGCACCTGGTAAAGTAAACACTGAAATGTTCGCTTACTACTATCAATACACTGGCGATACCGCAGATTGCTTCTTCAGAGTTGTAGACAATTCGACGGATAACTATGGTTGCTTTGTAGTTGACGATTTCAGAGTTAACCTAGATAGCGCACCAGAAGGCTTTATCGAAGCAATTAGATAATACGCCGACAAAATAAATAAAATGCGTGCCCCTGTCATTTTGGCAGGGGCGGGCAAAAAAGCGAGAGACTTATTATGACTATTACTAAAACAAAACAACCCGCTTTTCATATAACAGGCGAAAAAGGGTGGATAAACGACCCCAACGGATTGATTTTCTTTAAGGGCAAGTATCACGTGTTTTTTCAACATCACCCTTATGATACGAAATGGGGACCTATGCATTGGGGACACGTTGTTAGCGAAGATTTAACGCATTGGGAATACCTTCCTAACGCCTTGACTCCAGCCGACCCGTTCGACTCGTTCGGTTGTTTTTCGGGCAGTGCAATTGAGCACGACGGAAAACTTTGGCTTTTGTACACGGGCGTGGTCGAAAACCAAGGCGGAGAAACGTTTAGGCAACTTCAATGCCTAGCTGAAAGCGAGGACGGAATAACGTTTAAAAAACACGGCATAGTTATCGGGGAGGACGTGCTTCCTTCAGAATATGAGCCTTGGAACTTTAGAGACCCTAAAGTTTGGCGTTATAACGACAGCTTTTGGTGTGTTGTCGCCGCTAAAAAGCGCGACGGCAATGGCAAAGTCCTATTGTTTAAATCAAGCGACCTGTTTAAATGGGAATTCGTCAGCGATATCTTCGATAAGAATTTTGAGGGCGCAATGATAGAATGTCCCGACTTCAACCAAGAGTTAGGATACATACTTTTAAGCGAACAGTTCCAACCTAAAGAAGAAGGCAGTCTTAACGTTCACACTTCTCGTTGGCACGTGGGAATGCTCGATTACGAAAAAGGGCTATTCACGGAAAAAGCGAGAGGAACTATGGACTATGGCTTTGACCTTTATGCTCCGCAAACCTTTGAGGGCGCGCCTATAGTGATAGGCTGGCTAAATATGTGGGATAGAAATATCCCGTCTGCCGAATACGGTTTTGCTGGTATGCTTACCGTTCCTAGAAAGATTTGCGTTAAGAACGACAGAGTGTATCAAACACCCGTTGTAAAGACCAATGGTGGCGAAGAAATGTCCGTTAAAGGCGAACTAGTTGACCAAGTGGTTAAGGGCGTTATAACGATAAAAGCGCAAGGCTTAAAAGAATTTAATTTAAGACTTCGCGATAATGGCGAAAACTATACCGAACTTTATCTAAAAGATAATAAGTGGGTGTTCAACCGCTCGCGTTCGGGCAAAGAAATCGTTGGCGTAGAAACGGATAGCGATTCTCTTGCAGGAATTCGCCGTATGCCTTGTTCTAACGGACAAGAGATAGAGTTAACTATCGTTATGGACGAGTTTTCCGTGGAGATTTTTGAAGATGGAAACGTTCTATCTTCAACAATATATCCGCCGGAAGACGCAACTAAATTGACTTTATCTGTTAAAGCAGATAACTGTACGTACTTAAAAGAAGACGTAGAATAAACTTATTAAAACCAAACCCCGACTTGAACTAAAGTCGGGGTTTTACGTTGTTTACTTGTTTTCTCTTCTCCACGTTGCAGGGGGGAGGGAGTTAAATTTTTTGAAAGTCCTTGAAAAGTATTCGGTATCGTCAAAACCACAAAGAGCGGAAATCTCGCTTAACGGTTTATCGGTAGATAGAAGTAGTTTTTTTGAGAGTTCTATGCGTTTTTTTGTCATATAGTCAACGATAGAAATGCCGAATTCTTTTTTGAAGTGTTGGGTTAGTGTTGCCTTGCTGTAATGGATATGATAACTCAAATCTGCTAGGGTTATTTTTCTTGAAATGTTTTGATTTATAAACCTTTTTATAAGTTCGCCAATGGTTGGGGTTTGTTCCATAAACTGACCGTTAACAGAAACGTGAGTGCCTATTGCCGTCAAGATATTGAAAAAAGCAGATAAGTCTTTTTTGTTGCAATGCTTAATATTTGAAATAGCGTGCTTTAACGTGCTTTTATCGAGGGTGGGGCAGGTTTCGAGTGCTTGTTCTATCGAGAAATCATCGGCATCGGGCGTGTTCTCCACACCGAGCGAGCAAAGCAGGTATGCGGTAACCTTTTCGTTTTGCACGATAGGAATAACCGCTTCTTTTATTCCGAACGGACAAGTGTATAAAACAGGCTCGCCCGAAGTCCTTGCCTTTTTTACGCATTCCTCATCCGAGAGTTTGCACCGCTCTAAACATTTTGCACTTTTATGTATTGCCGAGCAGAAATTTTCAATGGGGCATTTTTGCGAAAAAAGAGTGTGGAGTTTGTTATCGAGCAGAGCAATCTCCATACCCGAAATTTGATTAAAATCTTTCAATAATTTATCTATATTTCCGTCGTGCATAATATCAATAAACCTCGAAAAATCGAATTTTTTATACATTATAGCACCAATATAGCATAAAAACAAGTAAAAAACTGAAATTTTAGATGACAATTAGATTTTGTCGATTTTTCATATGTCTTTGCCGATATATCATGTACATAAAAAGAGTTGTTTGATATAATAAATTAAATAAAAAATTTTGTGAGGCGAAAAGATGAAACAAACCACAGATTTTAGATATAACACCGGAGCAACAAAAGTTCCATGGCCGGCAGTTGGCGAAAACTACAACGTTAACGATACGGTAGAAGTAGTTAAGTTTTTGATGCGTGGCGAGGGAGCGGAATACGATGCGCTTATTGAAAAACTCCGTGCAGATATTTCCGCGCTTGATAAAATCTCTACTCCTCCGGGAAAGCTTTCGCTCGGTGGACAAGTTGAACAAGCCGAAAAATTGGTTGACGAATATTTGGGAACGGAGGGCTCTACCTTTGTGACCAACGCAACCGCTGGGTTTGAAATTGCTTATAAATATGCAGGTATCGGCGAGGGGGACGAGGTTATCGTTCCTGCAATAACCTTCGTTGCAACTATGGCGTACCCTTTGGCACACGGCGCAAAACTCGTGTTTGCAGACGTAGACCCCAAAACGCTTAATATGGACCCCGAGGACGTTAAGAGAAAGATTACCGACAAGACCAAAATGATTGTTCCCGTGCATATCGGTGGCTATCCAGTGGATTTGGACCCCATTATGAAAATCGCAAAGGAAAAGAATATTTTAGTACTTGAAGACGCTGCACACGCGTTCGGTGCTGAGTATAAGGGCAGAAAAATCGGTACTATTGGCGATTTTGCGGCATATAGTTTCCACGAGGTTAAAAACGTAACCTCTTTCGGCGAGGGCGGTATCGTTACAACAAACGTTCCTGGCTTTGCACCCGAAATGAAAAGAGCAAGATTTTTAGGACTTGATTTTACCGCACCTATAAAAAATTGGCTCTATAATATCACTGCTATAAAGGGCAAGGAAAAGAACTTTGTCGCTTCCAACTACTCCACAACCGAAATTCAAGGACTTGGCTTAAAGCTTCAAGTGGAGAGAAACGACGAGATTATTGCAATCCGTCGTCGTGCAGTAGAGATTGTTAACGATAGATTGAAAGGTAACCCCGCAATTATACCGCAAGATTTAGGTAATGAAGATATCAAGCCGACCTTCCACCTCTATCAACTTCAAATCGACCCCGAAAAAGCGGGTGGCGACGTTCAAACGTTAAAGAAGAAATTGGAAGAAAAAGGCGTTACAAACATTCCGCACTTCGGTCCGCTTTATAGATTTAAGGTTATCGAGGACATGGGCTACGACGTAGAGTCTATCGCTAAATCTTGTCCTAACTGTGAAGAAGTGTTCTATAAACGCTTTACGCACTTGCCTATCTATGGACTTTCGGACGAACAACTTATCTATATGGCAGACGCAATTTTAGAGAGCGTTAAAGAAATGCAAGAAGGCAGATAATAAAAATCAAAACAACCCGAAAAAACGGGTTGTTTTTTATTTATTTGCTAAAAGGACTAAAATAAATATTGAAAAACGCAAAATAGTGTGGTATAATCTTTGAAATAGCTTTTTAAGCATAGGGGTATATTATGGCTTTTTGCAAGTATAAAATTTCGCCTAGAGTATTAAGAGTTGGCGCAAAGTCAACCATTACTGTAGAGGGGCTCGACGAAACGACGCTTCTTTTTGACGACGTTGATTACGAGGTCAGCGTAATGCGTACTGACGGGTACAAGTATGAAGAGGGTAAAGATTTAATGCAAAGGGGTAGACGGCTTGTTGAAACTCAAGTTTGCCGTCCAAATAACGGCGTGTTAGCCTTTACTTATGAATTTGATTACGAATGCGAATACGAGATTAAGATTGCAAGGCTTGAGGGGGATAAGCATTTCCCTGAAAGGCAAGAAAAATTTTATTCGGGCAAAAGAGCGCGTTTAACAAAGGGTTTTGTATTTAGAGTGTATGCCCTTTGCGACGACCTTTACGAAAAAAGGCCGTTTAAGAGCGATTTTCATATTCACACAAACGAGTCGGACGGATATGACAGTCCGGAACTCGTTGCTGCAACTTATAGAAAGTTTGGGTACGACGCAATTTGCATAACAGACCACTACACTATGCTCGGCTCTAAAATGGCCATTGACAAGTTAAAAGACGTTGATAGCGGTCTTAAAATTTTCCCTGGTGAAGAAGTTCATCCATTATACGGAAGCATTTTTCATATGTTAAACTTTAACGGAAAGAGCAGCGTTAACGACTTGTATTACGCCAATCCCGAAAAGGCTGACGAGGAGATAAGAGAACTATCTAAAACGTTTGAATTCCCTGACGAGCAAGACAGAATGGAGCTCGCATACTTTAAGTGGTGTTTCGATAAAATAAGAGAGGCTGGCGGTATTGCCGTCTATCCGCACGCGCTGTGGACGATATTTGGCGCGTACAACGTCCGTACGGAAATTTCCGAATACATCTTAAAGAATAAAATGTGCGATGCCTACGAGGTTTTGGGCGGTATGAGCAAAAGGGATAATCGCTTGTCCATTGAACTTTTAGCCGAAATTAAAAGAAACGGCGTAGACCTTCCAATAGTTGGTAGCAGTGACGCACATAGCGTTGCGGAGCACGGGGCACTTCACTTTGACGATGTGTTCTCGATAGTCTTTGCAAAGGATAAAGAGCAAATTCCAGAGGCGGTAATAAACGGCGACACAATCGTCGTGGAAAACTTTGACGCGAGCGACAAGATTGCACACGGCAACTTCCGTTTTGTTAGATATGCGTACTTCCTTTTAGACCAATATTTTGGCGAACACGACCTTTTGTGTAACGCACTAGGCACGGCTTTAATCGGGCATGTTTTAGGGGATAGCGAGCAAAAACAAGCGGTTACAAGACTAAATAAAACCGTGACCGATTATGAAAAAGAATTTTTTGGATTTTGATGATTAAATAGGAGAGAAGAAAAGTGACAATTAACAATGATATCAAATGGATAGGCGTTAACGATAGAGAGATTGACTTGTTTGAAGGACAATACGTTGTTCCAAACGGTATGGCTTACAATTCCTATATTGTTTTAGACCAAAAGGTTGCAATCTTTGATACGGTGGACGCTAACTTTAAGGACGAATGGCTAAATAACGTTAAAAGAGAGTTGGGGGATAGGCTTCCCGATTATTTAATCGTTCAACACATGGAACCCGACCACTCTGCTTGTATAGATGCTTTTATGAAGCAGTATCCGGACACAAAAATCGTGTCCTCTCAAAAAGCGTTCGTCATGATGAAAAACTTTTTTGGCACCGACTATGCGGATAGACAAGTTGTGGTGGGGGATGGCTCTACGCTATCTCTCGGTAAGCACGAGCTAGCGTTCGTTACCGCACCTATGGTGCATTGGCCCGAAGTTATTATGACCTATGATTTAACCGATAAAATCTTGTTCTCTGCCGATGCGTTCGGCAAGTTCGGTGCAACCGATGCGGACGAAGACTGGGCTTGTGAAGCGAGAAGATATTATATAGGTATCGTTGGTAAGTACGGCGTTCAAGTTCAAGCACTGTTTAAAAAACTTGCTGGTAAAGAAATAAACGTTATTTGCCCACTCCACGGACCTGTTTTAACCGAAAATTTGGGGTATTATCTCAATTTGTACACAATTTGGTCAAGTTATGGCGTGGAAACGGATGGCGTTTTGATTGCATATACTTCGGTTTATGGTAACACCAAAAAAGCTGTTCAAATGTTGGAAGAAGAACTTAAAAAATTGGGCGTTCCTAAGGTTGTGGTAAACGACCTTGCCCGTACCGATATGGCAGAGGCGGTTGAAGATGCCTTCCGCTATGGCAAAATAGTGCTTGCAACCACCACGTATAACGGCGATATTTTCCCGTTTATGAAAGAGTTTATCAATCACTTGACCGAAAGAAACTTCCAAAATAGGAAGATTGGTTTTATTGAAAACGGAAGCTGGGCACCGGTGGCAACCAAGGTTATGAAGGGAATGCTAGAAAACTGTAAGAACTTAGAGTTTGTTGAAAACGGCGTAAAAATAATGTCGGCAGTAAACGAAGAAAACATTGCTCAAATAAAAGCACTTGCAAAACAATTTGTTTAATAAAAAGACCTCGATAACATCGAGGTCTTTTCTAATATTCTAATTTATGTTCAACAAGGTTTTCGCCGTCGTAAACAAGTTTTAATGAGAAGAAAGGGGTGTCTTTTTGTAATAAGCTTAAAAAGATTTTGTCGCCCTCCCAAAGTGGTAGAGAACAAACGTCACTTATTTTTACCCACTCTAACTTTCCTTCGTCGCAGTCGGCATTTATCTCGCCCGAAAAATCTTTGCAAGTGAATAGGTGCATATACTCGGTGCCAAACTCGTTTGAAACAAAGGTTACTATACCGCGGTAGAGAAGCGTTTTAGCGGTTAACCCCGTCTCTTCATAAATTTCACGTCGAGCGCAGTCGAAGGGGGTTTCGTTTTCCAAAAACTTTCCGCCAATACCAACCCACTTATCCTTATTGATATCGTTTTGCTTTTTTATGCGGTGCATCATTAGGTATGCGCCGTCCTTTTCTATATAGCAAAGCGAGGTGTTAATCATATTCATTTTGCTCATTTTTTTACACACTCGTCAAATTTTTTGTAAACGGCTTGGTTAATTGCATAAACCTTTTCTTTGGGGAGTTTTAGCACTCCGTCAAAGGTGAAAAGTCCGTTAATCTCGTCCTCAACGTCGGTAAGTTGGGTATAAACGGTTGCGGAAAGCCCCTCGTTTTCAATAAGTGGCAACACTTGGTCATAATACAAACTCTCGTAAGCGGAGTATAGGGAAGAATTATCCTTATACTTTTTATATCCAAACTTCTTGCTTGAAAAAACGTGACCTTCTACCGCAAGAGAATATCCGCCAAACTCTGTTAGCGCAAGAATTCTCTTTTTATCGTTTTTGGGTTTTGCCTTTCTAAAATAGATATGTCTACTGCAAAAATCTCCACCGCCCATATCTTGCCAACCGCTTGCGTGGTCAATAAGGCGGGAGCTATCAAGCGATTTTACCCAATCGCACGTCTTTAACGCGTCAAACTGCCCCCAGCACTCGTTAAAGGGGGTGTAAACGCAAAGGGAAACGCAGTTATAAAGTTGCTCTATAAGCCCCTCTGCCTCGACGTAGTATTGGTTTCTGGACTCTAATGACCGCCCCATGCTCTTGTAGTTTGTATCGTTTAGGTGAAGGTTAATAAAGGGGGCGAGAACAATGCGCCGAGTTTTGTATTTAGCTCCGCCGTTAATCATATCTTGCCAAACGAGAACGCCCAAAACGTCGCAGTAAAAGTACCAAAGTTGCGGTTCGATTTTTATGTGTTTTCGAAGCATATTAAAGCCCATGTCTTTTACCGCTTTGACCTGCTCAAACATAGTGCGGTTATCCTTTGGAGTGTAAAGCCCGTCGTGAAAATACCCTTGGTCTAAAAGTCCATTATGGAAAATTGGCTTATTGTTTAGGGTGGGGTATGCCTTTCCGTTTATATTTGTGGTAGAAAAGGTGCGGAGTCCAAAATAACTTTCCACTTCGTCATTTTCAGTTTTGACTGTTATGGGGTAGAGTTCGGGGGAGTCGGGCGACCACGGTTTGCACTCTGGAACAGGTATTTTAACGGCGGTGTTAGTCTTGCCGATAACTGCCTTTAACGGCGCGCTATCGTCGCCAAACACGGTTATTTTTACCTCTTGCTCAAAGTCGGAAAATGCAGTGATAGAAAGGCATTTATTATCATAATCGGGCAAAATTTTTAGCGAGCGAATAAAGTTGTCGTGAACGCTCTCTAACCATACGCTCTGCCAAATACCGCTGGTTGCGGTATACCATATACCGCCACGCTTATATTTTTGCTTGCCTCTCGCGTAAATTTCGGTATCGGCATCGTCGATAACAATAAAGTGGAGTTGGTTTTCACCCTCTTTTAAGTAAGGGGTAAGGTCAAAAGAAAATGCTAGATATCCACCATAATTTTTGCCGACAAGATTGCCGTTTAGATATACCTCTGTTATCTGGTCGCACGCCCCTACGTTCAATATAAGCTTATCTTTTAGGAAATTTTCAGGCAAAGAAAAGGTGCGAAAATAATGCAGTTCTTCATCCTTTTGAAGCTGGCGGTTAACGCCCGACAACTGACACTCTGGGCAATACGGCACCAAAATTTTGCCGTCAAAATTGCCGTTAAACTCACCTTTTTTGCATATGCAATAATCCCATTCACCGTTTAGGGAAAGATAACTATCCCTTTTAAGTTGGGGGCGGGGGTATTCTGCTAGCGGAATTGAACTATTTATAAACGAAGGCTTGAAAATCATAATAACTCCTTTTATTAAAGTATACCATAATAGTTAAATTCTAACAACAAAAATTTTGGATAAAGTTTAGATAAAGTATTGACTATTAATTTTGAATGTGCGAAAATAAACAAAGGGAGAATTTGTTATGAAAATTTATCTCATTGCCGATATTGAAGGAACGTGTAATTTTACTCATATTGAAGAAGGTGAACAGGGTGGCTTTCTATACCCTTATTTTTGCAAACAAATGACAAGGGAAGTTTCTTCCGCTTGTGTGGGCGCGTTAAAAATGGGGGCGAAAGATATTCTCGTTCACGATGCGCACGGCTGTTCAAGAAACATTGTGCCCGATATGCTTCCTAATAAAGTTCGTTTGATGCGCCAAGCGGGTGGCGACCCTTACGCTATGCTTTCAGGTGCTCAAAACGAAAAGTTTGACGCGGTGTTTATGACGGGTTTTCACGCACCGGCAGGCAGCAATAAAAGCCCCGTTTCGCACACGTTTAACAGAAAAACGAGTAAGATTTTGTTAAATGGGCAAATACTTAGCGAGTTTATGTATGATGCTTATTCAGCGTCGTATTTAGGCTTACCTGTTCCGTTTGTTAGTGGGGATAAGGAAGTTTGTGAGATTGCAAAAGAACTTATTCCAAATATAACTGCCGTTCAAACGGTTGAAGGCATAGGTGCGGGAACTATTTCAATGCACCCCGATAAAGCCGTTCAAAAAATAGAAGAAGGGGTAGAAAAGGCACTAAGCGGTGATTGGCAAAGTTGCAAGGCGGTTTTGCCTGAAAAATTTACTCTCACCATATGCTATCGTAACCATCAAGACGCATACTATAACAGCTTCTATCCAGGGGTAAAACAAATTGATGATACTACCATAGAATTTTCAACTGATACTTGGTTTGAAGTTTTGCGTGCCGTTCATTACGTATTAAAATAAAAGGAAAATTAGTTATGAAACAAAGGTTATACGTTCCCGTTATGAACTGCGCGGTTAATAAAGATAATCGCGAGCAATACAAAACAAATCTAAATAAACTCGGTGCTGACACTGTGTTTGTCGCCATTGAAAGAGATGCGTTTTTTGCGCGTGGTAAAGAGCGGGCAAAATATCTATCTCACCTAAAAGAAAACGTTGATTATTTTAGGGCGCAAGGCTTTAGGGTTGGTGTTTGGTTTTGTGTTTTTGGCACGGGAAAACCCCTTTCTGAAAGGGAAATGGAAATAAGCAAGGATTATACGAGTATTCGTTCGGTTACAGGCAGAGAAGGTAAGGATAAAGATATGTTCTGCCCAGAAAACTCTGTATTTGTGAACGATTTTTGTTCTTTTGTCAAAGAACTTGCACACATTAGCGATATGCTGATGATAGATGATGACTTGTGTTTGTCCGTTCGCCCAGGGCTTGGTTGTTTTTGTGATGAACACTTAAAAATGCTTGAAAGCGAAGTTGGGGAAAAACTTGAACTTTCTACCCTTAAAAACTTGCTTTTCGTGGGCGGAAAAAACAAGTATCGCACGGCTTGGCTTAACAACAATAAAAAGACTTTAATTAAGTTTGCCAAAGCGGTTAGAAATGCGGTAAATAATGTAAACCCCAATATCCGCGTTGGTTTTTGCGCAGGTTTTACTTCCTTTGATATTGAAGGAGCAGATGCTGTTGAACTAACAAAAGCACTTGCAGGGGATACAACCCCGTTTTTAAGATTTACGGGCGCGCCCTATTGGGTGTCACTGTCAAAAGACCGCTTCCGCGGTCAACCCTTGTCGGCAATCGTTGAAGAAACGAGAAGGCAAGAAGCATTTTGCCGTGACTCAGGCGTGGAAATTTTCTTTGAAGCGGATACATACCCCCGCCCAAGATACGTTTGTTCATCTTCTCTTTTAGAGTGTTTTTCTTTGCCTCTACACGCTTCGGGCGGTATGGGGGAACAAGGTTACTTTTTAGATTACCACTCATCGCCCGAGTATGAAACGGGATATGTTGAGCATAGGCTCTATAATGCGCCACTATATGAGTTTATACACAAAAATTTTGATGATAAAACTTGCTGCGGCGTTAAGGCTTTCGGGAATATTAGAAAGATAGAAAATGCTGATTTAATTGATGGACTTGGCGAAACGGCAATTATGACGGGTTGGTTTAACCGCGGTGCAGAGTTTTTGTCCGTCATCGGCGTGCCCACTCATTACGAGCAATCGGGGGACTGTGGGATTGCGTTTGGCGAAGAAGCAAGAGAGATTGATAAACCTTTATGCAAAATGATTGTGGATATCAAAGGCGCTCTTATTTTGCAAGAAAAAGGCTTTGACCTTGGCTTAAAAGGGGTGGAAAGCATTGGTACACCTGCTTTTGAGTGGTTTGATAAAGAAAAAGTTCTTTTATCTTACGGCGCTTCAAATGGGTATTATTCGCTCGATATTAATAAAAAAGCAAAGGTTTTAAGCACCTTTGAATTGCCTGACGGCACGCGCTATTCTTCGGCATACACTTATACGGCAGACGGGGTAGAATATCTTGTTTATGCGTTTGATTGCGAAAAATTGCCACATAGGGCAAGTGTGCTGTTCTCTTATAAACGCGCCGAACAAGTAAAAGATTTTGTAAAAAATATTTGCTATCTTGAAAAAGCACCGTTCGTTTATCAACTTTGCAAAAAAGCCGATAATCAAACGGCACTCCTCTTTGTCAATATGGGTGAAAACCCTGTTATAAACGGCAAAATTTCGCTTGATAAAGTGTATGAAAGCATTGTGGATAGTTGCGGTGCAAACCTAACCTTAACTGGTAAAGAAATTTTAATAAACGATTTTATTGCTCCATTTAGTGCATTTGCAGTGGTTATAAAATAGGAAAAGAACAAAACAAAAACTCGGTGAAAACCGAGTTTTTTGCTTAAAAGAAAGCAAAATTTCCACGGGGAAGCATCTCCACTATCGTTACGATGGCAGAGCCGAACGATTTGCATTCGCAAATGTTCACTTCATCCCGTGTCACGAGGGAAACTGCGCATACGCGCAGGACTATGTCCGTCAAGGTAAGTCCGTCAAAGGCGACCGAACCCCTCGGGGTTCGCTATCTCATAGAGATAGCAAACAAAAATATACCCCACGGGGAAGTATCTCCACTATCGTTACGATGGCA
>SVIY01000086.1 GCA_015069265.1 Clostridiales bacterium
AGGATAAGACCGAGAGAAGAGTTACCTTTACCGACGTTAAGAAAGAGTCGGCAAGGTGTGCAAACTACTTTAAGTCACTAGGCATAAAGAAGGGCGATAGGGTTGTGCTCGTTCTTAAACGTCACTACCAATTCTGGTTTGCAATGCTTGGCCTTAACAAACTCGGTGCAGTTGCTATTCTTGCAACCAACCAATTACAAGAACACGACTTCGAGTATAGATTTAAGGCTTCGGGCGCGACGGCAATCATTTGTACGGCAGACGGCGATACAGCGCACCAAGCCGAGATAGCTATGGAAAAATGCCCCGAAATGAAGCACAAAATCATAGTAAACGGCGCTAGAGAGGGTTGGCGTAACTTTGACGAAGAATACGTTATGTATAGCACCCACTTTAACCGCACCGAAGACACCGCTTGTGGCGACGACCCGCTTCTTATGTTCTTTACTTCGGGAACGAGCGGATATCCCAAGATGGCGCTTCATAACCATAAATATCCTTTGGGACACTTCCACACGGCAAAATATTGGCATAACGTTGACCCCGACGGTTTGCACTTTACCATTTCAGACACGGGTTGGGCAAAGTCTATGTGGGGTAAACTCTACGGTCAATGGCTTTGCGAGGCTGCTACCTTTGTTTACGACTTCGATAGATTTGATGCGGCAGACATATTGCCTATGTTTGCAAAGCATAAAATCACAACTTTCTGTGCTCCGCCTACGATGCTTCGTATGTTAATTAAAGAAGATTTATCTAGATACGATTTTTCATCCGTTCAACATATGTCGACGGCTGGCGAAGCGCTTAACCCCGAGGTTTATAACCAGTTTGAAAAACTCACGGGACTTCAAATCAAAGAAGGCTTTGGTCAATCGGAAACCACAATGCTCATCGGCAACCTTGTTGGCAAACCCCACAAAATTGGCTCTATGGGTAAACCCGCGCCTATCTACGATATCGATATCGTTGACGAAAACGGCAATTCGGCTAAGGTCGGTGAAGTTGGTGAAATCGTTGTCAACGTCAAAGACGGCGCACCGTGCGGATTATTCATGGGATATTATCGCGACGAAGAAAAAACTAAAGAAGTTTGGCACGACGGATATTACCATACAGGTGATACCGCTTGGCGCGACGAGGACGGCTTTTATTGGTACGTTGGCCGTGTTGACGACGTTATTAAATCTTCCGGCTATCGCATTGGACCTTTTGAAATCGAATCGGTTATTATGGAACTTCCCTACGTATTAGAGTGCGGTGTTTCTGCAGAACCCGATGAAGTTCGTGGTCAAGTTGTTAAGGCAAGTATCGTTCTAGTTAAGGGTACCGAGCCTACCGAAGAATTGAAGAAAGAAATTCAAACTTACGTTAAGGCAAAGACCGCTCCCTATAAATATCCAAGAATCGTTGTATTCCGCGACGAATTGCCCAAGACTGTAAGCGGTAAAATCCAAAGAAATAAACTTTAAGAGCGTATATGCGTCACATCTCATCGTTTCGCTATATATCACTTGGGTTACGTACAGGCGTACGCGCCCCGTCGTGAAACATAGCGAGCCTTGACCTGTTCGCATCTTCACTCTTAAAGAGAATAAACAGCGCGAGCCTACTGCAACTTGTTTCTAACTCATTTATTGATATAGCAATTAACTATTAAATTAAAAAGACTGCAAAATTGCAGTCTTTTTTTGTTGCTATTATTTACAACAAAAAATAGTTGTGATAAAATATAATAGATATATAAGGAGCAAAAAAATGTTAAAAAGGTTTTTCTCGTATTATAAACCGCATAAGATAATGTTTATATTCGACATGTTGGCATCTTTTGCCGTGTCGATGTTAGGACTACTTTATCCAATCATAACAAGGAATATGCTAAACGATTCTATCCTCAACAAAGAGTACGATATGATAATAATATTCGGCTGTTTGCTACTAGCGATATATATTATCCGTATGTTACTGAACTATTTTATTCAGTATCAAGGACATATGATAGGCGTTAAAATGCAGGCTAGAATGCGTAGCGACATGTTTAACCACTTACAGACCTTACCGTATAAGTTTTACGATAATCACGAAACGGGAAAAATCATGTCAAGAATGACGAGTGACCTTAACGATATAAGTGAACTTGCGCACCACGGCCCTGAAAACGTGCTTATTTCGGGCATTTCTATTATCGCGTCGTTCATCTATCTTATGACCATAAACGTTTACTTAACGCTTATAATCTTTGTTTGCGTGCCATTCCTAATCATAATTTCAATGCTTGTGAGAAAGAAAATGCGCGACGCGTTTATGGAAAGTAGAAAATCGCTTGCACAAATTAACGCCTCGCTAGAGAGCAGTATTTCGGGCATAAGGGTAACCAAAGCGTTCACAAACTCCAAATCGGAAAAAGAAAAGTTCGAAAAGGGCAACGAGTGGTTTGTGTCGTCTAGAAGAAAAGCGTTTAAGGCGATGGGAATATTCCACTCGACTTCCACGTTCGTTACCGAGGTTTTTAACGTTGTCGTGCTTATAGCGGGTGGGTTGTTCTTGTACTCAGGGGCAATCGGACTTGGCGACTACACTGCCTTTATCGTGTCGATTAACATCTTTTTAGCGCCCGTAAGACAGCTTATTATGTTTATGGAGCAATACCAAAACGGCGTTACGGGCTTTAAGAGATTTTTGGAAATTATGGAAACCCAACCGGAAAAGGATAAAGAGGGTGCAACCGCTATAGATAGCGTTAAGGGAAATATCCGTTTCGAGAACGTAACCTACGGCTACAACGAAAATAAAGACGTGCTTAAAAACTTTTCGTTAGAGGTAAAACAAGGTCAAATTTTCGCGTTGGTAGGCCCTAGCGGAGGTGGAAAGACTACGGTGTGTCACTTGATTCCCCGCTTTTACGACGTGGAGGAGGGCGCTATCTACATAGACGACGTTAACGTAGAGGACGTTACGAGAGAGTCCCTCCGCAAAAATATAGGTATAGTTCAACAAGACGTATACCTCTTTAATGCAAGTATTCGCGACAACATTTTATACGGTAGACCCGACGCTACTGATGAAGAGGTTATAGAGGCGGCAAAACGCGCCAATATCCACGAGTACGTTATGACCTTACAAGATGGTTACGATACGGTTATCGGTGAGAGAGGGGTTAAACTTTCGGGCGGTCAAAAGCAAAGACTGTCAATCGCAAGAGTATTCTTAAAGAACCCACCGATACTTATTTTAGACGAGGCAACGAGTGCGCTTGACAATACCACTGAAATTTTAATTCAGCAATCTCTTGACGAGTTGTGCAAGGGAAGAACGACCATCGTCGTAGCTCACCGCTTATCAACCGTTAAAAATGCTGATGAAATAGCAGTTATCTCGGACGGAGAGATAACCGAACGTGGACGACACGAAGAGTTGATAAAAAATAACGGCTTGTACGCGACACTTTACAACTTACAATTTAGAGAAGAATAAAATAAAACCCCGTAGAGAATTCTACGGGGGCTTTTTACACCTTTTCTATTTTATTTACCGTTAGAGTTTTTCCATTTACTGAGAATTTGATTTCAAAGTCAGAAAACCTCATACCGTACTCTCTACCGTCCTCTTGATAAGAGGGGCGTGGGTCGTCAGAGAGGCACTCTATAAGTGCTGAAAGCTTGCTTTCGTCCAAAAACTTACGTGCGTCGCAAGAAAACGTAACGTCTAATTTGTAGTCTTTCTTTTGGTCGGCATAACCGCCTATAGCGTCGGTGTGACAGTCGGTAAAGGGTAAGTAAGGCTTAACGTCGTATATGGGCGTACCGTCGAGTAAATCTGCACCGCCAACGATTAAGACGCTACCTAAACTTTCGTCCTCTTCAACTTTAATGAGCTTTACCGAGGACAACCCCAAACTATTCGGTCTAAACGGAGAACGGCTTGCAAACACTCCTACGCGCTCGTTTCCACCAAGCCTTGGCGGTCTAACAGTGGGGGAGAAACCATTCTTATGAGCGAGGGAAAAATCAAAAATAAGCCATAGGTGAGAAAAACCCTCAATTCCTATTAATGCACGTTTATCCCTATATTCTGGATAAAAGACAATTTTAGAGGTTACTGACGGTGCTCTACCGCTCTGACGTGGTATTCCGAATTTTTCCTTAAAATCGCTAACGACGTAAGCGATAGGTTTTATTGTTGTTTCTTTCATAGCGATTGTTTTGGGTTCGTTTAAACAATAGGAAAAACTTGCCGCATGAAAATGCGGTAAGTTTTTTTAATTTCAATGATTAAATAAACTTAC
>SVIY01000087.1 GCA_015069265.1 Clostridiales bacterium
GTGGTACTAAATGTGCTGCATCCGTTGGTAAAATTGAAAACGATATGTTAGAAATTTTACAAAGGAACGAAGTCCCCACAAGTTCGTCGCCCGTTGAAACTTTCGATAGGCTTACGCCTTTTATAAAAAGTTATATTGAAACTTATCCTATTGAAAATGCAGGGATAAGTTGCGGTGGACCACTTGATAGTCAAAAAGGTATAATTTTGACACCGCCAAACTTGGTTGGGTGGCACAATTTTCCGATAGTGTCTTTTGTTAAAGATCGTTACGGTTTAAACGCTAAATTAGAAAACGATGCTAACGCTTGTGCTTTGGCGGAGTGGAAGTTCGGTGCGGGTAAAGGCTCGAAAAATATGATATTTTTAACCTTTGGAACAGGTCTTGGTGCGGGGCTTATATTGGACGGAAGATTATATAGTGGTACGAACGGAAACGCAGGTGAGTTAGGGCATATCCGTCTTGCAAAAAACGGACCGTACGGCTTTGAAAAGTTTGGTTCTTTTGAAGGTTTTTGTAGTGGTGGTGGTATTAGTCGTTTGGCAAAAATTATGCTTCAAAAAGAGAAGAAAATTCCTGATTTTATTAAAGAAATAGGTGTGGATAATATCACGACTAAAAAACTTGCAGAAATGGCTTTTAATGGCGATAAGTTTTCAAAAAAAGTTTTTGCAAAAAGTGGGCAAATGTTGGGCAAGGGATTAAGTATTATTATCGATTTATTTAACCCTGAAAAAATCGTTATAGGCGGTGTTTTTATGCGTTCGTCGAAACTACTTATTCCGTCTATGAATAGACAATTAAAAAATGAAGCACTCAAAAATAGTTTAGAAGTTTGTTCTATCGTCCCTGCAAAACTTAGCGAAAACGTAGGGGATATCGCCGCTTTATCTATTGTCTAAATTCAGAAATTAATAAAAATCCACCAGTATATCTGGTGGTTTTTCATTGTGTCAACAATAAACCCCCAGACTATCTGGGGGTTTTAGACTACAAGTAAGAAAAAGACTAAATCACTTGATTTAGTCTTTTTCTTTGGATTTCATTACTATTATTGATACAATTACGCACCCTTTGGGGGAAAATCACGCACCCTGTTTTTATGCAGTTGGTGTGGTTTCTTGGGGCAACAACTTATTCCAAGTTATTGTAATATTTCGGCAGAACTTTTAATTACATTATATCATGAAATTCAAGTTCTTTAAGCTAAATTACTTCTTTAATGAATACATCATACAAGGCCTACCACCTGTTTCATAATTTATATCACTTGAAACTTTACCTTCATCTAAAAGATAATTAATATACCTACGCACAGTTACACGAGAAATGCCGATTTTATCAGCAATTTCTTCAATCGTCCATTCCTCTTTAGAATAGTTTTCGATAAATATCGTGATTTTCTCTAATGTCTGAGACTGTAATCCTTTAGGCAAGTCCAATTTACCATCTTTCACTTGTGTCCCTTCTAACAAAATATCAATATGGCTTTGGTCAAAACTATCCATGTTATTAAAAGCATTTTGTCTATGCAAGAAAGTATTGAGTGCCTGTTGGAAACGTTTGCTTTCAAATGGTTTTACCAAATAATCCACAACGCCTAATCGGAAGCACTCTCCAATTGTAGCACTATCATTGGCTGCTGTCACCATTATAACAGAAACAGGAATTGGTAGCGTCCTTATCTTGCGAAGTAATGAAAGCCCATCTTCCTTAGGCATATATACATCTAAAACAACAAGATGTATTGTATTGTTTTGTAAATATGAAAACGCGCTTTCGCCATCTTTGCAAATCGCCGATATGCGAAAATGTGGGTTTTGAGAAATATATTGTTTATTTATCATTGCGACCATTGGATCATCTTCAACAATTAGAACCTCATACATATCCTTCGCTCCTTTCATTCTTTAAAAATACAATAAATGATGTTCCTGTATCTTTTTCAGACTCAACTGAAATATTTCCGCTGTATTTATCAACGATTTCTTTAACCACGCATAAACCTGTCCCGCGACTTTCTCCTTTGGTAGAAAAGCCATTATCGTAAATTCTTTCAATATATTCCGAATCTATTCCTAACCCGGTATCATCTACAGAAATAAGTAAACTATGGACAACTTGAAAAATTAGCAGATAAATTAAAATGTAACTATGCCGATATTTCTACAGCAATCCAGCATGAATATCCTCATGCTAAAGCATTTAATACATTAAAATGCTTTATGAGAGATAAAATTACCTTCTTTGATGCAATGAATATGGTTACGATAAAGTAATAATCAAAAATGTTTGTTATATTAAAGGCAATAAAAAAGAGTTTAACTCATAAACTCCTTTTTATTATCTATTCAAAATAACCCCCTATTCTCGTTATTCTGATATGTTTTGATATCTCATAATAACATTGTATCATATTTGGCGTATTATTTCAAGACCTTTTATGTATGCCTTAACGATTTTCAAAAAATAAAATTACAACGCCCATATTGTAAAGAAAAAATGGTCTAATACTTTCGTATCAAACCATTTCAACTATTGTGGTGGGCAGGGGTGGATTCGAACCACCGAAGTCGCCGACGACAGATTTACAGTCTGTTCCCTTTGACCGCTCGGGAACCTGCCCGAATGTTATTAAATTTTTGGAGCTGGTGACTGGAATCGAACCCGCAACCTGCTGATTACAAATCAGCTGCTCTGCCAGTTGAGCTACACCAGCAAAGTGTTTAAATTAACTTGGTGCCTCGGGGCGGAATCGAACCACCGACACAGGGATTTTCAGTCCCTTGCTCTACCGACTGAGCTACCGAGGCATACAAGTTTTTTTGAAAATGCTTGTAAAAATACAAGCATTTTCTTTTGGCGACCCGGAAGGGGCTCGAACCCTCGACCTCCAGCGTGACAGGCTGGCGTACTAACCATCTGTACTACCGGGCCAAAATTAATAGGGAATTGTGTGGTGGGCCTTCACGGACTCGAACCGCGGACCAATCGGTTATGAGCCGACCGCTCTAACCAACTGAGCTAAAGGCCCCTAATACGTTCGCAAGGTACTTATAAACTGGTCGGGGTGAAGAGACTCGAACTCCCGACCCCATGGTCCCAAACCACGTGCGCTACCAACTGCGCTACACCCCGTTGCTTTTGAACGCTATACTATCTTATAATAATTTCAAAATAATGTCAAACAAAAAAAGGTAGTTTTTATAAAATTTTTTTTAGTTTTTTAAAATTTGTTAAAAATTCGTTTTGACAAAATAACACGGGCTTTTACTATTAACGACATTTTTTATTTTTGTTTAGGTGTTATTCTTGATTAGAGATTTTTAAGGGGGCGAAAATGGAAATAAAATACAAAAAATCAAGTGGCAATCTTACCGTTTACGTTTATGGTGAACTTGATGAATGTTCGGCAAGCAAGGCAAAGGATATACTTGATAAACTTATTATGGACAATCTTTCAAGTTCACACGTGGTCTTTGACTTGTCGGGGCTATCGTTTATGGATAGTACAGGTATAGGGCTTTTGATAGGGCGATATAAAAAATTAAAGCAGTTTAACGTGCCGTCTTACATATCGGGTGCTTCGGTATCGACTGAGAAGGTCATTGAACTTGCCGGACTTTACAAAATTATGCCTAAATATTAAGGAGATTTTTATAATGGATACAAACAATAAAATTACTTTATCTTTTTTATCTTTATCTGAAAACGAGTCTTTTGCAAGAAGCGTTGCATCTTGTTTTGCGTTGCATCTAAACCCTTCGGTCGCACAAATTTCGGATATTAAGACCGCCGTTAGTGAAGCCGTTACAAACGCCATCGTTCACGGTTATCCAAACGGCGTTGGTAGGATTGTGCTTGAATCTGAACTTGTGGGTGGGAAAATACATATAAACGTTTTCGATTTTGGTGTTGGGATTGAAAATATTGACGAAGCCTTAGAACCCTTTTACACCACTAAGCCCGATGAGGAAAGGTCGGGGATGGGCTTTACCATAATGAAAAGCTTTATGGACGAAGTAAGGGTTGTTTCCGAGAAAGGCAACGGCACTAAAGTTTATATGACAAAAACAATTCGTGACGACGCAGTTTGATAGGAGAATTATGCTTGATCAAGATAAACTTCTTGATTACGTAAGAAAAGCAAAAAATGGTGACG
>SVIY01000088.1 GCA_015069265.1 Clostridiales bacterium
AACTTAAAGTGCTGTCAAATATCGAGGAGAGCGGTAGTAGACGCGTTCAGTTTATATACGACGGAGTGTTTGAGGATATAATCTCAAGACTTGGCGAAATGCCACTTCCACCGTATATAACCGAAAAACTTAAAGACCAAGAGCGCTACCAAACGGTTTACGCAAAAGTGGACGGCTCTGCGGCAGCGCCAACGGCAGGACTACACTTTACTGACGAACTTATAGAAAAGATAAAAGCAAAGGGCGTGGAAATAGTCGACGTGCTTCTTCACGTCGGACTAGGAACTTTCCGCCCCGTTAAAAGCGACGATATTTTATCCCACCACATGCACTCGGAGTACTATGAAATTAGCGAGCAGTCGGCGGAGAGGATAAATAAAGCCAAAAGAGAGGGTAGGCGCGTTATAGCCGTTGGAACGACTAGCGTCAGAACGTTAGAGAGCGCTGCGGACGAGAACGGCTTTGTTAAAGCGGTTAAGGATAATACCGAAATCTTTATCTATCCACCGTATAAATTTAAGTGTGTGGACGCATTAATAACCAACTTCCACTTGCCCAAATCAACTCTAATAATGCTCGTATCAGCACTATCGACAAGAGAAAAAACCTTAAAGATGTATGAAACGGCAGTAGAGAATAAATATAGATTCTTTTCGTTTGGCGACGCGTGTTTAATTTTATAAGCATCGCAATACTACGTTAACCGCTTTGCGTTTGGACTTTGATGAACGTACGTTCTATCTCACCCAAAAATAAAAGGGATCCCAAAAATTGTCGAAGAAATTTTTGGGAAGAGGAGGGGCAATGTTGCAAGTCATACACTTTTTTAAAAGTGTAGACAGCTACATTTGTTCCGACGACGAGCCTTGTCTTGCTCGCTTCTAAAATTAAACAAACTCAAACTGTATATTATGGAAAAATTTTACTTTGAACAACTAAAACAAGATTCTAAAACGGGTGCGAGAACGGGAATACTGCACACCCCACATGGCGATATATTAACGCCTACCTTTATGCCTGTCGGAACACAAGCGACGGTTAAGGGCGTTATGCCGAGGGATTTAAAAGAGGCAAAGTCACAAATAATTCTCGCAAACACTTACCACCTTTATATGCGCCCGGGCGACGAAACGGTTAAAAAGGCTGGCGGACTGCATAAGTTTATGGCTTGGGATAGACCAATACTTACGGATAGTGGTGGATTTCAAGTGTTTTCGCTCGCAAAACTAAATAAGATAAAAGACGACGGCGTGTACTTTAACTCACACGTGGACGGGAGCTTGCATTTTATAACACCAGAAAAGGCGATTGAGATAGAAAACAACTTGGGCGCTGATATAATAATGGCGTTCGACCAATGCTCACCGTATGGCGCTGATTATGCCGAGTCCAAAATTGCAATGGAGAGAACTCTCAAATGGCTAGACAGATGCTATAACGTGCACAAGAACGACGACCAAGCACTTTTCCCAATCGTTCAGGGAAATATGTTTAAGGATTTAAGGGCAACAAGCCTAAAAGAAACTATTCCCTATGCAAAGTACGGTATAGCAATTGGCGGACTGTCGGTAGGCGAACCAAAAGAAATCATGTACGACATAATGGACAGTATGCTTCCATACTATCCCACAAACGTTCCTAGATACCTCATGGGCGTTGGTAGCCCCGACTGCCTAGTAGAAGGTGTAAGGCGCGGTATAGACATGTTCGACTGCGTGCTTGCAACCAGGGTTGGAAGAAACGGCACCGCACTCACCTCTAACGGTAAAGTGGTCGTTAGAAACGGCAAGTATAGGGAAGACTTTTCACCACTTGACCCAGAGTGTGATTGTTATTGTTGCAAGAATTATACTAAAGCATATTTAAGACATATGATAAACGTTGGCGAAATGATGGGCGGTATGATGTTGAGCTTGCATAACATAACCTATCTAAATAACCTTATGGAACAAATTAGACACGCGATAATGCAAGACAGTTTTAGTGAGTTCTGTGAGGAGTTTTATCGCAAAACGGGCGATACTTACCCAAAATTTAACCACTAAAAAGGTCGAAAGGCAAAAATAAACAAAAAAACGCTTGCTTTTCCGCAAAAAAAACATTACAATATAAAAAACAACTTAAAGGAGAATTTATATGATTTGGAACTTACTTGCTGACGCGGCTCAAGGCGCGACAGAAAATACTGAAGCTCAACCCAAAAACTACACTTCACTCATTATCATGGGCGTGCTTATCGTTGGCGTTATCGCACTTTTCGTGTGGTCTACGATTTCTAACAAGAAAAAACAAAAACAAGCACAAGAAATGGTAAATAGCCTCGCTATTGGCGACAAGGTTAAAACTATCGGTGGTATTTGCGGTATCGTTGTTCAAATTAACGATGCAGAAAACACCTTCGTTTTGGAAACCGGTTTGGAAGAGAATAAGAGCTACGTTAAGTTTGATAGAGGCGCAATTTATCAAACGGCTCGCGCAACTGCAACCGCAACTGCCGAACCTGCACCCGCTCCCGCTCCTGCAGTAGCAGAACCCGAAAAGAAAGAAGAAAAATAAGGAAAAATAGTTTTCTATCATAGAACTTTATCCCCCTTGCATAACATAAAAAGAAAAAGCAAGGGGGATTTTTATATGCAGGCAAAGGAAAACGGAAGCTTATACTGTATCGTTAAAGGGGTGGGTGTTGCGCTGATTACCGCGCTTGTTGGCATATTAGTGTTTGCTTTTGTGGCAAAAACCGCGTCGCTCGGCTCTGGCGTTATTAAAGCCGTAAGCCAATTCTTGAAAATTTTGTCCGTCTTTATGGGGTGCCTAACCGCCGTTAAAGGCGGTAAGGGTCTGCTTAAAGGCATTTTTGTCGGCGCGCTTTTTACAGTCTTGATATATCTTATTTTCTCATTGGTGGGCGGTCAAGCGTTGTTCTCGCTAAATTTCTTTATAGACCTCGTATTCGGTATAATCATCGGCGCAATATCGGGGATAATCACGGTAAAATAAAACTTGGCGTAGCGGTTCGCTGCGCCATATTTTATTAAAAATTAAACAAAATGCTTTCTGTTATCATATAATTAATGGTATGCGTATAAGAAAAATGAAAATACAAATACTGTAACCGTACAGAGAGCTATATTTGATAATAAACTAAAAAAGAAAATGAAAATAGTTGATTTGTCAACAAGAGGGAAATGCAGACAAAAGTTAGGAAAATATTGGTAAATTAAACGACAAAAATCGACCAAAAATGGTTTTTTCTGCAAAAACTGTTGACAACAAAATCAAATAGTAGTAAAATGTACGTACAAATACCAATGATTATATCATTGTATCGGTTGAATAATTTTCAAGGAGGGGCAATATGTCTCAAAAAAAGAAATGCAACTGCAAAGAAATTATGAAGAAGAAAGTTGACACTGTTGTCGGTTTCACCATTTTCGGTGGGGCAGTAGTTCTCGCTGTTCTTATCGGCGTAATTTGTATTTGCCTATAATTGCAAGAGAAACACTTTTTTCAATGCCTAACCTTTTAGGCAAACAACAAACTATTGGACGATTCCGCAAAATCTTTAATGCGGGGTTATAAAACAGAAACTTTTTTTAAGGAGAAAAGTCATGAAGAGAAACAACAAAAAGGGTTTCACTATCGTAGAACTCGTTATCGTTATCGCGGTAATCGCAATTCTCGCGGCAGTGCTTATTCCTACATTTTCAAGCGTAGTTAGAAAATCAAGACTTTCTGCAGACCAACAAGCAGTTCGTCAAATGAATACTCAACTCGCTATTG
>SVIY01000089.1 GCA_015069265.1 Clostridiales bacterium
AGGTTCGGTTTTAAATCGTCAATAAATAGCGATTCGGTGGGATTAAGTGAGAATTTATTAAGTACGTACTCGAAAATTTTGGGGTCGGGCTTGATGAGTTTTATTTGGGCAGAGTACACTATTCCGTCAAATTCTTTTAGGAGAGGGAATTTATAATCGCGTTCAATAAAATGATAGGTCATATTGGAAAGGATATAAAGGTTATATCCTTTTTCTTTTAAAAACCTAACGAGGTCTACAATGCCTTTTTTGTACGACATTGCGTATTCCCAATAATTTAATACTGTGAGGGCGGGAGCGTGCAACCTTTCGGGGAGAGAGGCTAGCACGTTTTTGTTATATTGTTCGATTGAAATAGCGTCTTCGTCAAGCATTTCCCAATCTTTAAACAGTTTTTCTTTTAATAGTTCTTTTTCCGTGCCGTGATAGTATTTGTCGAGAAGAAAATCACGGTTAAAAAACAGTATAACACCGCCAATGTCGAATATAATATTCTTAATCATAACTTTTCTACCTTTTATTTTATAGGTAAATAATATATGATGTGTTCAAAAATGTCAAATAAATACAAGATTTTGATAAAATATGGTAAAAATATATAAAAAATAGGCAAAATTTTCCATAACCATATTGACATTTACATTATTTAGTATTAATATAAATAATATAATAATATATAGAGAGGCGATATTATGAACTACAACGATTTGAATTGGCAAAAAAAGATGAAACTTACTACCGATTATAACAATATGATGAGTGAGTACGTTGGGGAAAAGGAAGGATTTACCGAAAAAGAACTTTTCGGTAGTTTAGATATAGCAAAAAAAGCATTTCAAGAAGTTGAGGCAGGACGTGGCAAAGGAATGATGGGTTGGACCGAACTTCCTTATAATCAAGACGATATTGTTGATGACATTATTAAGACTGCGGAAGATATAAAGGACAAGTTCGATAACTTTGTTGTTTTAGGTATCGGCGGTTCTGCATTAGGTCCTATTGCAGTTTTTCAAGCGCTCTGCCATTTAAGACACAACGAACTTCCTAAAGAGGTTAGAAAAGCTCCTAAACTCTACGTAGAGGATAACGTTGACCCTGAAAGAATGAACGCGCTTTTGGACGTTTTAGATTTAGATAAGACTATGTTTAACGTTGTTACAAAGAGCGGTTCTACAAGTGAGACCATGTCCCAATATCTCATCATTATGGATATTTTGAAAAAGAAGTTTGGTGACAAGGCAAAAGACCACATGATTGCTACCACCTCTGAAAGTAAGGGTAATCTTATTAAAATAGCAAAACAAGAGGGGCTTAAAACCTTCTATATTCCAGACGGCGTTGGTGGAAGATTTTCCGAACTTTGCCCCGTAGGTTTGCTCCCTGCATCAGTAGTTGGTATAGATATTAAGGAATTGCTTGCCGGTGCAAAATATATGGACGGAATTTGTAAGAGTTCTGATATTAAGGAAAATCCTGCACTTATCGGTGCACTTTTGCAATATTTATCAATGAAACGCGGTAAAAATATTTCGGTTATGATGCCTTATGCCGATAGCCTTAAATACATTGCCGATTGGTATTGTCAACTTTGGGGCGAAAGCCTTGGAAAAGCTGTCAATAAAGAGGGTAAAGAAGTGTTTGCTGGACAAACTCCCGTTAAAGCTTTGGGTGTTACCGACCAACACTCTCAAGTTCAACTTTATAGAGAGGGACCTTTTGATAAGGTTATCACTATAATTGGTGTGGAAAAATTCCGTTCGGACGTTACTATTAGCGACGGTTGTGAAGATATTCCCGACGTTAACTTTTTGTGCAAACACACCATGAGTGAACTCATAAATACAGAAAGAAAGGCTACTGAATATGCTTTGACTACCGCAAATCGCTTAAATTATACTATAATGCTTCCTGAAGTAAACGCGTTTACTATCGGTCAGTTGTTATATTTGTTTGAAATGCAAACAGCATATACGGGCGCAATGCTCGGAATAGATACCTTTAACCAACCGGGTGTTGAGGGCGGTAAAAACGCTACTTACGCTTTGTTTGGAAGAAAGGGATACGAGAGCACCAAGGAAGAAATGAATTCCGCTCGCAAGAAAAAAGACGATTATATTTGTTAAATTATATGAAAAGAAAGAATAAAAACGATTTACCGTTATATTTGTTTCATCAAGGAACAAACTATAACGCATACGAATACATGGGCGCGCATTTTTCTAGAAAAAATGGAAAATCGGGCGTCGTATTCCGCGTTTGGGCGCCTAATGCCGAACGCGTGTCAGTCGTTGGCGACTTCAATGGTTGGAATGAAAATTCTAACCTAATGGCGCGTATAAGTGAGGGCGGTGTTTTTGAGCTCTTTATTGAAGGACTTAAAGAATACGACACTTATAAATTTGCCGTTACAAATTACGGAAAAACTGTGCTTAAAGCCGACCCCTATGCTTTCCACGCGGAAACGCCTAGCAATACCGCATCAAAAGTTTATAAAATTAACGGTTATAAGTGGAAAGACGAGGAGTATATTGCTAACAGAAAAGCACCTTATAGCGAGCCTGTTAATATATACGAGGTCAACCTTGCGTCTTGGAAAAGACACGAGGACGGTAGATATTATACCTATCGTGAACTTGCAAAAGAGTTAGTTTCATACGTTAAAAAAATGGGCTACACTCACGTTGAATTTATGCCCGTTGCCGAATATCCTTTTGACGGTTCTTGGGGTTATCAAGTTACGGGATATTATGCAATATCGTCTAGATTTGGAACGCCTAAAGATTTTATGAGGCTTGTTGATGCTTTTCATAAAGAGGGTATTGGCGTAATCGTCGATTGGGTTCCTGCGCATTTCCCTAAAGATTTACACGGGCTTTACGAGTTTGATGGCACCGCTTGTTATGAAAATCAAGGTTGGGACAGAAAGGAAAATAAAGGCTGGGGAACGCGTGTTTTCGATTGGGGAAGAAATGAAGTTCAAAGCTTTTTGATTTCAAACGCGGTGTTTATGTTTGAAAAGTTCCACGTTGACGGTTTAAGGGTAGATGCGGTAGCGTCTATGCTATATCTCGATTATGATAAAAAGCCGGGCGAGTGGATACCCAATGAGTTTGGCGGAAATTACAACCTCCAAGCAATAGAGTTCTTCAAAAAATTGAATTGTGCGGTTTTTGAGCGTTTTACTAACGTTTTAATGATTGCTGAAGAGTCGACCGCCTTTTCAATGATAACTAAACCTACCTATCTTGGCGGACTTGGATTTAACTTCAAGTGGAATATGGGTTGGATGAACGATACGCTAGCTTATATGGAGTGCAATCCTGTGTTTAGGTCGGGTTGTCACGAGAAGTTAACCTTTTCAATGTGTTATGCTTTTAGTGAAAACTACGTTCTTCCAATATCACACGACGAAGTAGTTCACGGCAAAAAATCTCTGCTAGACAAGATGAGCGGTGATAATTTTGATAAATTTTGTTCTATTCGTGCGTTTATGCTTTATCAATTCGCGCACCCAGGCAAGAAACTAAACTTTATGGGCAACGAATTCGGACAGTACAAGGAGTGGAATTATAAAGAGGGTTTAGAGTTCTTTATGCTTGAATACGACCTGCATAAAAAATTGCACGAATTTAATAAAAAACTCAACAAATTCTATAAAAATACCCCTTCACTTTATGAAATAGAAGATTCTTGGGACGGATTTGAGTGGATAAGTGCTGACGAAAGG
>SVIY01000090.1 GCA_015069265.1 Clostridiales bacterium
AATTGCAGAAAAGGGCGAAGCGTACGGTTCTGATAAAATCGGAGAGGGCAAAACTGTTTGTATAGACTATTCGTCTATCAACATTGCAAAACCTTTCCATATCGGGCATTTAAGCACAACGGTTATTGGTAGTGCGCTTTGCAAGATTTTTAGATTTTTAGGCTACAAGGTAGTAGGAATAAACCACCTTGGCGATTATGGAACGCAGTTCGGTAAACTCATCGTTGCATTTAAGCGTTGGAGTAGTGAGGAGGCGGTAAAGGAAGGAAGACTTAAAGAGCTTTCCAGAATTTACGTAAAGTACCACGATGAAGCAAAGATTAATCCCGCAATGGATGACGAGGCAAGACATTACTTTAAGCTTATCGAGGACGGCGATAAAGAGAGCAACCGCTTGTTTGAACTCTTTAAGACAATAACGCTCGAAGAAGTTGAAAAGATTTATAAACTCTTAAACGTAACCTTTGATTCGTACGCAGGCGAAAGTTTTTATAACGATAAAATGGCACCCGTTGTCGAGGAATTAAAAGACAAAGGTCTTATTAAAATTTCCGATGGCGCGTCAATCGTTGATTTAGAAGAATACAATATGCCTCCGTGCTTAATCTTAAAGTCGGACGGCTCAACACTATACGCCACCCGTGATATTGCGGCGGCGGTTTATAGAAAGAACACTTACGACTTTGATAAGTGCTTATACGTCGTTGCATACCAACAAAACCTCCATTTCAAGCAGTTCTTTAAGGTGCTTGAACTCATGGGTAAAGATTGGGCAAAAGACATGGTGCACGTAGCATATGGTATGGTATCGCTTGAGAGTGGTTCTATGAGTACGCGTGCAGGAAACGTAGTGTTGCTTGAAGACGTTATCAACAAGACCATTGAAAAGGCTTATAAGGTAATAGAGGAGAAAAACCCCGACCTCAAAGATAAAGAAAAGATTGCAAGAGCAGTCGGCACGGGTGCGGTAATTTTCGGTGCGCTCTGCAATAACAAGATTAAAGATATCGTGTTTAGCTACGATAGAGTTTTAAGTTTCGAGGGCGAGACTTGTCCTTACGTTCAATACACCGTTGCGCGTTGCAATAGCGTTATCGCTAAATGTGGTGGTTTGGGCGACTACGGCTCTGTACAAATGAATGCGGATGAATACGAGGTAATTTCTACGCTCGCTAAATTTAAGGACGTAGTCAAGGCAGCGGCGGAAAAATACGAGCCGTCTTACGTAACGAGATACGCAATCGACCTAGCAACAGCGTTTAACAAGTTCTATATGAACTGCAAAATCGCTTGTGGGGATAATGACTTACAAAATTTCCGTTTGGCTATAACAGACGCTACTAGAACAACGCTTAAAAACGCATTGACGTTGCTCGGTATTGAAACAGTGGAGCAAATGTAATGAATAAGGCTGTCATTTTTGACTTGGACGGAACGCTACTTCATACTCTTCCCGATATACATTTCTACGTTAACGAGATGCTATCTCATTACGGCTATCCCTTGCGTACAGAAGAAGAGGTTATGCAGTTTATCGGTTGCGGTTCAAGAAATCTTATAAAGTTAAGCTTGCCAGAAGGTCTTTCCGACGAGCAGATTTCCGAAAGGCACGCCTATTACAACAAAATTTACACAGACTCTAACAGTCCGCGCACAAAATTGTTCGACGGGATAAAAGAGGTGTGCAAGACGTTAAAGCAAAGAGGTTTTAAGATTGCAATACTAACTAACAAGCCTCAAGAAACGACGGACAACGTTTACGATAGGTATATGAAAGATTTGTGCTTCGATAAAGTGGTGGGGCAAAGTGCTACCGTTAAGGTTAAACCCGACCCAACGACTGCTAATAAAATTTTGTCGGAATTTGACGTTTTGCCCGAAAACGCTTATTTTGTAGGCGACGGTGAAACGGACGTTATGACCTCAATCAACGTTAAAACAAACGGAATTGCCGTGCTTTGGGGTTATCGCACGAAAGACCAATTAAAAGAAGCGGGTGCAACCGTTTTTGCAAACACCCCTTTAGATTTACTTTCATTAATCAAATAGTTTTTATCTATTTTTACGCATTTTGCGAATTTTTTAAAAGTTTATAAAAAAGAATATTTTTGCAAGGAGGGTAGTTTTGAATAAAATATACCAAACTGCAATCATTGGCGGTGGCGCGGCAGGACTTATGTCCGCCGTGGAACTTGTCAGTGGGGATAAGGCGTTAACAGGAGATAACGTCGTTATTTTGGAACGTAACGATAGGGTTGGTAAAAAACTCGTTGCGACCGGTAACGGTCAGGGCAATTTGACCAACGATAATATCGATGCGCGCTTTTACTATGGCGAAAAATCTTTTATCGACGCGTTTATCGAAAATTATCGACAAACCAACTTAATAGAGTACCTTAAAAACCTTGGAATTTTTACTTTTTCAAGTAAAGACGGCAAAGTTTATCCGCTTTCGCGTCAAGCAAGTTCAGTGCTTGATATTTTAAGAGCGTATTTAAATGAAAAAGGTGTCGAAGAAAAAACTTCGTGCGAAGTCAAGAACGTAACTTTTGATAAAGGGTGCTACAAAATCAAGACGGAAAATCAAACCTTTTTAGCAAAAACAGTTATTTTAGCAACGGGCGGTGCGGTTGCAAAGCAGTTCGGAACTGACGGTAGCGCGTATAAACTAGCGCAAAATTTGGGGCATAAAAAAACTGAAATTTTCCCGTCGCTCGTTCAATTAAAGACTGAACTCGATAAAATTAGAGGCCTTAAAGGGCTTAAAGAAGTCGCAAGAGTTACCGCTATAGTAAATGATAAGGAAGTAGCAACCGCAACAGGCGACTTGCTCTTTACAGAATTTGGAGTTTCGGGTTCGACAATTTTTACCCTTTCCGCGAGCGTAGTTGACAAAAACGACGCAAGGCTTAAGGTGGAATTTTTGCCCGACCTTAATCAAAGCCAAGTAGAGAACATATTATTAAGTAGAGAAAAAAATACGGTATTTAGTAAAGAAAACTTCCTTTTGGGAATACTTAATAAGCGCATAGGACAAGCGGTATTAAAAACTGCGCGAAACTTAAACGCAAAGGAAGTTAGTCACGCGCTAAAAAACTTTACGTTAAAGGTAACAGGTAATTTAGGTGCAAATTACGCGCAAGTAACAAAGGGCGGAATAAAAACCGATACCATTGATAAGCACACTTACGAAAGCAAACTTATGAAGAACTTGTATATAGTAGGCGAAGCGCTTGACGTTGACGGAGACTGCGGTGGGTATAATTTAACCTTTGCGTTCGTTTCGGGAATTTTTGCTTCAAAAACAATAAAAGAAAGAGTATAGTAAAAGAGGTAAATATGTCTAACTTTATTTATTTTACAAGAAAAATTTTAGAAGAACAATCAATAACCGTTTTAAGAGAGGTTGGCAGAGAAATGGGGGTAAAAGCGCCCACAATGATGAATAAAAGCCAACTTATAGACGATATTTTAGCAATTCAGGACGGTGTATTAAACCCCGTTATGCCAAATAAGTTTGGCGCACCCACAAAATTCAAGGTGGATATTTCACATTTGAGAACGGAAAAAGATAAACCGTACGATAATGAAGATATCACTAAAGTAGTTTTTCACGACAAAACTACCGAAGAAGGATATTTTATAACCGAGGGGTATTTTGAACCCGTTTCAACGT
>SVIY01000091.1 GCA_015069265.1 Clostridiales bacterium
GCCAGATAAGGCTGCAATTCATATTAACGATACGCACCCTGCACTTTGTATTCCCGAACTTATGAGAATTTTAATCGACGAGAGAGGATATAGCTGGGATGATGCGTGGAGTATTGTTACTAGAACGGTTGCTTATACAAACCATACGGTTATGAGTGAAGCGCTTGAAAAGTGGAGTGAGGACCTTATCGCAAGGCGTCTTCCTAGAATTCATATGATTTTGAGGGAGATTAACCAAAGATTTTGCGGTGAAATGTGGGATAGATTCCCTGGCGATTGGGATAAAATCGACAGAATGAGCATTTTCTCGCATAATCAAATCAAAATGGCAAACTTAAGCGTAATCGCATCGCATACCGTAAACGGTGTTTCTGCACTTCATAGCGATATTATCAAAAACAGTATTTTTAAGGATTTTTACGATATTTATCCTCAAAAATTCACAAACGTAACAAACGGTATCGCGCATAGACGTTGGCTATGTCAGTCCAACCCTGAACTTTGCGAATTGCTTAATTCGACAATCGGTGATGGTTACGTTAAAGACGCGTCCAAACTTATTGAATTTAAGAAATTTGAAAACGACAAGGCTGTGCTTGAAAAAATCAATGAAATTAAGAAGATTAAAAAGCTTCAATTCTGCGAATATGCAAGTAAGAAACAAGGGTTTAAGATTAATCCCGATTCTATGTTTGACGTTCAAGCAAAGAGATTGCACGAGTATAAACGTCAATTAATGAACGCGCTTTATATTATTTCGCTATATAATGACCTAAAAGAGAATCCCGATATGGAAATGACTCCGAAAACGTTTATTTTCGGTGCAAAAGCCGCTCCGGGTTACTATTTTGCAAAACAAGTTATTAAACTTATATGTGCACTCTCTGCAGATATTAGAAAACATCCAAAGATAAACGAAAAATTAAACGTCGTTTATATGGAAGATTACTGTGTTTCAATGGCAGAAAAACTTATGCCGGCAACCGAGATTAGTGAACAAATTTCTCAAGCTGGAAAAGAAGCTAGCGGAACGGGTAATATGAAGTTTATGATAAACGGTGCCTTAACTATCGGTACGCTTGACGGCGCAAACGTTGAAATGCGAGAGGCTTGTGGCGATGAAAATATCTTTATCTTCGGTCTTACCGCTAAAGAAGTAGATAAATTATGGGCGCACGGCTATAGTGCTTCAACTTTCTATGCTGATAATAAACGTCTTGAAAAGGTAATAAATGCGCTAAATCAAGGCTTTAACGGGGAAACGTTTGGTGCTATTGCACAATACTTACTCACGGGAAGTCCTGTCGCAGACCCATATATGTGTCTTGCTGATTTTGGTTCGTTCTGCGATATACACTCGAAAGTTGACGAGGTTTATCTCGATAGAATGGATTGGGCAAAGAAGAGCCTTAACAATATTGCAACCGCAGGTATATTTGCTAGTGACCGTAGTATAAGAGAATATGCAGACAGAATTTGGGGGCTTAAAAGGATAAAATAATCCATGCAAATCTTTAATCCGCTCGATAAATATTATAAAAATTTAATTGGCGCAATTCCCGAGAGGGAAGAGATAACGTTCAGAGTCAAAGGTGATTTTGACTCTGTCGTTTTTGTGCTTAAAAATGATAAATGCGGGGAAGAAGAGTATTATTCAATGGAAAAAATGGGCGATTATTTTGAGATTAAATTATCGCTTGGTAGAGGTTTGTATTTTTATTGTTTTAGTTTGAGTAACGGTAAATTCATATCTAAAAATCAAGACTTTTTAGGTGTGATTATGTCTGACAAAATCTATTTTCAATTGACCGTTTACTCCAAAGATTATCAAGTTCCCGATTGGCTATCTGGCGGAATCATGTATCAAATATTTCCCGACCGTTTTTGTCGTGGCGAGGAGATTGTTAATCTGAAAAAAGGCAACGTCCTGCACGATAATTGGGAAGATACACCGTTGTTTTTGCCTAATAAGAAAGGAAAGGTTTTAAACAACGACTTTTTTGGTGGGGATATTAAAGGAATAATTAGCAAATTAGATTATCTATCCGAACTTGGCGTTACTGCACTATATCTTAATCCTATTTTTGAAGCACGGTCTAATCATAGATATGACACGGGCAATTACATGAAAATAGACCAGATGCTTGGAACGGAAGAAGATTTAAAACAACTGATTTCGACCGCAAACGAGTATGGGATAAAAATCATTTTAGACGGGGTTTTTAATCATACAGGTGATGATAGCTTATACTTTAATAAGTACGGTAATTATGATTGTGTTGGGGCGTATCAAAATAAAAAATCCGAGTACTATTCTTGGTTTAAATTTGATAAACACCCCGATTCTTACCAATCATGGTGGGGAATTGAAACTCTTCCGTCTACAAATAAGAATGAAAGTTCTGGTTACGTAGAGTATATTGCGGGTAAAGACGGAGTTTTAGAACATTATACAAAACTAGGAATTGGTGGTTGGAGATTAGACGTGGTGGACGAGCTCCCGGCGGAATTTGTAAGAAAAATTCGTTCTGCAGTTAAGGGCGTTTCTAATGATGCGATAGTTATTGGAGAGGTGTGGGAGGACGCTTCAAACAAAATTTCTTACGGAAAAAGGCGTGAGTATTTTCAAGGGTACGAGCTTGACTCTGTTATGAATTATCCATTAAAAAACGCGATAATTGGCTTTGCAAGAACGGGTAATGCAAAAGCTCTTGTTGGCGTTATCAAAGCGCAAATCGACCACTATCCTAAAAACGTTTTGACGTCATTAATGAACATACTTTCAACGCACGACACTTATCGTTTGTTAACGGCAGTCGGGGGTGAAGACGCCGACGGGTTAAGTAAGGCACAAATGTCTGAAATGACTATTCCCGAAAATCAATTATCGCAAGCAAAATTCAAGCAAAAAGTAGCGTCGCTTTTACAGTATACTTTGATTGGTGTTCCTTGTATTTACTATGGCGATGAAATTGCTATGCAAGGCTATGCCGACCCCTTGAATCGCCGTTGTTATCCTTGGGGAAAAGAAGATAGGGAAATGCTTTCTTGGTATAAAACTCTTGCCGATTTAAGATGTTCCTTCGACGCTTTTAACAGTACGGAATTTAGTGAGATAATCTCTAATAACGGTGTGTTTGTATTTAAACGCGTTGGAGAGCAAAGTGAAGTGTTAGTCGCTATAAATCTAAACGGCGAAGATTGTGATTTGCGATTTGACGGTGTGCTTAAAGATTTTATAAGTAAACATATTTACGATGGCTCGGTAACGCTTACAAAAAACACAATTATGGTGCTATATAACGAATAAAAAGCGAAGTTAAACTTCGCTTTTTTATTTTATATAATATTTAATATGAGTTGACCCAATTTTGTCGTTGTGATATAATTAGAACGATAAAAGTATTGTTGCAACCAGACAAGGTTGCGTGATTGCATAAAAATAAAATAGTACCAAGCTAGTGCTTGATACTATTTGGCAGGGGAGACGATGACGCGGACGTAAGTCCTGCGTAGCAAAGCGGAGCAGTCAGCAACCGGATAAGGTTGCGTGATTGCATAAAAATAAAATAGTACCAAGCTAGTGCTTGATACTATTTGGCAGGGGAGACGATGACGCGGACGTAAGTCCTGCGTAGCAAAGCGG
>SVIY01000092.1 GCA_015069265.1 Clostridiales bacterium
TTGAGAAAGTGAGGAAGACCCACTCTCTCGCTAACCACAACTGCTACGCCTATATCGCTGACGATAAAGGACTTATACAAAAGTTTTCTGACGACGGTGAGCCTCAAGGCACGGCAGGACTACCAATGCTCGAAGTCCTAAAAAACAAGAAAATGTATATGACCGTGGCGGTAGTTACTAGGTATTTTGGCGGAATAAAACTCGGTACGGGCGGACTTACTCGCGCGTATGGTGGGGCGGTTTCCGATTGTTTGTCGATTGCAAAGATTGCAGACATGCAAGAAGCGGTGATTTTGAAAGTTTGCCCCGATTACGAAGGGTATTCTAGGCTTGTTAAACTGCTCGTTGGCGACGGTGTTGCGGTTATTAAAACGGAATTTGGCAATTCTGTTGAGGTCGTTTTTGCGGTTAAAAAGCAGATAAAAGAAAGTTTTAAAACAAAGCTCATAAACGCTTTTAACGGCAAAATTGAAATTGAAGAATTGCGAGAAGAATACTATCCTTTTTAGGTGAATTATGCCGACTATTACAGAGTTAAGTTTTCAAACTAAAAACAAAGATAGATGTAATCTTTATATAGACGGCGAATTTAAAACAGGTATTTCGCTCGAAACGGTAATGAAATACCGATTAAAAGTCGGTATGGAAATTGCAGAGACCGATCTTTTGGAAGTCATAAACGATAGTGAAAGACAGCAAGCGGTTGTGCGTGCGGTCAATTATATATCAAAGAGGCTTAAGAGCAAGAGAGAAGTTAAAGATTATCTTCTCTCCAAAGGATATGATGAACAGGTCGTCTGGTATGCCGTGGATAAACTCAAAGAATACGGCTATATTGACGACGAAGAGTATTCTAAAAGATATATAGAGAGTGTGTCGAGTGGACAAGGTAGACGGCTAATCGAGTATAAACTAATGATGAAAGGCGTTAGAAAGGAAGATATTGCGTCCGCATACGATAACGTTAATATTGATTCAAAAGAGAGCGCAAAGACCGTTGCTATAAAACATTTGCGAAATAAAGAAAAAAGCAAGGAAAACCTAGCGAAAACTTATCGCTATTTGATAGGGAAAGGATTTAGCTACGAGGACGCCAATTTTGCAATAGACAGTATAAAGGAAGATAGTTAATGGAACGTGTTTTGACCGTAAGTCAAATGCAAAAAGCCGATAAATTTACCATTGAAAACCTAGGCGTTGGCGAAGACGTTTTAGTTGAAAGGGCAGGTTTTGCCGTTGCCGATGAAATTACTAAAAGGTTTGCAGGCGGTAGAGTTCTTGTCTGTGTTGGTAAGGGTAATAACGGTGCGGACGGAAAAGTTATTGCGGAAATTCTTTCAAAAAAGCACGGATTTTCAGTTTCTATCATCAACGTCTATAACGGAATTTTTAAGGCGTTTGAAAGAAAATACGATATAATAGTAGATTGTATTTTCGGTACGGGTCTTAATCGCGAAGTTGAAGGTAAATATAAAAAAGCAATAGAACTTATAAATCAAAGCGGTGCTTTTATCGTTTCGTGCGATATTGCTAGCGGCATTAATGGTGATAGCGGTAAAATAATGGGTGTTGCGGTTAAGGCAAACCTCACCGTTGCAATACAAGAGTATAAGTTAGGTCATTTTATAAACTACGGAATAGATTATTCTGGCGAAGTTGTCGCTCGTGATATAGGTATAAGCGTTTGGGACGACCAATATATAAAAAGATTAAACGACAAGTCAGTTTCTAACTATTTTAAGCCCACTAACAGAAACGTGCATAAAGGTAATTTTGGTAAGTGCGCGATTATTGGTGGAAGCAAAGATTATAGCGGTAGCGTAATTTTAACCACAAACGCACTTTGTTCGTTTAAGATGGGCGCAGGGTACGTTACAATGGTTGTGCCTGAAAGTTTGTTTAGCGCCTACGTTGGAAAAGTTCCTGAAATTATTTTAACCGCAATAAAAGATTGTGACGGAAAAATGACTTGCGATAAAGAAACGCTTTCGCGACTGTTGCAAAACGATTGCATTGCGATCGGTATGGGAATGGGGGTAAGCGAAGGCGGTTATCAAATAATTAAGTTTTTACTGCAAAACTACGAGGGTAAACTTGTTATTGACGCTGACGGACTAAACTGTCTTGCAACTTTTGGAAGCGAGATTTTAAAAGAAAAAAAGTGTCAAGTCGTATTGACACCTCACGTTGGCGAGTTTTGTAGGCTCGCAAATATAAGCAAAGAGGATTTGCTTGAAAATACTATCAAAATCACAACTGATTTTGCCAGACATAATGACCTTGTCGTGGTGTTAAAGAGTGCGGTTAGTGTTATTTCTGACGGAAATAATACCTTTATTAATACAACGGGTTGTCAAGGTATGGCAAAGGGTGGAAGCGGAGACGTTTTATCTGGAGTTATTGCTGGACTTTTAGCAAGAAACGACGACGTGACTGAAACCACCGCTGCAGCTTGTTACCTTTTTGGTAGGGCTGGCGAGATTGCTCAAAGTGAACAAAACCAATTCACAATGACGGCAAGCGATATTATATTGGCTATTCGTAAAGCAATTAACAAAATTATTTAAGTGATAAAAAGTTGTAGTTTCCGGTAAGTACCGAAATCATTATATATACGTTTACTGCGACGAGTACGGGCATAAATACCATCATTAGAAAACTTTTTAATCGGTATTTGAATATAAACATAAACACGAAAATACCCGTCGCTCCACCGAGTAGTCCTGCAATGAATAGTCGGGAATCGCCAATGGTTATATTTTCTTCATCGCCGTCTTCTCGTGCTTTTTTCTGAAAATGTAACATCAATATTCCGTAAAAATTAATGGCGACAAAGTAAACGATAACAACTATTGAAATAAAAGTACGCATATTTTTCTCCGATAATATTTTGTGAAATTTTACGGAAATTATCAGAAAAATTACAAATATGTGTGTTTTATATAAAAAACGAAAAAAGGGTAATTAATTATGAAATGTATGTATTGCGGTTCTATCAACAGCAAAGTTATTGATTCAAGAGCAGGTGAAGACAACACGATTATTCGCCGTAGAAGAGAATGCATAAACTGCGGAAAACGTTTTACTACCTATGAAACGGTTGAAAACACTCCGATTTTCGTTATTAAGACGAGTGGGGCAAGACAAGCGTTCGACCCTAATAAAATCAGAAACGGCATTATTAAAGCTTGCGAAAAACGTCCTGTTCCAGCAAGCACTATTGATAAAATCGTTGAAGATATTCAGAAAAAACTCTATAATTCCTTGGCTCAAGAGGTTACGAGTAAAGAACTTGGCGAAATGGTTTGCGAGGAATTAAAGAACGTTGACGAGGTAGCATACGTTCGCTTTGCGTCTGTATACAGGTCGTTTACCGATACCACCTCTTTTATTAAAGAATTGGAAAAAATGGTAAAAAAAGATAAATAATCGGAGAAAAATTATGATAAACAAGTGGGATGAAAGATTTATGCAACTTGCAGAAACCGTTGCTGGTTGGTCGAGTTGCTATCAAGAAAATAGACACGTTGGCGCTGTTGTGGTTAAAGATAA
>SVIY01000093.1 GCA_015069265.1 Clostridiales bacterium
AGTGAACTACGGGCATGTAGTTCACTTTTTTTGTTTTAATTAGTTTGACAAAAGAAAAGATTTTAGATAGAATAGTAATAGATAATTAAGAGGAAAATATTGAATAATTTGAGCAATGGTAGGGATAGTTGTGATTGAACACACCTTGTCTAATTCAATAAATATCTTAAAAATAGCAATAAAATAGGGTATTTTACTCAAAAATCAAGTATTTCACATCTCAAACGAGTATCTTTCAATTTTTTTGAAAATTTTTTCTTGGAACTTTTTTTGGAAAGTAGATGCGTAAACCTCTTGATCAGTTTGCGGGAATGTATGTGTGGCTTATTCTCTGCGAAAAAGAAATTTTTTGAGCTTGATTTTTTATAAAAAACGAACCCGATTTTTGTCGTTTTTTGGACATGTTATTGGAACTTTTATTGGAACTCCAAAAAAAGTCCAATAAGGAAACACAATATATTGTGGTAAAAAATAGCGTCCACCACAAGATATTGTGATGGACGTCATTTTGGCAGGGGCTATAAGAATTGAACTCATCTCATTGGTTTTGGAGACCAAGGCACAACCACTATACCAAACCCCTAGACAACATTACTATTATATAACAAAAAAAAGTATTTGTCAATTATTTTTATGGGCAAAGAGTGGGAATTTTTTTAAAAGAGTAAATATTTTTGGGAAGAAAAATGAGCGAAAAGAAAAAAGTGATTTTATATACGGACGGCGCCTGTTCGGGAAATCCGGGTCTTGGCGGGTACGGCGGTATCTTGATGTATGGAAACGCACGCAAGGAGTATAGCGGAAGTGAGCAAGAAACGACGAATAACCGAATGGAAATTATGGCGGTTATCGTTGGGCTTGAATATTTGAAATATCCATGCTTTGTAGACGTATACAGCGATTCGGCATATACAGTGAATGCCTTTAACGAGGGTTGGATTTACGGTTGGAAAAAGAACGGTTGGAAGAAGGCGGACGGAAAAGCGGTACTAAACGTAGACCTGTGGGAGAAGTTGTATCAGCTAACGCAAATAAACGAAGTCGTTTTCCACAAGGTTGCAGGACATGCGGATAATGAGTATAATAACCGTTGCGACGAATTGGCGCGAGACGCTATTACCGAGCTTAGAAAAACCTTACCTCCCACGGAAGAAGATTGATTCTTTTATAATATTTTAATGAAAAGCAACCTATACTATATTATATATAGAAAGAGGTTGCGATGAAAAAAAGAGGACTTGACAAAGAGAATGGAAGAAAGGGTGTATCGCTCTTTCTGCTGTTCTTTTTTCTTTTAGCCATTATATCCGTTGTGTTAGGCATTTTATGCTTAGGAGAACTTCACGATCCTTTTTTTAAAAGATACTTTGTGTTATTGTCAATCGCATATAGTGCGGTTGTATGTATAATTACGCTTTTAATTATTCGAGCATCATACAATGGTGGAGTAGGATTAAAAAAAGGTGCGTTGAGCGCATATATACTATGGAACGTTCTACTTTGCGTTGCTTTTGCTCTGCTAAGGTGGGGAATATTTGATCGAATTAGCAGCGTGGAGGAGTTGCAAGAGTATTTAGGTAAAAGCGGTGTATGGGCGCCAATTTGCTATATTTTATTGCAATTTTTACAAGTGACGGTATTACCGATTCCAAGTATCGTCAGTACGCTTGCAGGAGTTGCGCTATTTGGACCGTTTCAAGCGATGATTTATAGTTTAATAGGTATTTTATCGGGTTCAATTCTTGCGTTTTTTATCGGTAGGAGACTTGGAATAAAAGCCGTTGCTTGGTTGGTCGGCGAAGAAAAGGTTGTAGTTTGGCAAAAGAAGCTAAAGGGCAAGGATAATTTGTTTTTGACGGCGATGTTTATCCTTCCTTTTTTTCCTGATGACATTTTATGCTTTCTTGCGGGGCTTTCTTTGATGTCGGTGCGTTATTTCTTAGTGATGATTTTTATTGCGAGACTTTTAGGAATTTCCGCTACTTGTTACTCGTTTGATTTCATTCCGTTTAATACATGGTGGGGGATGCTTTTTTGGGTGATTGTTATCATAATCATAGCTTGCGCATTTTCGCTTATGAGCAAACAAGCGGACAAAATTCAAAGTTATTTAAGAAACTTATGGGAGCGAATTAAGAAAAAACGATAAAAGTTGTAAAAATATAGAATATAAGGGAAATTTTTTTCGTTTAGTACTTGCAATTTATATTATTTTAATGTATAATGGTAATTGGTCGAGAGTTGGCAAATTTTTTGCCGATTAAAAAAAAATAATGTAATAACCGAAGATTTAAGGAGAAAAAATGGATAAAATTCAGTTGTTGCAAGAAAGAAAAGTAAAGATTGTAGATGCAGGGAAGGATATTCGTTCTCAAATTCAGGCAATCGCAGACGAAAACAGCTTTGTAGAGCTGTCGGCGTTCAGCTTTTCTAAGAATGAATTTTATAACGAGGAAACCGCAGGCGAAGGTGTTGTGACGGGCTTTGTGACCGTCAACGGCTATCCGCTTTACGTCGTAGCGCAGAATTTTAGCGTGCTCGACGGCGGTATGTCTAAGGCAAATTGCGATAAAATCGTAAAGTGCCTTGACATGGCAGAGAAAAACGCTACGTCCGTTTTGTACCTTTTGAACACGCGCGGTGTTCAAGTAGGTGAAGGCGTAACCGTTTTGGAAGGGCTTGGCAAGTTGCTTTTGAAAAGTTCGCAGCTCAAGGGTATCGTTCCCCAATACGTTGTTGTAAACGGCGAGGTATATGGTTCGGCGGCGATGCTTGCGGCGATTGCGGACTTTACGTTCTTTGTTGAAAAGAAGAGTGTTTTGGCTGTCAACAGTCCTTTCGTTTTATCGGCTACGGCAGGCCAGAAACTTGCAAAAGAAGAGGTTGGGTCCGCAAAAGCGCTTGATAAAACGGGGCTTACTTCTTTTATCGTAGAGAGCCTTGAAGAGGTTAAGGAAAAAATTGTTGCTATTCACGAAATCGTGCGTATTCCTGAAGTGGATGCTGAGTTGAACGTTTCCGCTCCTATTCTTAACGAGTCGGTTACGGCGGACAACTTGTCTTCTATTTTTGAAGTTGCATTGGAAGTAGGCGCACTTTGTGAACCTGACGTAAAGACGGTCTTGGCTAGAGCGGGCGGTATTGCCGTTGCGGCGGTTATATTCGACGGCGGCGAAGAGGGCGTTCAGTTGAATGCGGCGAAGCTTGCGAAGATTAAAGATTTTGCATCGTTTGCTTCTTGTTATGATTTGCCTTTCGTAACGTTTACCGACGTCAAGGGCATTTATCCTTGCATGAAGGCAAACAATAGCCGTGTTATGAAGGAAGCAACGGAATATCTTGAGATTTTGGATTCTATTGATGCGGCAAAGATTGCAGTTGTCTATAAGAAAGCGGTCGGTCTTGGTTATTCCTTGTTTGCGGCGAAGTCCGTTGGCTTTGATTATACCTGCGCATTTGCAAACGCTAAAATTGCATTGTTTGACAGTGTTCAAGGTGCAAAGGTAGAGCTTGCAA
>SVIY01000009.1 GCA_015069265.1 Clostridiales bacterium
GGAAAAGAGTGCAATATCAATATTCTTACCTTCGAGGTTTTCTTCTTTAAGTTCGATAATTTGGTGGGGTTTGCCCATAAAATCTACAGTTTTTCCTGCCGACTTTGCAGAAGCAAACAAATAATAATTTTCAACGGGAAGATTTTTTTCTGACAAAACTTCCAAGAACTTTCTTCCTACCATTCCGGTAGCACCAACTACCGCTACGTTGTACTTTTTCATAGTGTGATAATTTCTCCTATAAACATAATATACGGATAGTTTAACAAACCGAACGGAAAAAGTAAAGTTTTTTTACTTAAATATGTAATTTTATTTGTAAAATATTTAAAATTAGTGTACACTTAATATGGTAAATTTCATTTGCTGTCGGAAAGGTAAAGGTTATATCCAACGGCAAGCAAAGCCCAATAGATTTTTTACGGAGAAGAAAATGGCAAAATACAAGAAGAAAACCAAAGGGTTTATAAACCGCATAATGCTCGGCAAAGAAAAGTCCGAGGGGTATGCAAGAGCTTCGCTTCCCTCGAACAGATGGGAACTTTTTTGGGATATATTTAAGGGTAGGTTTTTAAAACTTGTCGTTATTAACCTTTTGATACTCTTGTTCTTTTTACCTCTTTTGGGGCTTTTGTTGTATCGCTATTACGGTGTAATCAATTACGGAAGCTATTATCCTTTTTCACAAGGGTTTGGAATAGGATATCTTGCAGCGCCGTCTATTGCAGGTTATGCAGAATCAATAAGGGTTAGTGTTAATATGCTAACCATGTTGCTTCTTCCCGTAGCAGGCGCGTTTGCTTCTATCGGCATAGCAGGCGGTGCGTACGTCATTAGGAATATGGTTTGGACGGAGGGAATCTTTGTTATAAACGACTTTTGGCGCGGTATTCGTCAGAATATAAAAATAGTGCTAAAAACAGTTGTTTTCTATTGTGTGATTTTTTATATTTGCCTTTTGTCTATATCCATATGCAACCAAAATATAGCAATGAGTCAAAGTACGGTATTTTTCACAATATCTAAAGTATTGATTTACTTGCTTTTAGCCTTTGTTTCCATTATGACGTTGCACATGATAACCATGGGCGTAACTTATGAAATAAAGTTCCGCCATCTTTTGAAAAACTGCTTTTTCTATACGATTGCGTTAATCGTGCAAAGCATAATATTCGTTGCGCTCGCGAGTATTCCTTTCTTGATGATGTTAGTAAATTGGAATTTCTTAAGAACGCTAGGCATGGTCTGTGTTTTATTCTTCGGACTCTCGTATTTCTTGCTCGTTTGGACAAACTTCTGTCAATGGAGTTACGACAAGTTTATCAACGATAGAGTGCCCGGTGCACAAAAGAATAGAGGTATTTACGAAAAGGTTAAGGAGAGCGACTCTGCCGCGCTTAAACAGTACAGAGAGCAGATTGAATTATCGAGTTTGTCTACTCTAGCTTCTAGACCTATTAAGCCTATTACCGACGATTTACAAATTGCAGAACTTCCCACGTCGTTTAAGCGTGACGATATCATAAAACTCAATGAGAGTAAGCAAAGAATTATTGAGGACCACGAAAAATACGTAGAAGAACATAAGAACGACGATAAGTATAAGCCTTCAGAGGAAGCGCTAGCGGCACAAAGAGAGCGCGAGGAAAGGGAAAAACGTATTGCAAAAGCAAAATACGAACTTTCAAAGAGAAACAAAAACAAAAAATAAAAATCAAAAAAAGACGTCATCGGTCTTCCGTGGCGTCTTTGAAATATTATTAGGCGGAGGGTAAACGAGTGAACAAACTACTCAAATCATTAATTTTCAACGACCAGATTTCCCTTTCGGTATTGGACACTACCGATATGGTTAACGACGCTATAAAGATTCATAACTTAACTCCGCTTACGGCGGCGGCACTCGGCAGAACGCTAACCGTCTGCACTTTTATGTCTAGCAACTTAAAAAACCAAAGCGACAAACTGTCCGTTACCGTAGCTGGCGACGGCGTGGGGGGAAAGATAACCGTGTGCGGCAACGGTAACCTCGATATGCGCGGTTTTATAGATAATCCACAAGCCGACCTACCCCTTCGTGCGGACGGCAAACTAGACGTTGGCGGATGCGTTGGAAAGAACGGTAGGCTCACCGTAGTGCGCAGTATGGGACTTAAAGACCCATATTCTGGAAGCGCCCAACTAGTCAGCGGAGAAATTGCCGAAGACTTTACTGCATATTACGCGTTTAGCGAACAACAACCCACCGCAATAGCTCTCGGTGTAAAAATAGGAACGGACGGCACTTGCGTGGGGGCGGGTGGCGTTATAATGCAAGCAATGCCCGGTGCTGACGACGGTGCTATATGTATGGCAGAGGACGTTATGAGTCAACTCGACAACGTTTCCACGCTCATTGAAACGATTGGTGCGGAAGGTATAATCGATAAGTTTATAGGCGAGGTAAAAAGCACTGAATATTTTCCTAAATATAACTGCCTCTGCACTAGAGAATATATAGAAAAAGTGCTTGTGTCTTTGGGCAAAGACGAGCTTAACGACATTATAGAAAAACAGGGGAACATTACGGTAGACTGCCAATTCTGTAATAAGAAATACGTTTTTAATGCAGAGGACGTGGACAAACTCTTTTAATAACAAATGGAAAAAATATTACAGTTCACAAAAGACCACAACCGATATAGAAAACTCGCGTTAGAGCGTGCGGACGGGGGCGACCTTACGGGCGCGCTCTCCCTTTTGTATACGGCAAAATCCATAAAGGAAGACTATGAAGTGGTTATGGATATTGCAGACGTATACGCTGATATGGGACTTTTAGAACTGTCTAATAAATATTGGTATAAGTATATGGATATCGCCCCAAAAGAAAAGGTATCCGTTGCTTATGAAGAACTCGCCATTAACTTCTTTTATATGGATAACTATTTAGCGTCGAGTTTTTATTTTCACTTAAAAATAACGACAGACGGGCAAATAACAAAAGAGGGTTTAAGTCCGGAAATTATAGACTTCTTTTCAGGCGAGGAGTTTAAGAGAGACGGTTATAGAGTGGTCTATCCGTACAACTTGGCAAACTATAATTTAGAAACTAAACGTTCAAAGCACGCGCTCGCAATAGGTGCTTTTGAGGAGGCTAAAAAAAGTTTGTCGGTTATTCCTGACGAGCGAAAGACCGAAGAGATTTCGGGCGACCTAGCAGTAGCGTACTTTATGACCGACGATTTAGACGGCGCGGAAAAGGTTTGTAGAGATTCTCTTAAACTACACGGCGATAATCTCACTGCCTACTGCAATCTTTCCACCGTATACGATATGAGAGAAGATTTCGACAATGCCGATTACTATTATAAAAAGGCGTTGGAGCATGAAAAAGGGGATAAGGGAGAGGAGTATAAGCTCGCGACTTGCGCAATAGAGAGACTTGACCACCCCACAGTAAAAAGGTGCTTGGAAAAAATTTTAGAGGAGCGCCCTCACGAAATGACAATGCGCTTCTTCTATGGACTGACGTATCTCAATTTAGGTAATTATCAAAGGGCGGTAGACGAGCTTGCAAAGGCTTATAGACTCAATCCCGACGATTTGATAACCGAATATTATCTAAAGCTTGCAAAGGAGTTTGAAGCGGGGTGGGGGGATGATAATATCTTCCCGTTAGAGTACGTAAAGGAACTTCCGAAAAAGGTGCAGAAAGATTATAGCGAAAAGATAAATTCGCTGGCAGAACGTCAATTAAAAATAAAGCAAGAGATGAAAAAAGCCGACGTGTTTAATATGGTTAAGTGGGGGCTTTTCTACGGTGAGGAACAGACGGCAAGAAGTGCGGTTTATTTGCTCGCAACCATATTTACACAAGAATCTAGGAAAGTGCTTTTAGACGCTTTGATGGAGCCTGACCTTTCGGGCGAGATTAAAAGAACGATTATGTTCGTTCTTTTAATGAAAGGATATAGACGTAAATTTGGGCTTGTAACGTCTAATTTCTGTGTCAAGGTAAGACCAAGAAAATTGCTTCTAGAAAGGGTTGAAGACGCTTATACAACGCAGTACGTAGGCGCGTACGCATTGTGTTTAGTAAGGGCTGTGTTCTTTGATGCAGATTGTACGGATAAAATAGCGCACGTAACTGATAAAATCTTTGTTAAGTTAAAGGATAAAATATCGCCGTCAGACGTTACAGATGACGAGCTCGGTGCACTAATACTTTCAGAGTGCAAGTTTAAGTGGTGCAAGACTGACGGAGAGATAGTAAGATTATTCGGTATCGATAAGCAAAAATTAGAATATTTAAAAGGTTTATTAAAAGGATAAATGATATGAAAAAAATACTTGATATTGACGCTTTGTTTGATAAATATATTTCCGATTACGTATACGACAATATCGGAAAGGTTAAACCTGAAGAAATTGAAAATAAAATTCCCGACCTATACGTAAAGTTTGGCGACGAAAAGCTTGAAGAACTAGACGGAAAAACCCCCAATACCTACTATAAAGACTTTTCGGGCGATGAACTCGTTCAAATGCTTAAAGAACACGTGGAATCGGGCGTTTCCGTATCCGACTTCTTGTGCGAAGCAATAACGGCAAGTAAAGATAACGAGGATGCGGTATGTTCTGCTATTAACGGGGACGCTCCCGAAGAATTTACCGTATATTTAATGAATATGCTCGGTCAAATGCAGTCAAATAGGGCAAAGGATAAGTATTTAGAGTTTATTCTTTGGGATTATAGCGAGGGGATAAGAGAACTCGCTACCGAACTCTTGTGCGATATGGCGGACGAGGTAAAAGAACAAATTCTTTTAGAATTAGATGGTGTTCAGGAAGAGAAAAAGATTAATCTCGTAGAAATTTTATCGCATTGTCAAAAGGACGACAGAGTCTTTAACGTGCTTGTAGACGAGTTTATGGCGCATAAAGATAAGGTTCAAATCTATGCTGGATATTTATCTAAATATGGAGACGAGAGGGCGTTGCCAGTGCTTATGGAGGCTATAGAGCAAGAAAAGATTTCTTACGCCGATTTTGAGGAGTTGCGCTTTGCTATAGAGGCTCTTGGTGGGGAATACGATAAACCTCGCGATTTTTCAGCCGACAAAACTTACAAGAAGATATTTGCAAAAGAAAATGAGAAAAAATAAATTAAAACTTTCGCTTTTAACACAAGCGGAAGTTTTTTTCTTTATAACCCCTTTCTCGCGACGCTATCGCGCCTAAAAATGCAAAAAAAATGCAGTATAAAAAGTTTTGCAATGTGCATAATACAATAAGAAAAACGCCCTATAAAAAAGGGTATCAACTTAAAAGTGTTTCAATATAAAATTAAGGAGATAGCTATGTCGAAAAAAAAGAAGAAAAATAAGGTTATAAAGCTTACAGACGAACAGTACGGGCAGTATATCATGGCGTTAAAGGACGAAACTCCACCGCGAATAGTTAGCGAAACACAAGAAAAAGAGAACTGATATTAAACTTGTTGATTTTACAAAAAGTTTTCTCCTGATGGAATTTTTTTGCTCTATTTGTTTGCATTGAGATTAAAAAGTGCTATAATAATAGGGTCAGAAAAACATTTGGAGAAAATTTTTTTATGATTGAAATCAAAGAAGTTAAGACAAAAAAGGACATGCGACTTTTCGCGTCTTATCCAATTAAACTTTATAAAGATTGTCCATATTACGTTCCGTCTCTCCGTAGTGACGAGCTTTCAACTTTTAACCCGAAGAAGAATTTCAGTTTGGCAGAGAATGACTGCAAAGCGTTTTTAGCGTATAAGGACGGACAACTCGTGGGTAGAATTGCAGGGCTTATCAATAAGACGGATAACCAAATTACCGGTAAAAAAATGATAAGATTTTCCCGCTTCGAGTGTATAGACGATATAGAAGTATTTAAGGCGTTACTTGGTGCTGTAGAAAAATACGGAAAAGAGAACGGCATGGAAATTATCCACGGACCTTGGGGCTTTAACGATACGGATAGAGAGGGAATGCTAACTTTTGGGTTTGACAGAAGAAGTACTTACGCAACCAATTACTACTACCCGTATTTTTGCGAACACATGCAAGAATTAGGTTTTAGCGACGAATCAAAGTGGATAGAGCGCGCTTTTGATTTTAGAGGACACGATTATAATAAAATACATTCACTCGCTCAAAGAATTTATAAAAGAGTCGAAGTCGTAGACGTCGCTAGGACGATGAGTGTAAAGCAGATATTAAAGCGCTACGGCGACAAACTCTTTAATACTATGAACGAAGCTTATGCGGAATTGGACGGATACGTTCCGTTAGAGGGAAAGGTAATAGAAAACGTTTTAAGCCAATTTGCAACCATAGCAAATTTAAGGTATATCAGTATTCTCGTCGATAAGGATGACGACGTTGCTGCATTCGTAATCGTTTTACCGTCTATTTGTAACGCACTTATAAAATCTCGCGGAAAACTTTTTCCGTTTGGGTTTTTGAGAGTATTGCGTAGTATAAAGAAACCAAAAGAACTTGAAATGGCGCTTATCGGTGTTAAGCACAAGTATAAAAATACAGGTATTGCCGCAGTACTTATGTCGGGCGTTATGAAAAATATCATTGAAGACGGAATTTGTAACGTTGAATCAAACCCCACGCTAGTACATAATTACGCTATCCAATCGCAAATGGAAAGACTGCAAGGCGAGGTAATAAAACACCGCCAAACCTACACCAAAGAAATAGGAAGTTTGATAAAAGAATAATTGCACAATAAAAAACGTCCCGAAAGTTTTGCTTTCGGGACGTTTCTTTTATTCTTTGTTCAATTATTTTTCAACTACGTTATAGAAGGTGTGAGTAACTTGGTTGCAAATTACGTATTGTTCGCTTCTGCTACCGTCTTCGTTGGGTTTATATAATCTCAATTGAACGGTAATTGAACTGCCTATGTTGCTTTCGTCAAGGTTATAAGCACCGCAGTAAAATCCCGTTTCTCCCGCACAGACTGAAACTAAAAGACTATAGGGTATGTCGTATCCCATTAAAGACATCAATTCAATACTAGTTCCTGCTTCGAGGTCTTGGTCTAAAGGCATCATAACCCAACGGCCGAATAATTCGTAATATCCAAATAGTCCACCTGTGTTAGCTGCAAAGTCGTCGTTTAATATTACTACGAAATCAGCTATCCAATCAGCGTATTCTGCTTCTTCGGGATGTGCGTCTGCATATTCCTTTGAACCGTCGTTGTCGGGCATAAATAGGTATTTTGTAGATTGAACGATTTCAGGGTCGGTTGGTGTGTGTGCAGGGGGAACCGTTGCATAGTCGGGCATTGTTGCTACGGGCGACCCCTCGATTTCTAATAAATTGGGGTCTTTTTGTTCGGTTTGAACAAGGTCTATGTACGTTTCCTTATTATAGACTTTATCAGTTTCTTCGTTGGGGTAGATGATTTTATTTTCTTCTGTGATTAAAACGATTTTGTTTTCAGTAGTACTCCAAGCGAAGCGAGTGTTCTTTGATAGGGGAACGTAATTCTCGGCGTTAAAGCCTGCTTCTTCTAAAATTTCGTACACGTCGTCAATATCTTTAATCTCTCTATCTACTGACGCTACCGATAATGCAGTATTCATTTGTCTCAACGCTTGTTGGTCTGCGCTCATGTTCGCTTTTTTAACAATACCGCTAAACGTTGGGATTAAAACTGCTGCCAAAATTGCGATTACCGCAATTACTACTACTAGTTCCACTATAGTGAAACCTTTTCTAGTGTTTCTTTTCATTGTTTTTCTCCTAAAAAAATTCGAGAACCATTTTACCCCCCCCCCCCCGAAAAAGTCAAGTATATTAAAGTCGAAATGGCAAATTTTATTATTTATCATTTTTTGTTATTTTTTCACTTTTTTCTAAATTTTTTCGTTTGGCAAAGCAAAGGCGAAGATTTTGCATATAAATATAAAATAAATATAGTACTATTATAAAAAATTGTGTAATTTCCTTGTAAAGAGAAGAAAAAAATGATATAATTAATGCGTATAATTTTAAATTTTGATGAAGGTGCTTATTATGAACAGGACAGAACTCAAAAAGATTTTTATTTCATCTAGTGAATTTGGCGGAAAAACAGTAACCGTTTGCGGTTGGGCAAAGACTATCAGAGACTCGAAGTCTTTCGGCTTTATCGAACTCAACGACGGTTCGTATTTTAAAAATTGTCAAATAGTATTCGACAGAAACAAAGTTGATAATTACGACGAAATTGCAAAGCAGAACGTAGGCGCTTGTCTATCCGTTACGGGAACGCTTATTTTGACTCCCGAAAACAAACAACCGTTTGAAATCAACGCGGATAAAATTGAGGTTTTGGGAACTTCTACTCCTGACTATCCTTTGCAGAAGAAAAGACATACGTTAGAATTCTTGCGTACTATGCCTCACTTGCGTCCTAGAACGAACACTTTTAACGCGGTGTTTAAGATTAGGAGCGAGGCTGCTTTTGCAATACATAGTTTCTTTAACGAGAGAGGGTTTGTTTACGTTCATACTCCTATAATTACGGGAAGCGACTGCGAAGGCGCTGGTGCAATGTTCCAAGTAACCACGCTTGATTTGGACAATCTTCCAACCGAAAACGGTGGTGCGGACTATAAGCAAGACTTTTTCGGCAAGAAAGCAAGTCTTACCGTTTCCGGTCAATTAGACGTTGAAAACTTTGCAATGGCATACGCAAACGTGTATACTTTTGGACCTACGTTTAGAGCAGAACACTCTAACACCGTCCGTCACGCAGCGGAGTTCTGGATGATTGAGCCTGAACTTGCTTTTGCAGACCTATCCGATGATATGGACTGTGCGGAAGCAATGGTTAAATATATAATCGAAAGGGTTATGAATACTTGCAAAGAGGAAATCGAGTTCCTCAACAAGTTTGTAGATAATGGTCTTATCGAAAGACTTAACAACGTTAAAAACAACGAGTTCAAGCGCCTTACCTATACCGAAGCTATTGAGATTTTGGAAAAAGTTAAGGATAGATTTGAAGCGCCTGTATACTGGGGTGTTGACCTCCAGAGCGAACACGAACGTTATATCACAGAAGAAGTGTTCAAAAAGCCGGTGTTTTTAACCGACTATCCCAAGGATATCAAGGCTTTCTATATGAGACTTAACGACGACAAAAAGACTGTTGCCGCAAGTGACCTTCTCGTTCCCGGAATTGGCGAACTCATCGGTGGAAGCCAACGTGAAGAAAGAATGGAAATTTTAGAGCAAAGAATGGCTGAATGCGGCCTTAATAAGGACGATTATAAGTCTTACCTTGATTTGAGAAAGTACGGCGGTGTCGTTCACTCTGGTTTCGGCTTGGGCTTTGAAAGAATGATAATGTACCTAACGGGTATTTCCAATATTAGAGACGTGCTTCCTTTCCCGAGAACGGTGGGAACGCTCGAAAACTAAAAGAGAGGAAAAAATATGAAAATTTTAATCGACGCTTTTGGGGGCGACCATTCTCCAGAAGAGGTAATTGCGGGAACAGTTTCCGCAATGGAAGAAAATAAAAATTTTACCGCGGTATTCGTGGGGAAGAAAGACGTTATTGAAAACTTGCTTGAAGGCTACGCGTACGACAAGGCAAGGGTGGAGATAATACACGCTCCCGACGTTATTACTTGCGAGGAAGAACCGACGGTTGCAATCAGGAGAAAGCCTGAAAGTTCTATCTGCGTTGCATTTAAGGAACTTAAAGAAAATCCCGAGGCGAGTGCGTTCGTGTCGGCAGGTTCGACGGGTGCAGTGCTCGTAGGCGCAACCTTAAAGCTTGGAAGAATTAGCGGTATAAGCCGTCCTGCACTATGTCCTTTGATGCCTACTGCAATAGACGGTAAAAACGTTATCATGATGGACTCTGGCGCAAATGCCGATTGCAAAAGTATAAACCTTTTGCAGTTTGCTTTGATGGGTACTGCCTATGCTGAAGCGGTTGGCGTAAAGAACCCAAAAGTTGGGCTTTTGTCTAACGGTACCGAAAAGGAAAAAGGCAATGCCTTAAATCACGAAGTTTATCCTATGCTCGAAAACGCAAAGGGAATTAACTTTGTCGGAAACATCGAGGGGCGCGATATACTTGCTGGCGACGTTGATATAGTAGTTACCGATGGTTTTAGCGGAAACGTTGCGGTAAAGTCTATCGAGGGCGCGATTAAAATGCTCTTAAAGGTAATGAAGACGGAGATTAAGTCCACGTTTAAGGGTAAAATAGGCGGGCTCTTACTCAAGAGCACCTTCAAGAAACTCGCTAAAAAACTCGACTATAATAACCACGGAGGTGCGTTGTTCGTGGGCGTAAATAAACCCGTTATCAAGGCGCACGGGTCTTCAAAGCGCGCTGCTATCAAGGCTGCGGTGTTGCAGGCGGTTGCTTATGCGAACTTTGATATCGCAGACAGAATAAAAGAGAAACTTTCCTTGCAAGAGCAAGGTGGAGAGCAAGTTTAATGAGCATATTTGACATTGCGGGTTGCGAAGAAAAGATAGGCTACTCGTTCAAAGATAAAATGTTGCTCCGCAAGTGCTTTACGCACGCCTCTTACGCTAACGAGCATGGCGAGAACGATAACGAACTGTTAGAATTTTTTGGCGACGCTATCATCCAATTCGTAGTTACCGAACACCTTTATAAAAACGGATACGGTGACGAGGGAGACCTAACTAAAGCGCGCGCGCTTTTAGTTGCCAAAACGCCCCTTCTTAAAGCGGTAAAGCGTTTGGGGATTGAGGAGTTCGTTCTTCTCGGACGCGGACAAGAAAAGACCGCAAGCCAAGACCAAAAGCTTTTTTCTAGTATTTACGAGGCGTTAGTTGCGGGTATATACATAGACGGGGGAATGACCTCTGCTAAAAATTTCATCAACCGCACGCTTATACTTCAATCCGACAAGAAAGTAAAAGAGGAAAAAAGAACGGCAAACAACGACTACAAAAGCCGTTTTCAAGAATACGTTCAAAAATACAAATTGGGCAGTATAAGTTACGAAACGTTAAAGCGTAGCGGACCTGACCATTCGCCTATGTTTAGAGTGGCTGCACTCTTAAACGGACAAAGACTTGCCGAGGGCGAGGGAAGAAGTAAAAAAAGTGCAGAGATGAGTGCAGCTCAAAAAGCACTCGAAAAAATAGATAAAACAAATAATTAATTTCAAGGTGGTACAAAAGTGAATTTCGAAAAAGTGGAAATTTACGGATTTAAATCGTTTGCCGACAAAGCGGAAATCAAGTTTGGCGACGGAATAACGGGAATTGTAGGCCCTAACGGTTGCGGTAAAAGTAACGTTGCGGACGCGATTCGTTGGGTGCTTGGCGAACAATCGGCAAAAACACTCCGTGGTTCGAGCATGCAAGACGTTATATTTAGCGGAACGCAGGGTAGAAAGTCCCTTTCTTATTGTGAAGTTTCGTTGTTTTTCGATAACTCCAATAAGATGTTCAGCATAGACTATAACGAGCTTATAATCACTAGAAAACTTTTCCGTAGTGGCGAGAGTGAGTACTATATCAACAAACAGCCTGCAAGACTGCGCGATATAGTAGACCTTTTGCACGAATGCGGTATTGGTAAAGAGGGTTATACTATTATCGGTCAAGGTAAGGTAGAGGAGATTATGTCTGCAAAACCTGAAGACCGCCGTATGATTTTTGAAGAAGCCACCGGTATAGCAAAGTTTAAGACGAGAAAGAACGAATCTCAAAGAAAATTAGAGAGAACTCACGAAAACCTCGTTAGATACATAGATATTTTAACCGAGATTGAAAACCAGCTCGCTCCGCTTGAAAGACAGGCTGCAAAAGCGAGAGAGTTTAACGAACTTTCTGAAGAGCTTAAATATCACGAACTCAACACCTATATCGCAAAAGTGGACGGCGTTGAGACCGCAAAGGGCAAGATAAACACGAGAATTAAAGGTCTTGACGAACAGAGCGCGTTGCGTAACGAAGAACTTGTTAAAGCGCAAGGCGAATACGACAAGATTTTCTCGGATATAACTGACGCAGATACAAAACTTAATCAGTTGCACGACGAATTGCTTGAAAAACGCGTCAGCATGGAAAAATCGTCGGGCGCAAAACAACTTTACGAACAAAAGATTTCTTACTTGAAGAGCCAAATCGAGCGCGCGGAAAAGGAAATTGAGAGTAATATTGCATTGATAGACGAGTGTAAAACCTCTTTTTCTTCTAACGAGGACAAGTTAAAGGAAGATACTGCTCAACTTGAAAAGTTAAAAGAAAAGGCGGAAAAACTTTCAAAAAGACTTTTATCCGTATCCGAAAAAATTGCGCTTGGCGAAGAACTTCAAGACGCTAATAGAAAGAAAGTTATAGAATCAATCGAAACGCTCTCGGACATCAAACTCAACAAAGGCACGATGTCTATTGAAAAGAACAATTTGGTTGAAAAACTTAACGAATTAACTGTTAAACTTGACGAACTTTCGGTTAAGAGAGAGGAACAGTTTAACAATAAGGAAAAATGCGATAAGAACATTGACGAACTAGACCGTGCGGTGTTCGACCTCAAAAACCAAATAGAGCAAAAGGAAAACGAGGTAAGAAACGGCAACGAAGAAGTTGCTAAACTAGACAACGCTATCTATTCGCTCAACTCGGTTATTACTACTCTCGTAACCAAAGACAACTTCTACAAAGCGCTTAAAGACAATTACGAGGGCTATGCTCCTGCAGTTAAAAACCTTTTGAACAAGGCAAAGCAGAACGGCGAATTAAAGCGCAGAATAAAGGGCGTTGTCGCAGAACTTATTAAGAGCGACAAAAAGTTCGATATCGCGCTAGAAACGGCACTTGCAGCCGCTGCACAGAACGTCGTTACGGCAACTCCGGACGATGCTAGATACTTGATTGAATACTTAAAAGTAAACGGTTTGGGAAGAATTACCTTCCTTCCGATAACCTCTGTTAAGCCTAGAGAGCAGAGCGTTCAAGTTACCTTGGCGCTTAAAGAACAAGGGGCGCTAGGCGTTGCTAACGAGCTTGTAAGTTATGATAAGCAGTATGAAAACGTAATATCTAACTTGCTCGGAAACACGCTTATCGTGGACACTTTGCAAAATGCAACTCGCATTGCTGATAAATACCGTTTTGCATTTAAGATGGTTACGCTTGACGGCGACGTGTTCACTACGCAGGGTGCGATGACGGGTGGTTCTAGAAGAACTGATACCGTTGGTCTTTTGTCAAGCGATAGAAAAATTGAGGACAATGCCGAACAGTTAAAGAAAAAGAGAGCGGAGATGGATTCTATCAAGGCGGAAAAGGTAGAATTGGAAAAGAAGCGCGACAAAGCGCTTGACTCGCTCACACTCCTCGGCGATATGTATAACGGCAAACGTCAACAAATTCTCGTTGAAAGAGAAAAACAGGCGGTTGCTGAAAAATCGCTTTCTGAACTCGGTCAAAGCATAGAAAATACCACCGACCTTATCGAAGACGTTAAGGTACGTATTGAAAAACTCGATGCCGATTATCAAGCGGTTCACATGGGTGGTGCAAAGCTAGAGGCTGAAAGAACGAGCGCTACCGAGACTGCAAATAAGCATCAGGCAGAATATGACGCGCTTAAAAAGGAGCGCGACCAACTCGCTGGCGAGAGCACGGAAATCCAAGTAAAGATTACCGAACTCAAAGGTTCAATTACCGCGCTCAACGCGGAAAACACGCGTTTATCGGGCGTTATTACTGAAGCAGAGAATTCGAACAAAGGACTTAAAAAGAGCAATGAGGGCGCAGAGGGAATTATCGAAGAACTCCGTCGCGACCAAGAAAAGATTGCGCTTACTAAAGCCGAACAAGACTACATTAACGGTATTCGTGCTAAAATCGAAGATATCGAAAAGAATAAGTCCGAACTTCGTGAGAAACTAAACCGCAACGACGAAAAGAAACAATATTTAACAAACGCTATAACAGAACTTTCCGAGAAAAAACACGCTGAAGAAATCGCGCTTGCTAAAATCGACTCCGACCTCGAATACTTGCAACAGAGCATTTGGGAAGATTATCAAGAAACGTATGAAACTGCGGTTAAATGCCGTGCGGAAAATTACGACGCATCTTTTGGTGAATCGGAAATCAATAGAATACGTAAAAAGCGTAGTTCTCTCGGTGCTATAAACGCCACCGCAATAGAGGACTCAAAGGCTCTTAAAGAACGCTACGAGGAGATGACCACTCAAAAAGAGGACCTCGAAAAAGCAGAAAAAGACCTCCAAGAAGCAATCGACAAAATCAAGAGCGAAATGCTTACGCAGTTTGACGAGGGCTTTACCAAGATTAACGAAAACTTCCAAAGAATATTTAAGGAACTATTCGGCGGTGGTAGAGCAATGCTTCAAATGGACTACTCCGAAGTGGACGATAGGTTAGAGGCAGGCGTAGAAATCGTTGCAGAACCCCCGGGAAAGAAACTACAAAAGCTTTCACTCTTATCGGGTGGCGAGAAAGCGCTTACCGCAATCGCAATACTATTTGCAATACTAAAACTTCGCCCAATGCCTTTCTGCGTGCTTGACGAAATTGAAGCGGCTCTTGACGAGGCGAACGTAGATAGGTTTGCAAGATACTTAAAGAAGTTTAGCCAAGACACGCAATTTATCGTTATAACGCACAGAAAGCCGACTATGGAACTTGCGGACGCGCTATTCGGTGTTACCATGCAAGAAAAGGGCGTTTCCAAAATGGTATCGGTTAAACTTTCTGACGTTGCGGATATTACAGGCGACCAGACTCTAGCATAAATTTAGGTGAAAAATGGGATTATTCGGAAAACTTAAAAGCGTACTTTCAAAAACGCGTGACGGAATTTCAAAAAAACTCGGAGAACTCTTTGCAAGGGATAGAATTGGCGAAGATTTTTACGATGATTTGGAAGACATTTTGATATCGTCCGACGTATCGGTTAAAACGACAATGGAAATCGTCGATGAAATTCGCGATACCGCAATAAAAGAAAAGTGCAAAGACAAAGATTACGTGGTTTCACTCTTAAAACAAGAGTTGTTTGAAACGCTTGATTACGCTGATAAACTTGAGATTAAAACCCCTGCGGTGATAATGATTGTAGGCGTTAACGGCGTTGGCAAAACGACGACTATCGGTAAACTTGCAAACAAGTTTGTAAAAGAGGGAAAGAGCGTTACTATCGCTGCTGGCGACACTTTCCGTGCTGCAGCTGCCGACCAACTTTCCGTTTGGGCGGATAGGGCAAAGGTTAGAATAGTTAAGCACTCCGAGGGCGCGGACGCGTCAGCAGTCGTGTTTGACGCTATCGAATCGTGCAAGGCAAGAAAGACGGACGTGCTTATAGTGGACACTGCGGGAAGACTTCACGTTAAGTCCAACCTTATGGAAGAACTCAAAAAGATGGATAGAGTAACAAAACGCGAATATCCTGACGCAAACTACTATAAACTCATTGTACTCGACGCTACCACGGGGCAGAATGCTTATAACCAGGTAGAAGTTTTCAATGAAGCAGTGGGGATTGACGGAATAGTATTAACCAAGCTTGACGGAACGGCAAAAGGTGGTTTTATAATTTCACTGTCATATGAGCTAGAAGTACCCGTCGTGTACGTTGGTACGGGCGAAAAAATCGACGACATCGAAGATTTTGACGCAAAAGAGTTCGTCGAAGCTATATTTTAAAAGTTAGTATTATGCGTTAAAAACGCTTGACAAGAAAATTTTATACGTGTATAATACGGGGTGTAAAGCAAATTTGTTTTACACCCTCGTTTTTATTATGGAAAAAGATTTAAGGTACGTTGAACTTTTTGAACTTTATCAAGGGCTTTTAACAGAGAGGCAAAGGGAACTGTTTCGCTCACACTATTATTACGACTTATCGTTGTCGGAGATAGCAGAGCCTGACGGTAATACTCGCCAAAACGTTTATATGGCGATAAAGAGTGTTAAAACCAAACTTGACGGGTATGAAAAGTTGTTAAAACTAAAAGAAAAAAACGTTAAGCTTAAAGGAATTGCCGAAAAACTTCTCGGTGTAAATTCCGAATTATCCAAAGAAATAACTGATATTATAGGGGAATAATGGCACTTTTTTCAGGACTTTCCGAAAAACTTAATCATATTTTTTCCAAACTCACAAAGCACGGCAGACTTACCGAACTTGAGATTAAGACTGCGATGCGTGAGGTTAGAATTGCGCTTTTAGAGGCGGACGTTAATATTTCCGTCGTAAAAGAATTCGTTTCCAAGGTGAGTGAGCGTGCGGTTGGGCAAGAGATACTAAAAAATCTTAACCCCACTCAACAAGTTATAAAAATTGTTAATGAAGAACTCATTGCTCTTATGGGCAGTGCTAACAATAAGCTTATAACCGCACCCAATCCTCCCACGGTTATAATGATGGCGGGACTTCAAGGTGCAGGTAAAACCACCTTGGTTGGAAAACTCGGTATGCTACTTAAAAAGCAGGGAAGAAAACCCTTGCTCGTCGCGTGTGACGTGTACCGCCCCGCAGCAATCAACCAATTAAAAGTAGTTGGTGAAAAGGCAGGTTGTACGGTTTTTGAAAAGGGACAAGGCAACCCGATAAAAATAGCAAAAGAGGGCGTTGCGCACGCTAAATCATACGGGTTTGATACGGTAATTATCGACACGGCAGGTAGACTTCAGATAGATGAAGACTTGATGAAGGAACTTGAAAAGATTAAAGAGGAAGTTAACCCTTCGGAAATCTTGCTCGTAGTAGACTCGATGACCGGTCAAGTTGCCGTTGAAGTTGCGGATACATTTAATAAGAGATTGGAAGTTACCGGTTTAGTCTTAACCAAACTTGACGGCGACACGAGAGGCGGTGCAACCCTTTCAATGAAAGCGGTTACTGGAAAGCCGATTAAGTTCTGCTCGGTTGGAGAAAAACTCGGTGATTTAGAGCCTTTCTATCCCGATAGAATGGCGAATAGAATTCTCGGCATGGGCGACGTATTGTCGCTTATTGAAAAGGCGCAAGAAGCGGTTACCGAAGAGCAGGCGAAGAAAATGGAGAAAAAGTTTAGGGAGAATTCCTTTACTTTGGACGATTTTCTTACCCAGTTTGAAACCATGAACAAAATGGGTGGTATAAAAGATATACTTGCAATGCTTCCTGGCATGGGCGGAAAGCTTAAAGTTAGAGAAGAGGACATCGACGAAAAGAAGATGCTCTCAATGAAAGCGGTTATTCAGTCGATGACGATGCGCGAGAGGGAAAATCCACAGATTATCAACTCGTCGAGAAAGAACAGAATTGCAATGGGTAGTGGAACGAGTGTTCAAGAGGTCAATAGGGTATTGAAGCAGTTTGAACAGACCAAACTCATGATGAAACAAATGAAAAACAATAGAATGTTTAAATTTTAATAATATACAAGGAGAAACAGAACAATGGCAGTAAAAATGAGATTAACCAGAATGGGCGACAAAAAATCCCCCTTCTATCGTATCGTTGTAACCGATTCGAGAAACGCAAGAGATGGAGCATATATTGACAAAGTAGGTCACTATAATCCTACCACCGTTCCTGCAGAAATCGTAGTTGACGAAGCAAAGGCAAAAGATTGGCTTGCTAAAGGTGTTCAACCCACCGATACCGTTAAGAACATACTCGTAAACAAGGGAATTATTCCGAAGCCCACCAAACTTTCGCCCGCAAAAACCAAGGTCCGCAAATCTTCTAAATAATTAGATATAAGGAGCGGATATGTTAGAACTCATCAAATACGTTATAAACCGTTTTGCTGAAAAGACCGACGAGATTGAATACGACGTGGTTGAAAACGGCAAAAACGTTTCGGTAACGGTTACCCTTTCGGAGAGCGATATGGGTAAAGTAATCGGTCGCCAAGGCAAGATTGCAAAGGCGCTCCGCACTTTAGTCCGCGCTGGTTCTATGAAAGAGGGCAAAAAATATAATATCGAAATAGTTGAACGCGGGGAAAATAAATAATTTCCCCGTTTTCTTCCCTTTAAATTATGGAAAACACACTTAAAATCGGTATTATCGTCAAGCCACAAGGCATTAGGGGTGAACTTAAAGTTCAACCCTTAACAGACGATATTAACCGCTTCAAAAACTTAAAAGAGGTTATAATCGACGACAAGAATTATCGCGTTTTAAGGTCGGTAATCGGTGGCGGTATGGTTATAATTTGCCTCTCTGGAATAGCCGACAGAACGCTTGCGGAATCTTTCCGCGGTAAGTTTTTGCGCGTCACGAGAGATAACGCAATCCCCCTTGAAGAAGGGAGATATTTTATCGTAGACGTAATCGGTTGCGCTATTGTTACCGAGGACGGTCAAAAGGTCGGAGAGGTTACTGACGTCACGTCTGCTCGTACCGATATTTTTACCGTGCAAACGATAGACGGCAGAGTGTTGCGCTTTCCTTTCTTAAAGGATTTAACCATAAAGGTTGACGTAGAGAATAAAACTATTACGGTGGATAAGAAAAGACTTGGAGAGGTTTCCTGCTATGAAGATTGATATACTTACCCTTTTCCCAGAGATGTTCGCACCCTTACAGACAAGCATAATAGGTAGAGCGGTTGACGGCGGAAAACTTCAAATCAACGTAATCGATATTAGAGATTACACTTTAGACAAACACAAAAAATGCGACGATACGCCATTCGGTGGCGGTGCAGGTATGGTTATGATGCCACAACCTATTGCGAGCGCAATAGAGGCGGTTGACCCCGACCATACTGCAAGGCGCGTTTATATGTCCCCAAAGGGCAGAACTTTTAATCAAAAGATAGTATTAGAATATAGCAAGGATGAGCATTTGCTTCTTCTTTGCGGACACTACGAAGGGGTAGACCAAAGGGTTTTAGACCTCTTTATAGACGAGGAATTGTCGATTGGCGACTTTGTTTTAACGGGCGGTGAAATTCCTGCAATGGCGGTTGTTGACGCGGTTGCAAGATACGTTGACGGCGTTATAAACGAGCAGTCGTTAGAACAAGAAAGTTTTGCAAGCGGAATGCTTGAATATCCGCACTATACTCGTCCGCAAGAATTTATGGGACTTAAAGTGCCCGACGTTTTGATTAGCGGACATCACGGAAAAATAGACGAGTGGAGGGAGAAAAAGTCAAAGGAAATTACTTTGAAAAATCGTCCCGACCTCTTAAACAAGGAATAAATATGCAACATTTACAGTGGTTTCCCGGGCATATGACCGCGGCGATGCGAATGATGGAGGAAAACTTAAAGTCGGTGGACGGCGTTATGATAGTGCTGGACGCGCGCGCCCCCAGAGCATCGCTCAATGAAAAACTCGCGAAACTTTTTAACAACAAAAAAGTACTGTACGTACTCAATAAGACCGACCTCGTAAACGTTCAAGACGTTAAAAGAACGGTAGCAGAGTTTTCGGAGGAAGGAAAAGAGACGGTGGCTGTCAGCGCAATGGATAAGCGCGCAGTCGATTTGTTGTATTCTAGAATTTTCGGGCTGCTAAAAGAAAAGCTTGAAAGAAATAAACTTAAAGGCGTGTTTAAGCCTATAAGAATAATGGTAGCAGGAATTCCCAACACGGGAAAATCTACTATAATCAACGCGCTTTGCGGTGGCAAAAAAGCGGTTACAGGCAACAAAGCAGGGGTTACCAAAGGAAAGCAATGGGTAAGACTTCGCGAGTTAGAATTGCTCGACACTCCCGGTACTATGCCACCTGCGTTTGAAAACCAGACTCTCGCTAAACACCTTGCCTATATAGGTAGTATGAACGACGCGAATATTGACTTTAACGACCTCGCTTACGAACTTCTAGCCGAGCTTAAAGAAAAATACCCCGAACTTCTTAAAGCAAAGTACGGCATTGAAAATTTAGACGTGGAAACGCTTGAACTGTTTAACGCTATATGCGTTCGCAGAGGCTTTTTAAGGCGCGGTAACGAGTTTGACTACGATAGGTGCGCAACGGCGATTATAGACGATTTTAGAAAGGGAAGAATAGGAAAGATTATTCTCGATTGATATGGATAAACTGTTATACGAAAGAAAACATATAGAAAATGGCTGTAAGTACGTTGCAGGAGTGGATGAAGTTGGTAGAGGTCCGCTTGCTGGTCCCGTGGTGTGCTGTGCCGTTATAATGCCGTTAGACGCGCTTATAGAGGGGGTTACCGATAGTAAGAAACTCACCGAAAAGAAGCGCGAAGCACTCGCTAAAGAGATAAAGGAAAAGGCGATTGCCTATTCGATTTTTGAGATTTCCCAAGAGGAAATAGACCGCATAAACATCTTAAACGCAGTTAAAGAGTGCATGACAAAAGCGGTGGAAAATTTGTCGATAAAGCCCGATATAACGCTCGTAGACGGGGTTGACACCCATCTTCCCATCAATGCGGAGTACATAGTAAAGGGCGACCTTAACAGCTATACGATAGGTTGCGCGTCTATCGTTGCAAAAGTTTATAGAGATAACCTTATGGTAGAGTACGCAAAGGAATTTTGTGAATACGGCTTTGAAAAGCATAAGGGGTATGGCACGAAAGCGCATATAGAAAAAATCAAGGAGATAGGACCTTGCAGATTGCACAGAAAAACTTTTATAAAAAATTTCTGGGTAGAGTAGGCGAAGAAAAAGCCGCAGAGTTTTTAAGGGCTAAAGGCTACAAAATCGTTAAGACGAATTACAGGTCGCATTTTGGCGAAGTTGACATTATCGCAAAAGACGGCGACACTATCGTTTTTGTCGAAGTTAAAACGCGTTCGGGGGACGGATACGGTGCACCGAGCGAGGCGGTTGACTACAAAAAAAGAGAAAAATACTTTAGAATTGCCACCGATTATTTGATGAGAGAGGGTCAATCGGACGCTAATTGTAGGTTTGACGTGGTGGAAATTGAAAAAGGTGAAATAAATCATATTTTTGATGCTTTTTCTATGTAAAAACGCTTGCCAACGGCAAAAAAATATGGTATTATATAAAACGCTTTGGGCGTTCCTCTTGCATTAGGAACAATAAAAAATAATTAAAAGTATGACAATGAACGCTTATAATAAACGGAGGTAAAAGCAAAATGAGTAGCATTATTGAAGCTATCAATCAAGAAAACGTAAAGACAAGTATTCCCGAATTTAACGTTGGTGATACCGTTAAGGTTATGGTCAAGGTTATCGAAGGCGACAGAGAAAGATTGCAAGCGTTCGAAGGTATCGTTATCGCAAGAAAACACGGCGGTATTTCCGAAACCTTTACCGTAAGAAGAATTTCTTTCGGTGTTGGCGTTGAAAAGACTTTCCCCATCCACTCGCCGAAAGTTGCAGATATCCAAGTTGTAAGACGTGGTAAAGTACGTCGTGCTAAACTCTACTACTTGAGAGCAAGAACCGGAAAGGCTGCAAAAGTAAAAGAAATGGCAAGATAATAACCTCAAAAAATCAAGGACTTACCGTATTTTTCGGTAAGTTCTTTTTTTGTTATTATTTTTTTGCTAAAACGTTTACTTTTAAATTAAAATAATATATAATAATATAATAGCAAAATATAGTGGGAGTATGTCTTCTACGAAAGAGGAAAAATGATAGCAAAGATTTCGTCTTATACTTTAATGGGATTAAAAGGCGTTCCCGTCAGCGTTGAAGTTGACGTTAATAACGGCTTGCCCGCTTTTGAAATAGTTGGACTTGCCGACACTGCGGTCAAAGAGTCTAAAGAGCGCGTTCGCTCTGCGATTAAAAACAGCGGTAGAAGTATGCCCACAAGACGACTCACTGCAAACCTCGCTCCAGCCGACGTTAAAAAGGAAGGCTCTGCGCTAGACCTCGCTATTGCAGTTGGCGTTCTTAAAGCTAGCGCCCAACTCATTGCTGATACGGACGGAACGGTATTCCTCGGCGAACTTTCCCTCGACGGAAGTTTAAGAAGAATTAACGGCGTTCTCCCAATGCTAATTTCCGCATTTGGAGAGGGGTATAAAAAGTTTATAATTCCCAAGGACAACGAAAAGGAAGCTTCCTTTGTGGACGGCATAGAAGCTTATGCAATAGAGAACTTAAAAGACGTTGTCGACCACTTGTCAGGACTAAAAATTGTTGACCCGATTAAAAAGCACGACTATCAAGCAAGGGTTAGTAAAAACGTGTACGATACCGACCTTTCGCTCGTTAAAGGTCAAGCTGTAGCAAAGCGCGCTTTGGAAGTTGCGGTGTCCGGCGGACACAATTTGTTGTTTGTCGGCGCACCAGGAACGGGAAAGACAATGCTTGCAAAGTGTATTCCCACGATAATGCCCGATATGACAGAGGAAGAGGCGCTTGAAACGACCAAGATACATTCGGTTGCAGGAATCGTAAAAGATTCGGACGGTATAGTTTTTGCCCGTCCGTTTAGAAGCCCGCACCACACAGCAACCACCGTTGCAATGACGGGTGGTGGACAAACACTTCGCCCTGGCGAGATAAGTCTTGCGCATAACGGCGTGTTGTTCCTCGACGAAATGCCCGAATATAACCGCTCTACTTTAGAAGCGCTACGCCAACCGCTTGAGGATGGAGAAATAACAATTTCTAGAGCGACGGGGAGTGTAAATTATCCCGCAAACTTTATCCTTTGCGGAAGCATGAACCCGTGTCCGTGTGGAAACTTCGGTTCGGCAGAAAAGGTATGTACTTGTACGCCATCGCAAATAGCAAAATATAAAGCAAAGCTTTCAGGCCCGCTTCTAGACAGAATAGACTTGCAAGTACAGGTTGACGAGGTTAAGTATACCGAACTCGTTGCGGACGAGCAGTCGGAAACTTCGGAAGTTGTTAGGAAAAGGGTTAATAGAACAAGACTAATTCAAAAAGAGAGATTTAAGGAAGACGGAATATTGACAAACGCGGATATGGGCGAAAAACATATCAAAAAGTACTGCCGTCTTTCAGAAGATTGCGAAAAGCTCTTAAAGACCGCTTACGAATCTTTACATTTATCACCGAGAGCGCGTTCAAGAATAATAAAGGTTGCAAGAACTATTGCGGATATGTCGCTTTACGACGACATAAAAGCAGAGCATATTTTAGAGGCTATAAGTTACAGACATTCATAATTTATGAAATATACGAACAGTGAACTCTGTTTGCTTTGGCTAGATAGTTTTATAGGACTTGACTATAAAAGCAAACGCGAGATATTTAACTTAATAAACGGCAAAAGCGAAATACGTTCGGTATTAAAGAGCGAGGAGCAGAGTATAGTAGCATTGATTGGTGAAAATCAGTTTAGAACGCTTATCACCTCCGCTCAAAACGAATATTTTCAATACGTTTTAGACGGACTCAATAAGCGCGAAATTACCGCTATTACCATTGAGTCGGAGGGCTATCCCGAAACGTTAATGAATACTCCTTGTCCACCACTTGTTTTGTACGTCAAAGGCGACGAGAGTATTTTATCGCAAGAATGTTTTTCAATAGTGGGTAGCAGAAAGTGTTTGCCACTCTCAATAAGCCTTGCAGAAAGGTATACCGAAAGCATCATTGACGCAGGTTTTGTACCCGTGACGGGTATTGCCGAGGGCGTGGATAGTGCGGTACTGCAAAAGGCTATTGAAAAAGGCGCAAAAGTCATTTCGGTTATAGCAGGTGGATTTGACAATATCTATCCTAAAAGCAATACCGATTTAATGGAAAAGGTTGCAGAGGTTGGCGTGGTAATAAGCGAACATCCACCAGAGGTCAAGCCAATGCCTTTCCACTTTCCAATAAGAAACAGAATCATAGCGGGACTGTCAGTCGGCACTCTTGTTGTGAGTGCAGGAATAAAGAGCGGAACTATGCACACGGCAGAATATGCGGTAGAGTACGGAAAAGATTTGTTTGCAATTCCGTATAGCGTAGGAGTGGCTTCGGGCGCAGGTTGTAACGAACTCATTAAAAGTGGCGCTATACTTACCGACAGCCCGGACGATTTGTTGGAGTTTTACAATAAATCGGTAAAAGAAAAAACAGAACTTTCTTTAACAGAGGAAGAAAAGGAAATAGTAACGGCACTTTCCGACGGGCAAAAGCACATTGAAAAACTTGCCGTAATAACAGGGAAACAAGCTTATATATTGACACCTTTACTTTCCGTTTTGGAAATTAAGGGCGTGGTAGTAAGAAGCGGTAACATATACGGACTTAACAGAAACGATTTGGAGGCATAATGCAATTAATTATAGTAGAGTCACCACACAAGGCAAAGACTATTGAGAAATTTTTGAAAGGCGATTATAAGGTAGACGCGTCCAAAGGGCATATAAGAGATTTGCCCGTCAATTATATGGGCGTTAGTATCAACAACAATTTTGAACCTCATTACGTCGTTGCAGTGGAGAAAAAGCAAGATATAAAAAGACTTTCCGATAGCGCAAGAAAAGCGGACAGAGTCTTTCTCGCAACCGACCCTGATAGAGAGGGAGAGGCAATTTCGTGGCACCTTGCCGAAGTATTAGAACTCGACAAGAACGCGGAGAACAGAATTGTTTTTAACGAAATATCCGAACGCGCGGTAAAAAATGCGCTCGCATCACCGAGAAAAATTGATATGAACCTCGTTGACGCGCAACAAGCAAGACGCGTTTTAGACAGAATCGTAGGTTATAGTATTTCACCTGCAGCATCTTCAAGGCTTAACGAAAACCTTTCGGCAGGAAGAGTTCAATCAGTTGCACTCAAAATGGTCGTTGACAGAGAAAGGGAAATACAAGCGTTTAAGCCACAAGAATATTGGAACTTAAAAGCGGACGTTCGTCCTGAAGAGGGCGGAGAGTTTAAGGTTTTGCTCGTAGAAAAGGCGGGCAAGAAATATAAACCTGCAAATGCAGACGAGGCAAGTGCAGTTGAACAGGAATTAAAGAGCGCAAACTTTACGGTAAAGAGCGTTAAAAAATCTTTGGTAAAATCGCACGCGCTACCTCCGTTCATCACTAGTACACTTCAACAGGACGGTTCTATAAAGTTAAATCTTACCGCACCCCAGGTTATGCAGATTGCTCAACGCCTTTACGAAGGTGTTGAAACGCCAAAAGGTCACATCGCGCTCATTACCTATATGAGAACGGACTCTGTTAGAATTTCTGCAGAGGCACAAAAGAGCGCGCTTGACTATATTAAAGCCAACTATGGCGAAGAATACGTTCCGTCAAAACCCAACGTATATCGCTCCAAAAAAGACGCGCAAGACGCTCACGAGGCAATTCGTCCGATAGACGTTAGAAGAACGCCAGAGAGCATGAAAGACTTGCTCGACAAAAATCAATACAGACTATACAAACTAATTTACGATAGATTTATTGCTTCGCAAATGTCCGAAGCAAAATACGACGCGGTGTCCGTTGAGGTCGGCGCAAACGATTACACCTTAAAGACTAGTGGTAAAACCTTGGTGTTTAAGGGCTTTACCGCAGTTTACGACGATATTAAAAAAGAGGAAGACGACGAGAGCGGAAATTCACTCTTGCCACCCTTAAAAGACGGGCAGGCACTTGCACTTAAAAAACTTACCAAAGAACAAAAGTTTACTAAACCGCCCACAAGATATACCGAAGCAACGCTTATTAAAAGCATGGAAGACAAGGGCATTGGCAGACCGTCTACTTACGCTACCATTATGGCGAAGTTGTCTGATAAAAAGCGCGAGTACGTCAGCAAGGAAAAGAAATATCTCGTTCCCAACCCAATAAGTTACGAACTAATAGACTTTTTGGTTAAGTACTTTTCTAATATTATGGATATTTCCTTTACAGCAAGAATGGAAACGGCGCTCGACGATATAGGAGAGGGTGGTAGAGATTGGAAAAAGCTAATTGCCGATTTTTACCGTCCGTTTGAAAAACAACTTAAAAACTCCAAAGTGACCGACGTTTTGTGTGACAAGTGCGGTGCACCGATGATAATAAACAGTGGAAGATACGGCAACTATTACGCTTGCTCAAATTATCCCGAATGCCAAAACATTAAAGCGGTCAACGAAAAAGTGGTTATCCCCACAGATAAGATTTGCTCTAAATGTGGCGCAATGATGGTGGAAAGAGAGGGTAAGTTTGGTAAGTTCCTCGCATGCTCGAATTATCCGAGATGTAAGAACACGGTAAGCATGACCGAAAGCGTGGGCGTTTGTCCGGAGTGCGGAAACCCCACCAAGAAGATGACTAGCCGAGGAGGAAAGGTATTCTACGGTTGTTCTCAATACCCCAACTGTAAGTTTATGAGTTGGGATATCCCCACGGGTGAAAAGTGTCCAGAGTGTGGAAGCTATTTAATCAACGTCGAGGGCGAAGTAAAATGTTCGTCCAAGAAATGTAAATACGTTAAAAATGCAAAAGGTTAAAGTAATAGGCGGAGGGCTAGCAGGAGCGGAGTGCGCTTACTATCTCGCGAAAAAAGGAATAAAGGTAGAACTTTACGATATCAAGCCTTTTAAGAAAACACCCGCGCACACGAGTGATAATTATGCTGAACTCGTCTGCTCAAACTCATTAAAGAGCAACGACGTGTACGGCAACGCAGCAGGACTCTTAAAAGAGGAAATGCGAATTTTAGGTTCGCTCGTTATAGAGGCGGCGGATAAGTTCAGAGTTCCTGCCGGCAACGCTTTGGCGGTTGATAGAGAAAAGTTTTCAGAATATATCACAGAAAAGTTAAAAGCGGAAGAAAATATAGAGCACATTTCAGAAGAAGTTGCAGATATCGACCTCGATGAGTA